>CAJQLP010000177.1 GCA_905479205.1 uncultured Luminiphilus sp.
CATAAAAATGAACGCTTGTAGCGTGATGACCAAAATATGGAAAATGGCCCAACCGATTTGCAGTAAGCCTGCAGGTAACATCCATGCAATTCCTGCACTAAACAGCGCTGCAATCAAAATAAAGATCATCTCGCCTGCGTACATATTGCCGAACAGACGCAAACCCAGCGAAAAGGGTTTGGCTAGCAACCCAACCACTTCCATGAAAAGGTTCACCGGAATGAATAAAACATGGTTAAACGGGTTCATTGTTAATTCTTTAACAAAGCCGAAGCCCTTAACTTTAATTGAGTAATACAACATGAGAATAAAGATCCCCAACGCCATACCCATCGTGATGTTTGGGTCGGTTGAAGGCACGATCTTTTGGTAGGGCACACCTAACAGTTCGAGGGAGTGGGGGATGAGGTCAACAGGAATAATATCCATGAGGTTCATCAAAAACACCCAAACAAAGATGGTGAGCGCTAGGGGCGCTATGAGTTTGTTGCGTCCATGAAAGGTGTCTTTAACAGTACCGTCAACGAACTCTACAACCATTTCTGCCAAGCTAACCATACCACTGGGTACGCCCGTCTCTGCCTTCTTAGCAACAGACCGGAAAAACCAACAAAAAATCAAACCAAGCCCTACAGACCAAAGCATAGAATCGACGTGAATAGCATTAAACCCCATCGCGGCGGCTTCGGCGCCACCGTGAGCCATAGTCCACTGACCGCCTTCACCAATAATGTCACCGTTACCGCGATCAAAACCTGCTGGCAACTTGCCATAGGTTAAGTTGGTAAGGTGATGGACAATATAGTCCGATATTGTTTGCTCGCTTCCGCTTGCTGCCATGTGTCCAATATCCTAAATTCAATCAATCTTCAGAACGCTGTTGAAATCCAATCATACATAGCGTCGCCGCTACTATAGCGGTCGCTGTTCCAACCAACGTCGCAACTGGATTCGCTGTGGGTACTATTACAAACCAAACGGCAAAGCCGGCACCGCTAATTGCTAATTTTCCCAGCGCCAACAAACCCGCGTGAGAGCCGGCTGTTGGACCTGTGCTGCGAACCACGAACCAGAGCTGCGGTAGCAAAGCGATCAAGCCGCCAACAATAAAATCGATACCCAGCTGCGCATTACTAACCAACGCAATTAAGGTGGCTATACCCGCAACGGTCGCGAACGTAGCCGCCTGGCTCACCAACATTTTGCGACGGACACTTGCCCATGGGCTTTGAGGGCTACTTTGTTCCCGCATAACTGCCACTGGGCTTAATACCCGTAAACTTAGCGGGCGCGAGTGTAGGCGAAATACTATTTAACTTCAACTGACTTGCGCTAACGAATACGTCTCAATATGCCGTCTAGTTCATCAAGACTGCTGTAATTGATAACTAATTTACCGCGTCCCGCCTTCGCATGGTTGATTGACACCGCAGCACCTAACTTGCCAGAAAGGTCTCGTTCTAGTTTGGTAATATTTGGGTCTGCACGGGTGGACGCCTCATCGCCTGAATTTGGACCGGCGAGCGTAGATTTAACTAGGGACTCTGTTTGCCGAACCGATAGTTTCCCGCTGACCACTTGCCGAGCAACTTTTAACTGCTTAGGTCCTTCTAGCGCTAACAACACCTTTGCATGTCCAGTATCAAGCTGAGATGTCTCAATTAAATGACGAACATCGGGTTCAAGCGTCAATAAGCGCAAAAGATTAGCAATGACAGAGCGCGATTTTCCCACTCGTTCCGCGACTTGCTGTTGGCTCAACTCAAACTCTACCTGTAAGCGCTTTAACGCTTCAGCCTCTTCAATGGCATTCAGGTTTTCCCGTTGAATATTTTCGATAAGCGCCATAGCGATGGCAGACTCGTCAGATACTTCCCTTACGACAGCGGGGATTCTATCGATGCCCGCCAATTGGCTGGCGCGCCAGCGTCTTTCACCGGCAATTATTTCCCATTTTTCGCTAGATATAGCCCGTACGACGATGGGCTGCATAACACCATCAGTGCGAATACTGCTCGCCAACTCAGCCAAGGCAGTTTTCTCGAACTCACGTCGGGGCTGGTATTTCCCGCGCTGGAGGTGTTCGAGAGGAATAAAGATCAAGCCTTCTTTCGACGTTTGGGCCGACGATGCCGTTTCTACTGCTGACGAGGTGTTTGTTACCGGCAATTCTGCCTTAGAGATGCCGATAAGTAGATCGAGATCTTTAGCCAGTCTTTTCTTACGTGTGGACACTCTGACTCCTTGTACGCCTAATCAGTAGATCAGCGGGCTGTCTGACGCTTAACAAATTCCCCGGCTAATGCCGCGTAAGCTCGCGCTCCTGTTGAATAGCGGTCGTAGAAAAGTGCTGGTTGACCATGGCTCGGCGCCTCAGCTAAACGGATATTCCGAGGAATAACGGTACGATACACCAGATCGCCAAAATGTTTATGTAATTGCGCAGATACTTCGCCGGTAAGTGAGTTGCGCGGGTCATACATCGTGCGCAAAATTCCCTCTACCGCCAACTTAGTATTAATAGTTTCAGCAACACGTCGAACAGTATTCAACAGCGCAGATAAACCTTCTAACGCAAAATACTCGCATTGCATTGTTATTAATACAGAATCTGCGGCGACAAGTGCGTTAACCGTGAGCATGCTTAATGAAGGCGGACAATCGATAATAACAAAATCGTATTGGAAACCTGTGGCTAAGGCATTTTGCAACTGCTTCTCTCGATCGGGCATCTCTAATAATTGCACTTCAGCTGCCGTTAAATCTCGATTCGCCGGCACAATGTGATAGCCATTCTCAGCGGCTGGAACCGCCACTTTATTAAGCGGTGCTCGCTCAACCAAAAGCTCGTAACTGCTGAATTCGACCGAGTGTTTGTCAACGCCCGATGACATGGTCGCATTACCCTGAGGATCGAGATCAACTAACAAAATTGATCGTCCCATGGCTGCAAGACTGGCGGCTAAATTAACGCTCGTTGTGGTTTTTCCTACACCACCCTTTTGATTAGCGACAGCGATTGTTTTCATGGCGAGTCCTTTGTTAATTTCACTTCTACAACCGATCGCGATTCATTGAGCCCAGGTATAGCAAGATCGTGTATTGCAGTCACTGAGAAGCGATCATGCGTCGCTTTCTTCATATCGATAATCTCACCGTCAACTGTCGCTGCTTTCATTGCAAAAAAACTGCCGTTAGGGGAAAGTAAGTGCTCACAAACTTGCACCATGTCTGTCAGTGAAGCAAACGCGCGCGACAGAACTCCACTGTAAAGTTCTGTCGGACGGTATTGCTCGACTCGAGACTCCACGATCGTGATATTCGTTAAACCTAACTGCATTTTTGCTTGGAACAAAAATCGCGTTTTTTTGCCATTACTGTCTAACAGTGCAACCGATGTATCGGGTCGCATGAGCGCCAAAGGAATACCCGGCAGCCCCGCACCAGTACCCACATCAATAACACGATGCGCCTTCGACAAATGTGTTCCCAACAAAGGTAAAACTGCCAAGCTATCCAGAAGATGCCGAACTACCCAGTTCTCACGTCCACGAACAGCGGTAAGATTGTACGCTTTGTTCCAGCGATCCATTAGATCAAGATAAGCTATCAAGCCATCAATTTGAGCAGTGGTGTAGGGAATCGACAGGGTTTGCATTCCCAGCTCAAGAATCTTTCGCTCCTGATCAACCATTAGCAACGCGACGAGTTCGCTCGCGCTTCTTTAAGTGCACTAACAGGAGAGACAGGGCAGCAGGAGTTACACCCGAGATACGGCCGGCTCGCGCGATGGTTGCAGGTCGTGCTGCTTCGAGTTTTTGACGTATCTCGTTGGACAAGCCGTCGACAGCTGCATAATTAACATCTGTCGGAATAGCCGTTGCCTCTTGACGATGCAAACGATCGACCTCGTCTTGCTGTCGCTCAATATAACCTGCGTATTTTATTTGTGTACTGACCTGCTCAGCAACATGCGAGTCGTCAACATCAGTGTCGCCAGCTAATCTCGCAACATCAGAATAATTAAGCTCTGGTCGTCGTAGTAAATCGGCTAGGGAATATTCACGCGTTAATGGCTTCGTTAATTTCGGGGCCAACCCTTGCGCCGACTCACTTTGAGGCTGCAAATACGTTCGTTCAAGACGTTCAACTTCGCGATCAATTGCATCACGCCGGTGCTCAAACTGCGCCCAGCGTTGATCAGATATTAATCCCATATCTCGCGCTTTAGCCGTTAAGCGAAGATCGGCGTTATCTTCACGAAGCAGTAATCGATATTCAGCGCGCGATGTGAACATTCGATAGGGCTCTTGAGTACCAAGAGTCACTAAATCGTCAACTAAAACACCAATGTAAGCTTCGTCTCGACGAGGTTCCCAGGCAGCTTCTTCGCGACTCAATCGAGCAGCATTTAAGCCCGCCAGAAGACCTTGAGCCCCGGCCTCTTCATATCCCGTTGTACCGTTTATCTGTCCCGCAAAGAACAAACCATTGATCGAGCGCGTTTCTAACGAATGTTTTAAATCTCTTGGGTCAAAATAATCGTACTCAATAGCGTAACCAGGGCGAGTAATGTGCGCCTTCTCCAGTCCGACGATTGAGTGAACCAACGATAACTGCACATCAAACGGTAGGCTTGTTGATATCCCGTTAGGATAAAGCTCTGTCGTTGTTAGACCCTCAGGCTCAATAAATATTTGGTGGGATAACTTATCAGAAAATCGATGAATCTTGTCTTCAATGCTCGGGCAATAACGGGGCCCAGTCCCTTCTATAACACCGCTAAATAAAGGCGAACGATCTAGACCATCTCTAATAATATCGTGCGTTTGCTCATTGGTATGAGTAATCCAGCAACAACGTTGCTCGGGATGTGTTGTGGGAGAGCCGTGCAGAGACATCACTGGACGGGGCTCATCACCCCATTGTTCAGCCATCACTGAAAAATCGACAGAACGAGCATCAATGCGGGGAGGGGTACCCGTTTTCAAACGGTCCGTACGAGGACAAATCTCTCTTAATCTATCGGCTAAACCAATGGCGGCGGGATCACCTGCACGTCCACCTTCAGTATTTTCCAACCCCACATGAATTTTACCCCGCAAGAAAGTGCCTGCGGTCAGTACAACTGCCGTTGATCTAAAATTTAAGCCTGTTTTAGTGCGGGCGCCAGTAACGCGCTCACCTTCAATTAAGACGTCTTCTACAGAGTCTTGAAAGATATCTAAACCTGGCTGGTTTAACAGTATTTGCCTGATGGCATTGCGGTATAGAACTCTATCGGCTTGAGCGCGCGTTGCTCTTACTGCGGGCCCTTTGCGGGCGTTCAGCACACGAAACTGAATGCCGGCCTGATCGGTAGCTTGCGCCATAGCGCCGCCCATTGCATCAATTTCACGCACTAAGTGGCTCTTACCAATACCACCTATTGCGGGGTTACATGACATCTGCCCGAGCGTATCAATCGAGTGTGTGAGTAATAACGTACGCGCACCCGAGCGCGCTGAGGCCAGGGCTGCCTCAGTCCCAGCATGACCGCCACCAATAACAATGACGTCGTAATGACTCGGGTACTCACTCATATTTCTGTTACCCAAAAATTATGGGTCAAATTCGGTCAGCTAGTATAAGTCTAAGCGCTGCAGTCGCAAACAGTACTTTGACAGGCGTGTAAGTGTATTTCTGATCTGCTCGCGTGGTTGTTATTAATTCTTTTATTAACCTATTAAATATAAATTAATATTTCTTTGAGTAAGTTAGATATATAGATGTAGTTATTATTAGAGGCCATAAATAAAGTGGATAACCGCGCCAACAGTAGTCATTGCATCAGTTTTACTCTGTAGAAGTTGCCTGATAACCAATAAACTGTCCCTGTATTGAACGGTGATGATTTGTGGTTAAGTCGATTATTAACTTCGCTAATATCTATCCACAAAAAACCCCACACGCTTTCACGCTGTGTTGTGCACAGCGGTTATTCTATTTTTGAGCATTTAAAGCTTTTCAACGTAAACAACAAAGCAAGTAACTGAAAACTCGTGTGTAAGTTGTTAATTAGGGGGATAACCAGCATCAACTCTTTGTATGAGCTGTGAATAAGGTCTGTATTGGCGCGCAAAGGCCGGGTGTTACTTTCCTATACAAAAAGAGCTAAAAATTTCTCCCAGCAGATCATCATTGGACATTTTTCCAGTAATCACGCCAAGATAGTTGTGGGCGAGGCGCAAATCTTCGGCGAGTAGCTCGCCAGCCCCAGACGATAGAAACTGATCTTGGGCGGTTTCCAGTGTATCGATGGCTTGATTAAGTGCTTTGATATGACGTTCTCGGGCGCTGAAAAGGGTTTCACCAGGTGACTTTAAGCCTAAGGCGTCGATTAATACGGCTTTTAGAGTATCTACGCCTTCGCCAGTTTGTGCGGAAATACCTACGACGAGAGAGTCGATATGATCAGAGTGCTCCCCTTTATTGATCACGCCAGGTGTTCGCCCGCTGAGGTCTATTTTTGTTAAGACTTTAATGCAGTGACCCTTCAATTCAAGCGTGAAGTCGAGTGAGTCAGCATTAACGATGTCGGTATCATCGACAAGATGAAGCGTTATGTCGGCCTGTGTAATGGCTTGTTTTGCACGCCTAACACCCTCTTTCTCTATAGCATCATCGGTTTCACGTAGACCTGCGGTATCGGTCAGGTAAATTGGCACACCGTCAATATTGATGTGTTCCTTAACAACGTCGCGCGTGGTGCCAGGTTGATCTGTCACGATAGCGATGGCGTCACCCGCGAGGTAGTTCATAAGGCTGCTTTTGCCCGCATTGGGTTTTCCGGCGAGAACAACAGTAGCGCCAGTCCGGTAAATAGCACCTTGCGCAGCGGTACTACGCAGGGCGTGGGCATCTTGAATCAACGTCGCCAACTGGTGCGCTACCTTACCCTCCGAGAGGAAATCTATTTCTTCTTCCGGGAAGTCAATGGCTGCTTCAACGTACATTCGTAGTGCAACCATTTGTCGAGCTATACCGTCTATATGTTCTGAAAATTTACCTTGTAAAGATGCCTGCGCTTGTCGAGCTGCGCTCTCTGTTTGTGCGTTAATAAGGTCAGCGATGGCTTCGGCTTGAATGAGATCTAGTTTCTCATTCAAAAACGCGCGCTCTGAGAACTCGCCAGCTCGCGCTTCTCGGGCACCAAGTTCCAAACACCGCCTCAAAATCATGTTGAGTATTAATTGTCCCCCATGTCCGTGTAGTTCAACCACATCTTCACCGGTAAACGAGTGGGGGTTGGGAAAGTAGAGGATTAGTCCACTATCTATCGCGGCACCGTCTCTGGCATAGAATTGCGTATAGGTGGCATATCGAGGAGTAAGGGTGGACAAGTTACTAACGGTTTGACCGATTGAAAGCGCGTTAACACCTGACAGGCGAATAATACCCACACCGCCGCTCCCAGACGGAGTGGCGATTGCTGCGATCGTGTCGGTATCCAAGCTTGTGGTTACGTCGCTCATAGACTTAGGTAGTTGTTCTTTAGTGCTTGAGCCCTTCTCTATCGATGGCGCGGGTGATAATAAATTGTTGAGTCATAGATAACAGGTTGTTAACGACCCAATACAACACAAGACCCGCAGGGAACCAGAGGAAGAAAAAGGTGAAGATAACGGGAAGCCACTGCATGATTTTTGCTTGCATAGGATCGGGCGGCGGTGGATTTAATTTTTGCATAAAGAACATTGATGCACCCATCATCAATGGCAACACAAAATAAGGATCCATCACTGATAGGTCGTTAATCCACAACGCAAAGGGTGCTTGCCTTAATTCAACCGACTCCATTAGCACCCAGTAAAGGGCAATAAACACGGGCATTTGAATCAGAATGGGTAGGCAGCCTCCCATTGGGTTAATCTTTTCTTTTTTGTACAGCTCCATCATTGCTTGTGACTGTTTTTGCTTGTCGTCGGCGTATTCCTCTCGGATGCTTTGCATTTTCGGCTGTACTTTGCGCATTTTAGCCATCGATCGATAGCTAGCAGCAGAGAGCTTAAAGAATGCCCCTTTAACAAAGACGGTCAGCAATATAATCGCAACCCCCCAGTTCCCAACAAAGGATTGAATTTTTGTTAGTAGCCAGAATAAAGGCTGCGCAATCCACCAAAGCCAACCGTAATCGACGGTCAGTTCAAGGTGTGGAGATATTTCTGCAAGGGTGTATTGGTCTTTTGGACCTACATAAAGATTCATTGAGTAGCTACCCGTTTGACCTGGATCAACGATAACGGGTGAGCTAGTGAAGCCGGCAATGTTGAATCCAGCTTGTGTTTGGCGAGTTGAATAAGTGTGGCTTTGGTTTGCGCTGGGTATCCAGGCACTTAAAAAATAGTGTTGCATGATGGCGATCCAACCGCCTTGGTAACTGTTTTTCCATGGCTCGTCGGCGATATCACCGAAACTGAATTTTTTAAATCGATCTTCTGTGGTTGTCGTTGCCGCGCCTAAAAATGGCTGCATACCAAATCCGCTTGTGTCCGCTGCGGGTGGCAATGTGCTGTCTCGCTTTAATTGTGCAAAGGGGACCGCTTCCCAGCGTGCGTTGCCGTTGTTTGTGATGCCGTAACTAATATTTACAAGGTAGCTGTTAGCCGTAAAAGTAAACGTCTTAGTGACTTCAACTGCTTTCTGGGTATCGATAGTGGTTAGTGTTACTGTAAGAGGCTGATTACCTACCTGCAGGTATTCCATTTGATCGCTGCGATAAATTGCGCGCTCTGGTGTATCAATGCCGTCACGACCGACGAAACCACTTTGGGCGACGTAGGTTCTCGTATTATTTTTTTCGAGAATAACAAATGGAACGTCTGGGTTCTCGATATTGTCTGGAAAGCGTGGCAGCCCTGCTTCAACAATATCACCGCCCACTAAGTCTATAACCAATTGTAGCGTGTCAGTAGTCACTGTTATGAGTGACGAAGCACTGTCTTGCTGCGGCATAGGCTCATTACTTTGAATGATCTCTGTGACGTCGGGCAACTCGTCAGTATCAGATGATGCCTGCTTTTCGAGTGCAATGGTATCTGAAGGTATGGAGTTGTCGCTCTGTGGTTGGGCTAAACGCACGCGGTCTTCCACTTGGGAATTCTCCGCTCTAAAAGCAGTCCATTCTCCGAGGAGTATAATGGCGAGGGCTGCACTTGCAGCAATCAACAGGTAACGCTGAATATCCATAAAAAATCATTCTAGTGTTGGTGATAGTGAGTGTGGCTCAGCTTTTTGGCACCGGATCATACCCGCCTTCATGCCAAGGATGACACCGACCAATGCGTTTTACGCCCATCCAAGTCCCTTTTATTGGACCGAAACGTTCAATAGCTTCTTCCGTGTAGCGCGAACACGTTGGCTCAAAACGGCAAGATCGGCCAATCCAAGGACTCAATATTAGGCGGTATAACTTAATCAATCTGATTAAAAATTGCTGTAAGCCTACGTTAATATGCTCAATGACTCTATTCATGGCGTAGCGGCGCCAGCGTTAGGTTCTAGTTTCTTCCAGAGCCCGTGCAGTTGTGAGCGTATATCGTGATTGCTCAATTCATGTAGATTACGGCGTGCCAAGAAAACTAGATCGTAAGGTGAGCTCGGAGGATGACAACGAAAATGCTCCCGCACTAAACGCTTAATACGATTGCGTTCCACGGCTAACTTAACATTTTTCTTGGCAATAACTAGCCCAATACGAGAATGGCTTTGTTCAGAGGGAAGAGCAAGCAAAAGGGCGTACCGATTGGACGCCCTTTTTGTGTTGCAGTCAAAAACTTGACTGAAATCTTTTTTAGATAGCAGTCGCGACTGTCTGGGGAACGACTGACTGACGGTTTGCAAGGTTTTTGCCAAGGTCAGCTTCAGTCACGCGCGACAGCAGGACATGAGTTCTCAGGCTGAGAGCTGGCGACGACCGCGAGCACGACGACGAGCGATAACCTTGCGGCCGCCTTTAGTTGCCATGCGTGCACGAAAACCGTGGGTACGCTTACGTTTTAATACACTGGGTTGGAAAGTACGCTTCATGACGACAACCTGTTAAATCGATAAACAAAGGGGCGCGGAGTATAGTGACTCGCGGCTAGCCTGACAAGGGGTTGGACGCCATAAATAAAATTATCACAAAGACGAAAAAAAACTGCATGTTAGTAACCACTTGCAGGGATAGCCCCAATAAAAATCTTTTGGTTGTGCGGGAATCACAAATATTATTATTTGTCAGCCGCTTACACAAGAGATATAAACAGGTTATGCACAGCTGTTAATAATTGGGGCCTTGCGCAGAGTTTTATCTTGGTTTAGGGGTTCTGTGTTGTTGTAAGCCACTGAAAAATATAAACAAAAAAAATTTTGAATTATTTTGTTATTTGTGGATAACTACGCACTCAAATAACAACAAGTTAATCCCCTTTGTCTGAAAGAGGGTTTAAAGCAAACCGGAGACTGTCTTAAAGTGACCATCAAAGCAATTCCCTCTGATGCCTGGCAATACTGTTTAACCCGTCTGCGTGGTGACGTCCCACTGCAGCAATTTAATACATGGATACGCCCTTTGAGCGTGGCGAGCACTGATGACGGTCTTGTTCTAGCCGCACCCAACCGCTTTATTCGTGATTTCGTCGATAATAAGTACGGCGAGCTAATAGAAGGCTTTTTTCGAGAAACCGCAGGCGATATCACGCAATCAGTAACTATTGTGGTTGGCGACAGCGTAGAAACGACACCTGCGTCTGCTACACCTGCTCCCGCAATAACAGTAGCGCGCGGAGATTTCGGCGCTGGTATTTCGCCCGTGATTGCAGACATTCCCGATATCGCGGCTAGGGCCCGTCAGCACATTCAACAACCTGCAACTTCACCAGTTACGAGCAAGTCATTCGCAAAGCCGCCGACAAGACTGGCATCATCACCGGTTACCGCCCATCAGAGTAGCTTGGTAGAAGGCTACACTTTTCAGAGTTTCGTTGAAGGCAAAAGCAATCAGTTAGCGTTGGCGGCAGCGCAGCAGGTTGCTGAGCATCCTGGTGACTCGTATAACCCACTGTTTCTTTACGGCGGCGTTGGTTTAGGTAAGACCCACTTAATGCATGCTGTCGGCAACGCGATGTTGGCGAAAAACCCACAAGCAAAAATCGTTTACCTCCATTCTGAACGTTTTGTTGCTGACATGGTTAAAGCGCTGCAGCTCAACGCTATCAGTGATTTTAAGCGCTATTACCGCTCCGTCGATGCCCTCTTGATTGACGATATTCAATTTTTTGCGAATAAAGATCGATCTCAAGAAGAGTTTTTTCATACGTTTAACGCCTTGCTTGAAGGTGGTCAGCAGATGATTCTGACGTGCGACCGATATCCGAAAGAGATCGATGGCTTAGAAGAGCGACTTAAGTCGCGGTTCGGCTGGGGCCTAACGGTTGCGGTAGAGCCCCCCGAGCTGGAGACGCGGGTTGCTATTTTGATGAAGAAAGCTGAGCAGTCGAATATAGACTTATCGCCCGAGGCGGCGTTTTTTATAGCGCAACGGATCAGATCTAACGTTCGAGAGCTAGAGGGCGCATTAAAACGAGTCATCGCAAGCGCTCATTTCACTGGCCGCCCGTTCGATATAGACTTAATTAAAGATAGCCTTAAAGACCTTTTAGCGTTGCAGGATAGGCAAATAAGCCTTGATAACATGAAAAAAATTGTGGCTGAATACTATAAAATAAAGGTCGCCGATTTAATGTCGAAACGACGGAGCCGATCTATTGCTCGTCCTCGGCAGGTTGCTATGGCTCTTGCTAAAGAACTAACAAACCATAGCTTGCCTGAAATTGGTGATAGTTTTGGTGGCAGAGACCACACGACAGTTCTGCACGCATGTCGTAAGATTAAAGAGCTGCGCGAAACGAATTCGGATATTCGCGAAGACTACAAGAATTTATTGCGCTCGCTAACGACCTAAGGTGCTTAGGAAGGGTGGTGCAGCCGTCTGGCCAGGAGCAACGTGAACCATGAAATTTAGCATTTCTCGAGACGCATTAATTAAACCCCTCAATTTAGTCGCGGGGGTTGTTGAGCGTCGACAAACATTACCTATCCTGTCCAATGTTTTGTTGAGTCTTGAGGGCAATCAGCTTTCCCTAACAGGAACAGATCTCGAAGTAGAGCTTGTGGGAAGAGTTACTTTGGCGGCATCTGGCGTTGATGGCGATATTACTGTTCCTGCTAGAAAATTGGTTGATATCTGTAAATCGCTTCCGGACGGTTCTGATATAGAATTCAGTGTAGAGGCCGGGAAAGCCACTGTTAAAGCGGGACGTAGCCGATTCACTCTGTCGACCTTGCCAGCGTCTGAATTTCCATCTGTTGAAGAGGGGCAGGGCGAACTATCTCTCGAATTACCCCAAAAAATGGTTAAGCGACTCATCGAGCGAACGGCTTTTGCCATGGCGCAACAAGATGTCCGCTACTATTTAAACGGTATGCTGCTGGAAATACGCTCGGGTCGTTTGCGAATGGTAGCCACTGATGGCCACCGTTTGGCGTTGTGCACGTCTCCCGATGCGGTCGATGCGGGCGACGCTGCCGTTATTATCCCTCGTAAAGGCGTGCTTGAGTTATCACGTCTGCTAGAAGGTGACGAGAATATCCGGCTGGTTATTGGCAATAATCATGTGCGCGCTGCTAATGCTCAGTATACGTTTACCTCTAAGCTAGTCGACGGCAAGTTCCCTGAGTATGAGCGCGTGTTGCCTAAGTCTCCTGATAAGTCAGTCATTGGTGATCGTCTGGAGCTTAAGCAGGCATTTACTCGAACGGCAATTTTGTCCAACGAGAAATATCGCGGCGTGAGGCTGAAGTTAAGCAACGATGCCCTCGAAATCACGGCAAATAACCCAGAACAGGAGCAGGCAGAGGAGTTGGTCGCCGTTGAGTATCAGGGCGACGATCTAGAAGTTGGCTTCAATGTTAGTTACTTGCTCGATGTTTTATCGGTTTTGGACGGCAAGCAAGTCCGGCTATCGCTGGCGGATTCGGCAAGCAGTGCTTTGCTTGAAGAGGCTGAGGCGGGCGATTCGCTGTATGTCGTTATGCCTATGCGACTTTAATCATTATTTTCATTTGCTTCCTTTCGCACCGTAGGTCGGAGTTTTGTGCGTATTATTAGTGCGAGTGTCTCTGGTGTCCGCAATTTAACGTCGGACACCATTGAGTTTCACCCTCAGGGCAACGTTTTTTTTGGTTTGAATGGCAGCGGTAAAACCAGCGTATTGGAGGCGCTCCACCTTCTGGCAATGGGGCGCTCTTTTAGAAGTCACTCTCTTCGACCCGTTATTCATCATGATCAGCAGAGCTGTATGGTTACAGCGAAGGTCGAAAAGGCCGGGCTGGTTCAGCATATGGGTATGGAGAGGACCCGTTCGGGCTATTCAACGCTGAGGCTTAACGGTCAAAATGTCGCCTCGCTATCGACCCTGGCGGAGCTGCTGCCCCTGGTTCTATTAGATACTGAGGGATTGGAGCTGATTTTTGGTGGCCCCGACAACCGCCGACGTTACCTCGATGGCACATTGTTCCACGTGGAACAATCGTTTCTCGAGGTATGGCGGCGCTACCAGCGGACGCTTAAGCAGAGAAATGCAGGCCTTAGGCGTGGTATCATAGCTTCCGATGATGCGTGGTTGGCGGATTTGGCGCGTGCGGGTGATGCACTCACTGAGGCGCGCCGTCGTTTGGCGCTTCGGCTTGCTGCCGCGTTTAGGGATGTGGCTGGCCGCTTGAGCCCCTCGCTTCTCAGTATAGACTTGGTGTTTAAGTCGGGCTGGGATGAGCGGGAGCGGTTGATTGACGCGCTGGTCGGTAGCGCCGAATCTGACCATCAGCGAGGATTTACTCAGCTGGGACCGCATCGGGCAGATTTGCGGCTGCGTTTAGACGGTCGGTCCGCCGCGGACAATTTATCGAGGGGCCAGGCCAAATTGGCAGTAGCGGCTCTGCGGTTGGCGCAAGGTGTTGTTCTGGCTGAGAGCCAGGGCGTTCCGCCGGTTTATTTGGTGGACGACATCACAGCGGAGCTGGATGAAAACCACGCCGCAAAGGTGTGCGAAATATTAGTGTCGCAGGGCGGGCAGGTGTTTATTGCCGCGGTGGAATCGGGCGAGGTGGCTCGATTTTGGCCCGAACGGGCGTTTAAAATGTTCCACGTGGAACAGGGTACAATCAAAGCCTTGACTTGAATCGCCATTGATTCGGTCTTTGATATGGAATAAGTGATGACAGATAACGACGTTACGGCACAACAAGGTGAATACGATTCATCGAGTATTAAAGTGTTAAAAGGGCTCGATGCCGTTCGCAAGCGCCCAGGTATGTATATTGGGGACACCGATGACGGCACCGGGCTGCATCATATGGTGTTCGAGATTGTCGATAACTCGATTGACGAAGCTTTGGCTGGTCACTGCTCCCAGATCGATATTGTTATTCATCCTGATGAGTCGGTGTCCGTGTCGGATGATGGCCGTGGAATACCCACAGAAGTCCATGAAGAGGGCGTTTCTGCTGCCGAAGTAATTATGACCGTGCTTCATGCGGGCGGTAAGTTCGACGACAACACCTATAAAGTATCGGGCGGATTGCACGGAGTAGGTGTGTCGGTGGTGAATGCTCTTTCGGAGCACTTGCAGCTGACAATTCGTAGGCAAGGCAAGTTACACGAGCAAATTTATCGCCATGGGGTACCCGATGCTCCGCTAGCGGTTGTTGGGGAGACTGACACTACGGGCACGTCCGTGCGCTTTAAGCCCTCCCCAGAAACGTTCACAAATATTGAATTTCATTTCGAGATTTTGGCTAAACGCCTGAGAGAGCTGGCTTTTCTCAATAGCGGCGTGAATATTGTCCTAACGGATGAGCGTTCCGGTAGAACCGAAACCTATTGTTACGATGGTGGTTTAAGCGCTTTTGTCGATTATTTAAACAAAGGCAAGACTACGATGAGCCGTGCGTTCCACTTTCAAGAGGACGTTGAGGGCGGTGTAGGCGTTGAGGTTGCTCTGCAATGGAATGACACCTTTTCTGAGAATATTTTCAGTTATACCAATAATATCCCTCAGCGAGATGGCGGTACTCACTTGGCGGGTTTTCGCGCTGCGCTAACGCGTGCTTTAAACGCTTACATTGAGCGTGAGGGCCTTGCCAAAAAAGCAAAGGTGAATACAACGGGTGATGACGCGAGGGAAGGTTTGACCGCTATTGTTTCGGTGAAAGTGCCTGACCCTAAGTTTTCGTCTCAAACAAAAGACAAATTAGTATCAAGCGAGGTGAAGACTGCGGTAGAGCAGGCTATGGGGGCTAGATTTAACGAGTATCTGCTCGAAAGCCCTCAAGATGCCAAGCAAATTGTTGGAAAAATGCTCGACGCAGCACGTGCGCGCGAAGCAGCGCGCAAAGCACGGGAAATGACGCGACGAAAAGGGGCGTTAGATATTGCTGGCCTGCCTGGCAAGCTCGCCGACTGCCAGGAGCGTGACCCGGCACTGTGTGAATTGTATTTGGTGGAGGGGGATTCTGCAGGAGGGTCAGCGAAGCAAGGCCGCAATCGTAAGTTTCAAGCAATCCTACCGTTGAAAGGCAAGATTCTTAACGTCGAGAAAGCGCGATTTGACAAAATGCTGGGCTCGGCTGAAGTGGGCACTATCGTTACAGCGCTTGGCTGTGGTATCGGTAAAGACGAGTTTAACCCTGACAAGCTTCGCTATCACAGCATTATTATCATGACCGACGCAGATGTTGACGGCTCACATATTCGAACGCTCTTGCTAACATTTTTCTTCCGCCAAATGCGGGAGTTAATTGATCGTGGGCATGTTTATATCGCGCAACCGCCGCTTTACAAATTAACCCGGGGTAAAAATAGCCAGTACTTGAAAGATGAGCTGGCCTTTGAGAATTACCTAACCCAAAACGCAATCGACGGCGCTTCCTTGCATGTCAATGCCGACGCTCCCGGCATCTCGGGAGAGGGCTTGGCAGGTCTGATAGCGCAATTCCAGGGTGTTGAAAGCACGGTAAACCGGTTGTCACGAATTTATCCACCGATGGTGTTGTGGCAGCTTCCGTATATTAAGGCGTTGGCGGTTGAGCAATTGAGTGATGAGGCTGAAGTTCAAGCGTTTGCAGACCTTTTGAGTGAGCGCTTACTACAGGTTAGCGACAAGCGTACTGGTTTTACGGTTCACCTTTCACAAGACCCTGAGCGAGGTCACTTTTACCCCGTTGTACGTCAAACCTCACACAGTTTGGCGACGGATATACCCTTACAACTCGCGTTTTTTGCCAGTAAAGAGTATGCCGCAATGGTGTCCTTGGGCGACTCGGTGAGAGATTTGATAGAACCTAGCGGCTATTTTAAGCGTGGTGAAAAGATCTTTGAAACCGAGGACTTTGCAAAAGGGCTCGAGTGGCTGCTCGCCGAAGCGCGTAAAGGGGTAT
>CAJQLP010000178.1 GCA_905479205.1 uncultured Luminiphilus sp.
AGGATGAACCTGCCAATAAAGAGATGCATTTCTACGCGGGTCGTTACTCGATTGAGTCCCTCGAGTTAGCCACACCCAGTGAGCGTGTAGCTGCGGTGAATCAGTATGCGCTGGCATTACCTGCATTGAATACTCTGCTCCCAGAATCGTTCGACATCGCGCATGCCTCACCCACACCTCAAAAAGTTATCGATCAGCCGAATACAGAGATATGGCTGCAAGGCAGTGAAGTATACGGCGCACAGCCAAAAGGCTTTACGCAGATCTATCTCAATACGCCGAGTCGAGAGCAGGGTGCTGAGTTTGCGGTTTTGCAATCGCTGTGGAGTGACCTATACCGCATGCGACAGACTACCGTATTTACCGAAGCCTCTATTGCCGGCATGAATGCCTCGGTATCGAATAGTCACGGCTTGAAACTCACGTTCTCTGGATTTACTGATAAGCAAAGTGAGCTTATTGAAATAGCTTTAAAAGGCCTTGCCTTTAAGCCCACCGAAGAAGAGTTGGCGCAGGCAGTCGATCGTTATGCGCGCGGTCTTGAAAATAGCAAGCGAGCATTTCCGGTTCGGCAATTGCGCCCTACACTGAGTCGGTTGACTGAAAGCGGCCGCTATTCTCCAGAGAGTTTAAAAGCCGCTTTGGAAGACGTAGATCTCGCGCGTTTCAGCGCCTTTATGGATGACGAGCTGCGCTCGGCGTATGCGCGAATTTACATGTTTGGTAACTACAGTGAGGCAAGCGTCCAGGCCGTAGCCGCCATTGTTGATGATGCCTTGCCAAACCGCACCGCCGGCGAATATGTTCGGGCCTCTGTGTACAAGCCTTCAAGAGGCCAAACACTGGTGGCTCAATCCGACTTACCGGTTGAGGACTTGGGCATGCTGTATTTATTCGCTGCGCCCACAGATGGCTTTGAGAACATTGCGCGCGGTGAAATTTTAGGCTCGCACTTAGCCAATCGCGCGTTTAACCAGCTTCGGACGGAGGAGCAGCTCGGCTATGCGGCTGGTGGATTTGCCACGCAGGTGGGCGATCACCCTTATATTGGCTTTTATATACAAACACCGGTCAAGGCACCCGCTGCAATGCTCGAGCGGTTCGATGCCTTCCGAGCAGAGTATCGCGAAATACTTGCCGAACTCAGTGAAGAAGAGTTTGAGCTGATCAAAGCGGGTTTGCTGACAAACCTTACAGAGCCACCTAAGAATCTCGCTGAGGAGGCTGGGCCCTTCATCTCGGACTGGAATAAAGAGCGGTACGCTTTCGATTCGAAAGCAAAGCTTATTGCCGCGGTTCAAGCGGTTACTCTCGCAGATATCCGAGACTACTATGACGACACGGTCATGGTGGAGGATGGGGCGCGTCTATTAGTTCAGCTTCGAGGGCGCGCATTTGCCGATCAGCCTTTTGCGACACTGCCTAACGCGACTATTGTGGAAAGTATTGAAGATTTTCATGCCACTATGCCTCGTCAGTAAATCATGCCTCGTCAGTAAGTAGAAAGCCCGCTACGCGCCTTTTAGGGCGCAAAGCGGGTTTTTTTGTGTATTTATATAATTCTAAAATAGAACTTTATGGCCTAAATGGGAATTTTTCTATAGTGTTTGGTCACTTGATACCCAAATAATAGATTCTAAAATAGAATTGACAAGTAAAATTCCGTGCGGAGCTAGTGTATGAGCGTAGAAAATGTCGACCCCGTAGAAGTGCAAGAGTGGCGAGATGCCCTCGATTCGGTCGTGAGGCATGGGGGCTCTGAACACGCAGGTGAGCTGCTTCGATCTGTGTCAGAGCATGCAGAGCAAACAGGTGTCCCGCTACCACGCGCCATTACTACACCCTTTAAAAACACAATTGCTCCAGAAAACGAGCGGCCGATGCCCGGCGATTTGTTTATGGAGCGCCGAATTCGTTCGTTGATTCGCTGGAATGCTATGGCAATGGTCATGCGAGCGAACGATAACGAAGACGGATTGGGTGGGCACATCTCCAGTTTTTCGTCGAGTGCTACTCTTTACGATGTTGGTATGAACCACTTTTTTCGTGGTACCGCCAACGGTCACCCAGGCGATCTCGTTTTCTTCCAAGGTCACAGCGCGCCCGGCATGTATGCACGTTCTTACTTAGAAGGGCACATTGACGAGTCGCAGCTCGAAAACTTCAGGCGTGAAGTCGATGGCAATGGCTTGTCCTCCTACCCCCACCCCTGGCTCATGCCGGATTACTGGCAGTTTCCTACCGTTTCCATGGGGCTTGGGCCACTGCAAGCGATTTACCAAGCCCACGTCATGAAGTACCAACAAAAGCGTGGCCTGGTTGATCATCAAGATCGTAAGATTTGGTGTTTCATGGGCGATGGCGAGTGCGATGAGCCTGAGTCATTGGGCGCTATTGGTCTGGCGGGCCGCGAAAAATTAGGCAACCTTCACTTTGTTATTAACTGTAACCTTCAGCGCCTCGATGGCCCCGTTCGAGGCAATGGTAAAATTATCCAAGAGCTTGAAGGTGTATTTCGTGGTGCTGGTTGGAACGTGATTAAGGTCGTCTGGGGTCGGAAGTGGGACCCTCTCTTTGATCGCGATAAGTCTGGAAAGCTCCAGCAGATCATGAATGACGTCTGTGATGGTGAGCTGCAGAACTGTAAGTTCAACGGCGGTGCGTATACCCGCGAGCACTTCTTTGGTAAGAGTCCTGAGACCCTCGATCTCGTCAAAGATTTGAGCGATGACGACATCATGTATTTGAATCGTGGTGGTCATGACCCTTACAAAGTGTATGCAGCATACGCGGCTGCTTGTGAGGAGACTGAGCGTCCTACGGTTATCTTGGCAATGACGGTTAAAGGCTATGGCACCAGCGAAGCGGGTGAGGCTAGTAACGAAACTCACTCACTTAAAAAGCTCGATACGAAAAGCCTAAAGGCTTTCCGAGATCGCTTTGGGGTGCCCATTAGCGATAAAGACCTGAAGGATGTGCCGTTTTATCGACCCCCCGAGGATAGTCCCGAGATGCGCTATATGCGCGAGCGCCGCGCACAGCTCGGTGGCCAGCTGCCGGCCCGCCGCTCCAAGGCTTATTCTCTTCCGGTGCCTGGGCGAACAGCTTATGCAAGCCAACTGAAGTCGAGCGGTAAGCGTGAAATATCTACCACAATGGCCTTCGTCCGTATCTTGTCTGCGTTGGTGAAGGACAAGGAAATTGGCCAGCGCGTAGTGCCTATTGTGCCCGATGAGGCCCGTACGTTCGGTATGGAGGGCATGTTCCGACAGCTCGGCATCTATTCTTCGGTGGGTCAGCGCTACACGCCGCACGATGCAGGGCAGATTCTCTATTACAAGGAAGCAGAAACAGGTCAAATTCTTGAAGAGGGTATTAACGAGGCGGGCGCATTCTCGGCTTGGCTCGCAGCCGCGACGTCTTACAGTGTATCCGACTACCCGATGGTGCCTTTTTACATCTATTACTCGATGTTTGGATTTCAGCGTATTGGCGACTTGGCATGGGCGGCGGGTGACTCTCAGGCGAAAGGCTTCCTGATTGGTGCAACAGCGGGTCGCACAACGCTTAACGGCGAAGGTCTTCAGCACCAAGACGGGCACAGTCATATGATGGCTGCAACAATCCCTAACTGCATTAGTTATGATCCTGCTTACTCTTATGAGCTTGCTGTCATTGTTCAAGACGGCATGAAGCGCATGTTCGAGGACGGTGAGAAGTGTTTCTACTACATCACCACGATGAACGAGAACTACCAGCATCCCGACATTCCCGAAGGTGTCGAGGAGGGCATTGTTCGCGGTTTATATAAGCTCAAAGCCTCAGCGGCGAAGCACAAGCAGCGCGTTCAGTTAATGGGCGCTGGCGCCATTCTTCGCGAAGTCGAAGCTGCAGCCGCTATTCTTGAGACCGATTACGGTGTTTGCGCCGACGTTTGGAGTATGACCAGCATCAACGAGTTGGCGCGGGACGGTAAAGATGCGCAGCGTTGGAATATGTTGCATCCAACTGAAGAATCTAAGGTGCCCTATGTCACTCAGCAGTTGCTCGGTACACAAGGCCCTTTCATCGCGGCAACCGATTACATGAAGGCTCACACTGATCAAATTCGTGAGTTCGTGCCGGGTCGGTTCACCGTGCTGGGAACTGATGGATTTGGTCGAAGTGATACGCGAGCGAAGTTAAGAGAGTTTTTTGAAGTAGATCGCCGCTTTGTTGTAGTCGCTGCGTTGAAATCCTTGGCCGATGAAGGAGCTGTTGATCCCGCTATCGTTGCAAAAGCCATCGACGATTTGGGTATCAATGCTGATAAACCCAATCCTCGCTTAGTCTGATCGGTATAAGGAGAAAATCGTGAGTCAAACAACGATAAGAGTGCCAGATATCGGTGGTGCGGAAGGCGCAGAGGTTGTCGAGCTGTTGGTCGCGGTCGGTGACCATATCGAGCTTGAGCAAAGTTTAATTGTTTTAGAGTCTGATAAAGCCTCTATGGAAATTCCCGCGAGTAGCGCAGGTGTCGTCCTTGAAGTCAAAGTGGCTATGGGGGATCAGCTGTCAGAAGGTGATGCGGTCGTTGTCATTAGCGTCGCCGCTGATGGCGATGACGCTAAAGCGAGCGCCGCTGAGGGCATTCATGCAGAGGATGCGGCAGAGGACGTGATAGCAGCGCCGGAAGCCGCTGACGCTGCGTCATCACAAAGCAGCAATGAAGCAAGCGCGGCAGCTGAGGGAGCGCCTGTAGGCGGTGAAGCTAAGCTCATAACTGTTGAAATCCCTGATATTGGGACAGACGGGGACGTCGAGCTAGTCGAGATTTCGGTCACTGTCGGTCAGCATGTCGAGGAGGGCGAGTCTTTAGTCGTGCTCGAATCCGACAAGGCTTCGATGGAGGTTCCTGCGCCTGTGGCGGGTAGAGTTGTAAAGCTGTTAGTTGACGCGGGCCAAAGCGTCAGTCAGGGCGTTCCACTGCTGAAATTAGAAACTACAACAGTGGGCGACGACATCGCGAGCGATGCTATAGCAAGCGGGCAAGCCGAGACTGATGCGATATCTGCTCCAGCTATTCAACC
>CAJQLP010000179.1 GCA_905479205.1 uncultured Luminiphilus sp.
CTGCTCTTCAGTCAGCGCAATCGACAAATCACCTAATACAGATGTCATATCAAGGCCTCCTTACTTGGGCAGTCCGAGCACATGCTCGGCGATTATATTGGCTTGAACCTCGGTGGTGCCGCCACCAATTGTGGCACCGAAGTTAGAAAAATAGGCGCGCTGCCAGAATCCACCCTGGTAGGCATCTTCATCGCCCACATAAAGAGCGCTGTGCCCGCCTTGCATAGCGGCCGTGAAGAGCTTCATACGTCGGGCATACTCGGTCCAGCGGTATTTTGTTGATAGCGCCAAGCCCATCGGGTAGTCGCTCGTCAACGGGCTGATCCGCATGCGACTACGTGAAAGTGCCGACGCCTTGGCTTCCATAATCAGTTTCACGGTGTCATCACGGACAATCGGATCATTCAGTAACGCCTCGCCATCGCGCTGATAACCACGCAGCTGATCCACCATATCGTCGATTTGGATAGAGACCATCCAGTGAGCACTGGCTTGACCGGCAGATACGCCGCGCTCGTACTCGAGTGTTTTCATTGCCACGCCCCAGCCCTGCCCTTCTTCACGCATGAGCGTGGCGGCAGGAATACGAGCGTCGGTGAAAAATACTTGGTTAAATCCATACTCTCCCGTCACCTTACGGATAGGATGAGCATCAACACCAGCTATCTTCATCGGTGCCAAGAAGAACGAAAGGCCATCGTATTTTCGTGCTGTCTCCGTGTTAGTGCGTGCGAGCAAAATCATGTGGTCGGCAAAGTTACCCAAAGTGGTCCAGATCTTGGAGCCATTAATGACGTATTCATCGCCATCGCGCACTGCTCGAGTTTGTACGCTACCCAAGTCAGAACCATGATCGGGCTCAGAGAAACCCTGGCACCAAATCTCATCACCCGACAAGATCCCCTTCACGTATTTAGCTTGGCTTTCTTGACTGCCGATATCTAACAACAATGGACCGACCCAATTAAGGCCAATGGTATTGAAGAGGATGGGCGCATTAACGCGCTGCAGCTCGCGATCAACAATCGCTTGATAAGCGGGATCGGCGCCTTGACCACCAAACTCACTCGGCCAATGCATGCCAAGATAACCCGCTTGCCATACTTTGTGCTGCCACGCACGAAGGAAGTCGAGTTGCTGCTCGGTACCTACTTCGAGAAAGCTCAGGGGTAACAAAAATCCAGGGTCAGCAGGCACATTCTCCTGCATCCACTGCCTGACATCGGACTGAAATTTCTTCAATGCTGCATCGCTTTCTGCCATGTCCGTTTCTCCTGTTATTAGCGATTGATCGTTCTATAAGCCGTACTGTCGCGCTGCCAAGTCGCGCATAATTTCCTCAGAGCCACCGCCAATGGCATTCACTCTGACCTCCCGGTAAATTCGTTCAGCTCGACTTCCGCGCATAAAGCCAATACCACCCAAGATCTGCAGCGCCTCTCGAGCACAGTATTCCATGACTTCACTGGCTTGCACTTTGAGCAGGGCAATATCGCCTGGGTTAGGTACGCCCGCCTCAATGGATTCGTTGCAAACGCGAATATAAGCTTGCGTCGCGTTAAGCTTTTGCTTCATGGTCGCAATCTTGTGGCGAATCACTTGGTGATCGGCCAGACGCTTGCCAAAGGTTTTTCGCTCTACAGCCCACGCTACAGCCTCTTCTAGACACACCCGCCCAAAGGCCTCCATTTGAATGGCCATACCCATGCGCTCACTATTGAAGTTGGTCATGATGACTTTAAAGCCCTGATTCTCTTCGCCTATCAAGTTGCTAACAGGCACTCGTACGTTATCGAAGTACATCGTCGCGGTATCAGATGCCCACCAGCCCTGCTTACGGTCTAACGCTGTGCGAGAAAAGCCCTCCGCATCAGTTGGAATCAGCAGCATCGACACGCCTCCGGCTCCAGCACCACCGGTGCGCACCGCTGTCGATACATAGTCAGCACGCATTCCACCCGTAATATAGGTCTTTGAACCGTTGACGATATAGTAGTCGTCGTCACGAACTGCCACAGTGGATAGATTAGCGACGTCAGAGCCGCCACCCGGCTCGGTAATACCCAGAGAAATCCAGCTTTCGCCACGTAAAACCGCCGGCGCAATGTCTTCTTTCATTGCATCGCTGCCCCAATTCAAAACCGGGGGTAAACCTATGCCATGCACCATCAAACTGGCATTGATACCGCCCACACCAATTCGAGCGAGCTCTTCATTGGCGATTTGGCTGTACCAAATATCGCCGGGAGTTCCACCGTAGGCCTCGGGGTATCCAAGACCCAATAACCCGACATTGGCCGCTTTCGGCCACAGCTCGATGGGGATATGCCCGGCTTCATCCCATTCTTCGGCAAATGGCATAATCTCACTATCGATAAACCGACGTAATTGTTCGCGCCAAGCGAGGTGCTCTTCATTCATATGGGGATTAGGCAAACGTGCACTATCAAAGTCGAGACTCATGGTGGTCCTATTATTCTTGAACTTTGAGTATGTTTGTATACTACCTGTTCGATCTGCGCAATCTTGACAAGACATCCTACCCTTAGGCGGGCCACGAAGGGCCTGTTAACCGGTACAATGAATCCAGCGAGGGTTTGTTGGCGTATCGCATTGGATACTCACCGATTATGATTATTGTCTTTCACCAGGACCCAGTATGAAATACCGCGGCCAAGCCGACTACGACCACTCGACTGTGCCACTGACTGGCGTGTTACTCACTAACCTGGGTACGCCGAACGCACCGACGAAAGCGGCACTCAAACCTTATCTCAAGCAATTTTTGAGTGATCCGCGCGTTGTGGAAGTACCGCGCGCTATTTGGTGGTTCATCCTGAACGGCATCATCCTCAATACGCGGCCAAAGCGCTCAGCCGAAGCCTATAGCGAAGTTTGGACTGATCGCGGTTCGCCACTGCTTTACCACCTCTATGACCAAGTAGCGGGTGTTGAACAGCGGTTAGAACAG
>CAJQLP010000180.1 GCA_905479205.1 uncultured Luminiphilus sp.
GATAAACACTTGATGCGGCCTTAGGGTTAGCGATACAAGGGCCGCGAGTGCTGGCTTAGCTCAGTTGGTAGAGCAGTTGATTTGTAATCATCAGGCCGCGGGTTCGACTCCTGCAGCCAGCACCATTGCACTTCAGAAAAACATTTATTATCAATGCATTAGATGTCAGCATGATAATTAGTGTACATTTCTGTGTACATTTGCATTCGCGTTGACCGGTCACTTCCGCAGCAAACTCCCCGATACCCCCCCCGGCATCAAAAATACACGGGGCAGCTTTATTTGGGTTCCGGTCAGCTTGAGCGATGCAGCGCTGACACAAAGCGCCATGGTGCCTTTATCGCTCACGTCCACCGCATCCACGGACGAAGCGACACCCCACCGCGATAGCCCCGCTCCGCCCACCTCGACACAGCGCCGTCACGGCCATATCGCTGGTGTTGGTCGGGGTGGGCTATCGTGTGAGACGACACCCCGCGCATTAGCCCGGCTCCGACCACCCCGACACAGCGCCGTCACGGCCATGTCGATCGCGTCTGTCGGGGTGCAGCGATTGCTTGAGACAACACCTCGCGCGTTTGCTCCGACGTCGACCGTCTCGACGCCCAGCTAAAGCGCTCATGTTGCTCGGTATGATGATGTGACGTGGCGACCGCGCCGAGCTAACGCGCGAACTTATCGTTGCGGACACGTCGGAGCCCCCCCGTCTCGCAAAACACCGGGGGCAGCCGCTATGGCGCAGCGCCGTGGACGCCGTGGACGCCGTGGACGCCTCTGTGTACGCGGATTTTTGAGATTGGGGTCTTAGAGACAAGTTGTGCTTATCAAAAACGACAATGGAAATAGGCGTCCGGCGTGTCCGGAAAGGTAAAACGGGGCCACAAATGAGCGAACCCACCCATCGCGCGCTAGCCTCGCACCAACCACTCCAAGGCACTGCAGCCACGATCATGCTGATCGGTTTGTTGGCTCGGTCGCAGTGGGGCTGGCGCGTGATTTCACGGGCTGACTGATTAAAGTTTTCGATCGACTTAGCCGCCATGCCAACGCTCTCGCCTTGGCTCAGTCGCACCTCCACTTCTCTCAGTTTTGCAATGATCTCTTCTGGCTCGGCTCGTTTAGCCATCGTCCTGCTCCTTCTCTCAGGAGCCACAAAACATGGATGACTTTTTCGAGGGTGCTCCAGGGCCAATTTAGACACGTTATCCACCGTTTTTTTCGCAAGAATCTGCCTTATGCGCCCCCGGGACTCCTGATCCCTTAAGCGTGCCCTCATAGTCTGACATATTGATATATAAATATATTTGGAAATCATTTTGCGTGAATTCAATATTGTTGCCGATAAGGAACTGACGAGATGAACAAGTTTCCACTCACTAAAATATCCGGGGCAAGAACAAATCTAAAGGGTCGAAGTGCAACCCTTGGTCTGTCCGCCGGCGCACTGGGGATGGCCGAATTGGCCAAGGCAGCAGATGCAGAAGCGCCGCGGACCCTGCCTACGCTGTTATTGCCCGATCACTACCGGATCAACGATGATGGGACTTTGGTGTTTTCGCTTGAGAGCGGTGAACAGCTGAGCCTGATCGAAGACCAGTACCTAGTGCTCGATAGCGGCTTGCTGCTGATCGTTGATGAGCTGGCTCAGAACGCCATGGCGAAGCTGCCGGTTATGGGCTCCCTGCGCACTGAGCTACTCACCGAGGTCAAGCCCGTTCGCGGCCCTGATGGAGCTATCGTGGAAGTCAGCTCAAACCAGCCGCTATGGTCGGGTGAGGGACCTGCGCTGCATCTGTTCGAAAAGGTGGATCTGCAGACTTACGAAATCGCTCAGTCGACAGAGGCAGCGCCGGACGCAGCTGACGGCATCAGTGGCACTTTGATCGGTGGTGCCGGTTTGATATCCGGGCTCGGCGCCCTTCTGAGCCTTTTGTCTGGCGGGGCTGCGACGGTTGATGAGCCATCGAATGATGAAGACGTGCCTTCTTCGCCCTCGCCGCTGAGCGGCACCCTGACTAAAGGCCCGTTATCCAACGCTTTTGTGTTTATCGACACAAACGCCAATGGCGTACATGACCCAGATGAGCCCAGCACGACAACCGACGCATCGGGGAACTTCAGCTTCCCGGCAGACTCGCCAGAGGGTCCTTTAGTTGCCGTAACAACCGATGCCACAATCGATACGGCCTCGGGCACGACCTTGGCAGGCATGACGTTCAGGGCGCCAGCAGGAGCAAGCGTGATCACACCGCTTACGACGCTGATGGAAGAAAGTGGCCTGGATGCTGACCAACTCAAGGCGTCGCTCGGCCTGCCTGCAAATATCGATCCGCTGACGTTCAATCCGTTTGCCGCTGGAGCGAATGCTGCTGATGCGCTCGCGGTTGAAAAGCTCGCTGTCCAAGTAACCACCGCCCTTGGTGCGTTTTCTGCTGCAGCCGAGGGAGCGGGTGCGGATCCGGATGAGGCTTTCGCAGCTGCTGTTGCAGCTCTGAGTAGTACTCTGCAGTCCAAGCAGTCTGGCGGAACTATTCTCGACCTCACGGATTCAAGTGATCTGGCATCCATGCAGACCGTCTTCACCGCACAGGCCAATAGCCTAACGGGCATCGACACGGCAAAATTGAGCGCGGTTGTTGGAGAAACCACGACCGCAATCGAAAACGTGAATGATGCCGTGGCGGCGATCACAAATACCGATCTAAGCGACCAAAGCACCGCCGACATTTTTGGACTGCTACAAGTGCTTCAAGATCAGGTTGAAGACGCCGCTGAGACAGGTGGGTCAATTGAATTAACGGATCCAACCAAAGTTGATGACGCAGCCGGCAACGCAGCGCCGCTGGATATCCGTCTGGCCAAGAGCGTAAATCCAGTTACCGATACTTCACTGACCATTGGTTGGCTGACGACCAAAGACGAAGAAACAGCAGATCCAAACTTTAAGTACGAATTGCTGACCTTGCCAGACAGTGACCACGGTTTGCTCGATGTCGACCCATCTACGGGGCGGCTATCGTTGAAGTCATCACCTGTTGCTGGCACCACCTACGACTTTACAGTAAAAGCCAACGATGAAGGTGGGAAATCGTTCTCTAAAGCATTCAATATTCAAATATCCCCTCCACACGACTATTCAATACTTGACCATGATCCTTTTAGAACAAACTTAACTAGAGACGGCTATTTTTTCAAGCAATCCCACGTATCAAATAATTTTTCTGCACAAGATACACCAGGTTTTACTTTAAACGGAGGAAATGGAATTGATTATGCTTCAGTAACAGGGTGGGTACCATTTTTAAGAGGTGGAAGTGTCACATTAAATCTTTCAGATGGAGAAAATTACACTCATTATTCAACAACTTCCGATATTTATGATAGGCATTTTTACAATGGAGGAGAGGATAGAGACTTTATTTATACCAGCAAGGGAAATGATCGTTTTGAGCTTGCGAACAGGATTTTCAATGTTGGCAACGGAGAGAACTACTTTGAATTAGACTTGGGTATTAGCCAGGGTTTTGATTTTGAATATAAGGGAGGAAGCGGACAAGATACAGTTAAATCTGGAGGATACTGGTTTGGAGCAAATGCATACATAAATGCATATTTATGGCGACGGGTAGATTTTGGTTTAGATGATGTTGTTGATTCATTATATCTTAATGATAGCTTTACCTTTGGCGCAGGAGAGATGCCTTGGTATTTAAAAAACTTTAATCCATACCATGATAAAATATTTATTAGCGGTGATACTCCTCAGCACCAATATGTCTCTTCATATTCAATTGATTTTCCAGGTTATAAGAATGCAGACGACTGGAATAGTATTATTCTTCAAAGTAATTATCATCCGAGCATAATTCAAAACGCAATAATTTATACTGAAGTTCCAAAATTTAACAAAGGAAAATTTGCCAGTTACTCAATTGCAGAAAATACAAAATTTGTCTTGACGCAGCCAGCTATAGATCCTGACGGGGAGCTTCTTACTTACAGCCGCAGACTGTATCGAGATGGCTCATTATTTGAAATTGATGAGAAAACAGGAACCCTAAATTTTAAGTCAGCACCAGATTTTGAGGTGCCCCGCGATTTCGCAGGGCTTCCCGGAGACAATATCTATGAAGTGGAGGTCGTTGCTGAGGATCCTAATGGGGCAACCGCAACTCAAGTGGTCTCTATTACTGTGACCGATGCGAATGTGACGTTCACTGGCACCGGTACGGGCACGCTGGTAGAAAACACCTCAGGTGCAGCGTACACAGTAGCTGCCAGCGATCAGGATGCGTCATCGATCGCCTTTAGTTTGGTTTCCGGTAAAGACGCAGGGCTGTTTGATCTGG
>CAJQLP010000181.1 GCA_905479205.1 uncultured Luminiphilus sp.
AAGCGCAGACTCTTGATCGCACGAGCGCTAGTACACCAACCTGATCTGTTAATTCTGGATGAGCCAACCGCGGGTGTTGATATTGAACTCCGTCGTGGGATGTGGGATTTCTTAACCGAGATCAATAGTCAAGGCACGACCATTATTTTAACCACGCACTACTTAGAGGAAGCCGAGGCGCTCTGTCGAAATGTCTCCATCATCAACCAGGGTGAAATTATTGTTCACTCATCCACCAGAGATTTACTGGCCACCCTCCATACCGTGACCTTTGTCTGCGATCTCGCCTCACCGGTGCAATCTGTGCCAACGATTGATGGATATGAATGCGTGCTCGCTGATCCCATGACCTTGGAAGTGGAAGTCGATAAGGGTCAGTCATTGAACGAAGTGTTTGCTGCATTATCGGCACATGAGGTTTCTGTGATTTCGATGCGTACCAAGACCAACCGACTGGAAGAGCTATTTGTCTCAATGACCTCTGGAGGCGCACGATGAGTTTGGCGAATTACGAAGAGAAGGCGACTGATTTCGGGAATCCCAACTGGGTGGCGTATCAGACCATTGTGCGGACTGAGATTCGACGGTTTACACGAATTTGGGTGCAAACCATGATCCCGCCGGCGATCACCATGACGCTGTATTTTATTATCTTTGGAAGCCTCATTGGTCGTCGAATTGGGGAAATGGGTGGCTTTGATTACATGGCCTATATTGTCCCTGGGTTGATCATGATGAGTGTCATTACCAACTCTTATGCCAATGTGTCGAGCTCATTTTTTGGCTCCAAATTTGGGCGGTTTGTCGAGGAGATGTTGGTCTCTCCGATTTCTAATCAAACCATTTTGCTGGGGTATGTGACAGGCGGTGTTGCCCGGGCGGTGTCAGTGGGCATCATTGTGACAATTTTGTCGCTCTTTTTTACGCATTTGGCGATCCACAATATTTTTGCAGTGGTCTCGATCACCTTGCTGACCGCCGTGCTGTTTTCACTCTTAGGCTTTATTAACGGTGTATATGCGAAGCGATTTGATGATGTGAGTATCGTTCCAACCTTCGTTTTGACACCCTTAACCTACTTGGGTGGCGTCTTTTTCAGTATTGATTTGCTGCCTGATTTTTGGGCAGGGGTCGCGCAACTGAATCCGATTCTCTATGTGGTCAATGCCTTTCGGTTTGGCATTTTAGGGGTCTCGGATATCTCGCTTGGCTGGGCTTATGGCATTTTGATCTCCATGACAATCGTCGCTTATGTGATTGCTGTGCGTTTGTTGGCCAACGGGGCTGGAGTGCGGAGCTAATGAATCCAACAGGCCTTGAGGGCATCCAAAGTCAGTTGCCGCTTGGGCAAACATCGAAACAACCGGATCGGTATGATCCGTCAGTGTTGGTCAGTGTCCCAAGAACCTTAGCGCGTGGCGTCGAGGGCATCGATGCATCAAGATTCTATGGTCATGATTGCTGGAACTGCTGGGAGATGTCTTGGCTCAATGAGCAGGGTCGACCATCGATGCGTGTCGGTCAGTTAGTGGTGCCCGCCAATAGCCCGAATTTATGTGAATCCAAATCACTCAAACTGTATTTCAATAGTTTTGCAAACGAAGCCATCGCGAGCGAAGCGCTCCTTGTGAATCGGATTTGCGATGATTTAGAAGCCGTACTTGGTGTACGCCCAGAGTTGACTCTCCTTGCGCTCGACGACCCGCGCTTGGTGGTCGAGGCTCCTAAAGGTACCTGTATCGATGAGCTGCCAGTGGATTTGGCAGTGTATGAGCCTGATGCGCTGTTGTTGCAAGTGGATCGAAATGTGGCAGGCGCAGAGCGGTTACACAGTCACGTGTTTCGTTCGAATTGCCCGGTGACGTCGCAGCCTGACTGGGCCACCGTGGTGGTGAAATATCAAGCGCCGGTTCGTCTGTTTCCGGAGTCATTATTGGCTTATTTGGTGTCATACAGAAACCACACAGGCTTCCATGAGGCCTGCATTGAGAGAATTTATCAGGATTTACTGAACCTCTTAAATCCAACGGAACTTGTTGTTTGGGCAGGATTTGTTCGGCGGGGTGGGTTGGATATCAATCCGGTTCGATCGATGAAGCCAATTAACTTCTTGCCACCAAGGCTCGCTCGGCACTAACGTTAGCAAAAATCACATGAGAGGACAGACCATGTCGCCGATAGAAGCGTTACTGTCCCGCGTGTCCGTTCCGCGGGTCGTTGAACCAAAAGTGAGTGCTGAGGAGCTCAATATACTGCTGCGAGCAGGCTTACGAGCCTGTGATCACGGCAGACTCAAGCCGTATCGATTTATTCTCCTGGAAGGTGAAGCGCGCGAGCAGTTGGGCGAGGCAATGAGCGAGTACTTGCATGGCGATTTGGTTGATGTGTCTGAAGAAGCCATTGAGGCGGCGAAGAATAAAGCGCTTCGCGCGCCTACCTTGTTATCTGTGATTTTCTGCCCGAATGACAACGAAAAGATCCCCGAAAGCGAGCAGTTAGTGACCGCAGGTTGTGCTGCACAACTGATTGTGACTGCAGCGCACATGCTGGGCATCGGAGCGATGTGGCGAACCGGGAACGTGACTTATTCCGGGGAGGTATCCCGAATTTTGGGGTTGGATGATAGCGAGCAAGTCGTTGCGATGATTTATTTGGGCCGGCCGGCCGCAAATCTCCCACAACCACCAGAAGTCGACCCGGAATCCTTCCTGACAAGGCTTTGATTCTGGAAAAGGGGGGTTCCAGCCTGTATAGTGCGACGCCTTCGGAGAGGTGCCTGAGTGGTTGAAAGGGCTCGCCTGGAAAGCGAGTATACGGGTAACCGTATCGGGGGTTCGAATCCCCCTCTCTCCGCCAGTTTCATAAATATTTTAAGTATCAATATTTTAGAGAATATCTGCGCACATCTTTTGTAGCAGAAATTTGTATCAATTTTTATAGCCCCCGCCCAAACCTTCATACCGGGGCCGTCTAAACAGTCTTCAAAGTATTAGTAGTACCCACTCAGATTTGCTAAAGGGTGATTTGGAGAAGGGATTGGTACAGGGCGGTGCAGGTTATTGACCAGTAAAAAGAGTATCTCGATGTGCTTACCTTGGAATTTACTATCAGGCGAGGCAGAAAAGCGCACTGTCGTTTCACACTAATAAATAGGCTCATTTGCCTCTGTAAAAAATTGTCCGAACGGCGTGTCCTAATACTTAAGACAAGACTGGTCGTTAAATAAGAATTCTGCAACATTTTGGATAGCTAACGTCTTGTCATTTGCCGTCAGCCCCGAAGTACTAATTGCCGTCAAATATTTTTCAAAAGTAAGTCCTTTAGATGGACCCGGACTACGAAAGATTAGACTGTGGTCAGAAAAGAAGGGTTTATATCCAGCCGTTTTTAAGCCGACACATTCGCGAGCAAATACACGTGGAATATTATGCGTAACGTCCCACAAGCTCGTCTAAATATTCTGAAAAAAATATTTCCACTTTTCCTCAGATGTGCCTCCCACAGTTCCAGCAATGCTGAAGAACAGCTCCTCTGCAAGATGAAATTCAGCTCCGGAATGAATGCCACCGAGCATAAAGCTGTCGTTCAGCATGGGAGTCCATTTATCATCGGATAGAATACTCCCCGGTCCTTTAGGCGCGGGATATTTTATATTTTGAGTGTTGCGTGATAAGTCATTTCTTTCTTTAGCAAGACGTTCTAACGTTTTCCTTTCAGCCTCTTCCTGAATATTGTGAGCCGTGGTAGTCCCAAAATTCATGAGAAGAGACTCGTCCTTTCGGATTTTAGTGTCTCCTAGAAGAAGAAATCCTAGAGAACTAGCGCTTGCTGTCTTGTACATCCGCCAACAATTCCAAATATCTTCTTGGGTCCACCATGTGACCCACCCATTTTCATCGTGATATCTCTGAACTTGGGGCCATAGCTCATATGTGAACCCAACTATATTCCACGTCATAAAAAACCTCACACAGTACGCTCAACAACAACAATGCGCAGAGATAGAACTAATTGTAAATAAGATGTTGACTGATAGGTAGACAATGCAAAACCTTCTCTTTGGTGTTGGGGTAGTTCTGGTGGTCGCAGGATTGTTCTACCCCTACTTGAAGCAACTACCGTTTGGGAGATTACCCGGTGATATTGCATTCAAATCGGGTGACATATCGTTCTTCTTTCCTATTGTCACCTGCATTGTAATTAGTATCGTTTTATCAATTGTTTTCAATATGTTCAGATGATTAGATCACTTGTGGTTTTTTTGTTGAAACGACGTGAGGTAATGAAAAAGCTCTACCTCTGCAAACTGTGCTTGATTGTCTTTGGTGCTTTGTTGGCTGTGCAGAGTGCCTAGTAAAAAGTGTATAAGATATAGGGATACTGCGCTCTGTGCATGCTAGTGCTGAGTAGCCCTTAACATTCTTACAATGGGAGACTACATAGCCTCTTTGTAGTCCCTTAATCCTTCCCATTACCCATAACAGCAATTGAGATGTTGTCTGCATAGGGCGATGTAGGTCTATGAAGCCTGCAACAGTTCATCGTATTCCCGTAATACCCATCAT
>CAJQLP010000182.1 GCA_905479205.1 uncultured Luminiphilus sp.
TATTGCGGGTTTCATCCTTGCATTTATTTTAATCTACAAGCCTTAAGGAACAGTTCGAGTATGGCGTTCTCCAGGGCGGTAGGTGTTATCGGTGGGATGGGTCCTGAAGCAACTGTCGATCTGATGGCGCGAATTATTCGTAAGACGCCGGCTGTAAATGATCAGGGCCACATTCGCATGTTTGTGGATAACAATCCTAAAATTCCGTCACGTATTGCAGCCATTATCGAAGGCACTGGTGAAAGCCCCGTACCGGTCTTGACAGAGATGGCACAGGGTTTGGAAGTGCAAGGTGCGAGTTTTCTTGCCATACCCTGTAACACCGCTCACGTTTATTACTCGGAGATTCAGCAGGCGGTAACGATTCCAGTGCTAAATATGGTGGCTTTAACGACTGCAGCGGCGTTTACGGAAATTGCTGCAAAGTCTGGTAGGAGAGTCGGTTTGCTGGGGTCCTCGGCGCTTTTTCAAACTGGCCTGTACGAACCCTATTGTCGCCAAGTCGGCGTCGAGTGCTTGTATCCTGACGAGCAACAGCAGGCGGATCTCATGGGGCTGATCAATGCGATAAAAGCTCAAAATGCCCAGCCTGAGCAGTTAGAACGTTATGCACTCATTGCGAGGGCTTTAGCAGCGAAAGGCGCGGATTGTCTTATCATAGCCTGTACCGAGCTGTCAGTAGTTGATGCAGCGCTCGCCGACGATATTCGCCGTATCGATGCGCTCGACGTGTTGGTAGACCACATTATCGCTTCTGCGATGCTTCGCTAGTCACTGTCACGCATTTTTATGCGCCGGCGCGCTCCGCGAGAATATCTATTTCGAAGGACATCACTTTGGTGCCGTATTGGTTAAATGCTTCGTTACGGCTACTGATGATTCCCCATTTGTCGCGTATAACTTTGTCCGACTTACCAATGATCTCGTAGGTATAGGTAACCGTATGCCCGGGACGCACCGGTTCGAGCCATGCTAAAGCGCTGACACTCACGCCAGCACCATTGCGTCGACCGTCGTTAACACCTTGGGCATAAACTTCCATGTAATCCACCATCTTGCGCATCCAGATAGCGTTGATATGCCAGGGTGTGGCGACGAGACCGCGCCACCGAAGCTCACGCGCGGCTTCAGGGTCAGTGAACTCAGGTTGGGGCGCATAGCGGGTAGCAAATTCCACCATTTCCAGCTCACTGAAGGTATGCGAGCCAAAAACATGAAATTCACCTACGGGAATATCTTCAAACCAACGGTTACGTAAATAGATTTGGCTCATGAGCGTTGCTTTCCGTTGTCAATGGCGGCTGCGCATGTCATCACCGCAAGAATCTCGAGGGCTTCGGTGACGATATCTACCTTCAGGTGAGCAGTGTCACAATCTGGCACATTAGAGCCGGATTCGACTCGCTCAACGGTGACCCGTGCTCGTAGGGCTTCGTTGGCAAAACTTGGTCGACGCCAGCGCATGTCATCCACCGAGCTGAGCGATACAAAGGCCATGCCTTGTGCTTCCAGAGCATCGCCCGCTAACCGAGTGCCGAGTGCTGCGATTTGCCAGCCGCTAGCGCATAAGCCTCCGAAAATAGACGCTGCGCCTGCGGCTGCGTCAAGGTGATAAGGCTGTGGGTCAAATTGGCTAGCGAATTGAGTGATTTCTTTCTCGCTCAATTCGATGGAGGTAGGGCTGGTGGTGGCTGCAAGCGGTGTTGCCGCACTCGATGGAATTTCGCTCATAGTGGTTTAGGTCTGGTAGTGAATGAGTAGGGAGCAAATGAGAGTAGGGAGTTTACACTAGGCGACGCGTGTGTGCGGAGAGATAAAGGGTTAGCTGTATCGCCATCGCTACAGGGGCCAGGGGGGGCAAGAGGGCCTTATTAGCATTAGCCCCCAGTTGTGGCCTCTAATTTTATGCGCCGTGATTAAGTACGGTCTGGCGAGCGATAATAGTCGTTTGAACTTCACTAGCGCCCTCGTAAATCCGCAGAGCGCGGATATCGCGATAGAGTGATTCCACGATATAGCCCTTCGTAACACCTTTGCCACCGTGTAGCTGGACGGCCGCATCGATCACTTCTTGGGCAGTTTCGGTCGCGTGGTACTTCGCCATGGCCGCTTCTCGGGTGACTCGCTCGGCGGCGCAATCTTTGGTCCATGCAGCCCGATAAACCAGCAGTGCGCTTGAATCCACGCCGAGTGCCATTTCGCCGATTTTAGCCTGCACGAGTTGCAAGTCGCCGAGTTTGCCGCCAAAGATTTCCCGTGCATCGGTATAATCTAGTGTTTCATCCAGTGCGCGTCGAGCCATGCCCAAGGCAGCTGCGGCGACTGTTGATCGGAACACGTCGAGAGTTGCCATCGCGATACCGAACCCCTTTCCTTCGAGGCCAACCAGCTGTTTGGCCGGAATACGGCAGTCGGTAAATTGCAGTGTACCCAAGGGGTGGGGTGCCACTAGGTCAATCCGCTCAGTTACTTCGAAGCCAGGCGTATTTGCCTCCACAATAAAGCAGCTGATGCCTCGCGCACCTCCGGTTTCGTCAGTGCGGGCAAATACGGTATAGAAATCGGCAATGCCTGCATTTGAAATCCATGTTTTGGTGCCATTGAGAACGTAGTCATCTCCATCGCGATGAGCTGTGCAGGCCATCGCGGCAACATCTGAACCTGCATTGGGCTCAGATAGAGCAAAGGCACTGATCTGCTCGCCGGCGGCGACGGTGGGTAAGTAGTGGTTCTGTTGCCAGCTGTCGCCAAACAAGGAGATTGGTCCGCTTCCCAAGCCCTGCATAGCAAAGGCAAAATCCGCGAGTGCATTGTGGCGCGCCAGTGTTTCACGAATAATGCACAAGCTGCGGACATCAAGCTTTTCCAGGTTGCCACCACCACTGGCAGGTACTGCGTAGCCGGCGAAACCAGCCTCGCCAAGTGCTCGAACCAGCTTTCGACAAGTGCCATCTAAATCGTTGTGCTCATCAGCAGTTAGCGTAGACATATGCTCACATGCCCACTTGTCGAGCGCGATTTCTAGGCTGCGATGCTGGTCCTCAAAAAAAGGCCAGTGCAAGTACGTTTTTTCACTCATAAGACTCTTCCCACTCGGTACGCACGGTCAGTCGCCCTGAAAAACAGGCTTTTCTTTATTGACAAAAGCGTTGTACGCACGATGAAAATCTTGCCCTTGCATGCAGATTGCTTGAGCCTGCGCCTCGCATTCAATGGCTTGATCAATCGATAAATTCCATTGCTGGTGCAGCTGCGTTTTTGTTATGCCATTGGCAAAGGTAGGTCCTGCGACAATTCTTTCGGCAGCGCGTTGTGCAGCAGCATCGGGGTCAGCGTCGATGCCATTGAAAAAACCCCAGCGCTCACCTTCGTCGGCACTCATCGATCGACCGAAGTAAAGTAATTCACTGGCGCGACCTTGTCCGATGATGCGCGGTAAAATTGAGCACGCGCCCATGTCACATCCAGCAAGCCCGACTTTGTTGAAGAGAAAAGCCACTTTGGCATCGGGGCCCGCGTAGCGGAGGTCACTCGCCATAGCGATAATAGCTCCAGCACCCGCACAGACGCCATTTACAGCGCTGATGACGGGTTGCCGGCAAGCGCGCATCGCTTTGACTAAGTCGCCGGTCATTCGTGTGAACGCCAGCAAGTCCTTCATATTCATTTTCGTCAATGGTCCAATAATTTCGTGAACATCGCCGCCTGAACAAAAGTTGCCACCCTCGCCGCGAAATACAACGGCATGGATGTCCTCTGCGTAAACGAGTGCGCGGAATAAGTCGCGCAACTCTGCATACGAATCAAAAGTTAAGGGATTCTTACGTTCCGGCCGATTCAAAGTAACCGTGCCGACGCCATTACTTGCTGACCATACAAAGTGTTCCGCCTGATAGTCGGCGAGGGTAGTGTTTTGCATAAATATCTCCCGTTAGGCGGTTTCGCCACCATCAATAGCTAAAGCTTGGCCGTTCACGGCGCCAACGGCATCGCTTGCCAACCATAGGACGCAGGCAGCTACTTCGGCAGGTTTCACTAGGCGACCCTGTGGGTTGGTTGCAGTGAAGTGTTCTTGAGCTTGCTCGCGCGAGCGGCCTGTCTTTTCGGCAA
>CAJQLP010000183.1 GCA_905479205.1 uncultured Luminiphilus sp.
GGTGGTGACAATGAAGAGACGATTTTTAGCCTTGCTACAAAGCTATCAAGAGCAAGGCATCAACCGTCTCGTCGCGCTCCGAGGCGACCTGCCGTCGGGTATGGGTGGCGTAGGTCAACTAGTCTATGCCAACGAATTAGTCAGCTTTATTCGCGAACACACCGGCGATCACTTCAAGATCGCCGTCGCGGCTTATCCTGAAATCCATCCGCAGGCCAAAAGTTACGAGCAAGACATTTTTTATTTGAAGCAAAAATTGGACGCAGGTGCAAATGCGGCCGTGACCCAATTCTTTTTCAATGTCGAAGCGTATTTTTATTTTCTGGATCGCTGCCTTGCGGCGGGTATTAGCCAACCGATTCATCCGGGCATTATGCCCATTACTAACTTTGCTAATTTGGAGCGCTTCGCCAGTGGCTGTGGCACCGAAATACCTCGATGGATACGCAAGCGAGTTGAGGGCTTTGGTGATGACCAAGAAAGCATTCGACTGTTTGGCATCGACGTCATCACGCAGCTTTGTGCGACCCTCCAAGAAAGTGGTGCCCCCGGCATTCATTTTTACACCATGAATCAGGCCGAGCCCGTGCTCAGCATTGCTAAGAATCTCGGTTTAGCGCCTGCTGTCTGATCGACAAACTGGTACGCTCAGCGCGTAAAACAGCCATTGAGGTGCTTTTGTGCGTACCATTCGTCTTTATACCGAGCAGTCCCTTGAGCCCGATGCGACCCTCATCCTAGAGGAAGGTCCAGCGAGCCATCTAACACGCGTATTACGCGCTCGAGAAGGTGATAGCGTTACGCTATTCAACGGGCATGGCGTTGATTGGTCCTGTACCGTAGCAGAGGTCAGTAAGCGGGAAACGCGTATCACTGTTGGTCGTGCCGTCCAAGTAGATAATGAATCGCCTTTATCTAGTCATCTCGGCTTGTGCCTGAGTAAAGGAGAGCGCTTCGATTGGGCCATTCAAAAAGCAACCGAAATGGGAGTGGCTTCAATCACGCCGCTGTTCAGTGCGCGGGTTGATGTCAAACTACCGGCAGATCGGCTAACCAAGAAGCAGCGACATTGGCAACAAATAGCCATCAGCGCCTGTGAGCAGAGTGGCCGAGCTGTAGTCCCCGTCGTTAAGCAGGCAACTGATCTCAGCGCTTGGACTCTCGATGCCGACGCCGATTTAAAGCTGGTATTGCATCACCACGATCCCGCGCGGCTTACCGAAGTCACGCCCAAGAGCGTTGCATTGCTAATCGGCCCCGAAGGCGGCCTTACTGAACAAGAAGTCGAACATGCGTTATCGGCCGGCTTCCAGGCGCTTCAGCTCGGCCCCCGTGTGATGCGTACGGAAACCGCCCCAATAGCAGCACTCGCAGTGCTTGGATCTCGTTGGGGCGACTTGTAACATCGCTCTAATCGCCTGGGCTTGAAGGCTTATTTAGCTGCCAGTCCGCCCATGCCCATTCGAGCCATAGCGCTGCAGCATTTAAAAAATGTGACGTGCGTGGCGAATGAATAGTCTCAAACGAATGCTGCGCGCCCGGTAATTCGGCGTAGGTCACCGAACGCTCGCTCACTGCACTGAGATCGTCGACAAATCGACGCGCTTCTTCAACCCAGACCAAACTGTCATTGACGCCCTGCACCACAAAAAAAGGTGGCGCCTCTGCGCTCACCCATGAAATGGGTGACGCCCGCTCATAGAGCTCCGGCGCCTGTTCTTTGCTCGTTTTAAATACCCGCGAAAGAATAGGGTTGTCGATCGCCGTGTGTCGCCGTATCCCGTAACGGTCGCTGAGATCATAAGCACCATACAGTGGCATAGCGGCTTGAATGCTTGTATCAACATCTTCAAAGCCCGGCTGCCAGGGCGCATAATTAGCGGACAACGCAGCAAGGCTCGCTAAATGTCCACCCGCTGAGCCGCCTGTTACAGCGATAAAATCCGGGTCTCCGCCCCAATCAGCGATGTTTTCGCGCACCCAAGCAATGGCCTTTTTGACATCTATTATGTGGTCGGGAAACGTCGCCATCGGCGATAACCGATAGTTAATTGAAACGCATACCCACCCCAAATTGGCCATGTGGTGCAGAAGCGGTAAGGCCTGCTCCGCTTTGTGCCCTAGAAGCCATGCGCCACCGTGAATCTGGAGCATCACGGGGCGTTTATCGCCCGCGGTCACGGAGGTGTAAACATCTAATAAATTCCGCTTGCCGCCACTATCATAAGCAATGTCTGCGCTAACGCGAACGCCCGCTCGTTTGAATGTAAACGGATGAGCCCACTCTTTTGAATCTATTTGGCGACTCAAACGATGGCGTCTCGCCAAAGGGATTAAGCTATCAAAGTCGTCACCTAAAGCTGTCGCTAACGCGCGCTCAAAGATTTTGCCCGTATCGAAGTGGCGCGCTAAAATACCGAGAGTGGCCAAGGCTGATAGACTGAGCAACACACTGCCCCAATACCAACCCGATAAACCGCTATCACCAAAAATTGCGCCAAATATTAGCAACCCGACTTGGCTCGCCAGTAACCAAGGTGCCAGCTCAGTGGAGGCGAGTGACACTAAGAACCACAGCGGCACGAACCAACCAATAGATCGGCCACGAACCACTGCGGTCATTGTTGCGATGCTAAAAAGCACCGCCAGAACCAGAAAAATACTCTCAAACATAGCTTTTAGCCTTTACGCGGTTGCGCGTTTGCGGTGCGCCTCGTAAGTTAGCGATCTCTCTTTGCAAAGGAACGCGATAATGAGCCGGAAAATTGGCGTTGTAATGGATCCCATCGAAACCATTAACTACAAAAAAGATACAACCCTTGGTCTGCTTTGGGCAGCTCGAGATCGAGGTTGGTCGCTATTCTACATGCAACAAAAGGACCTGTACCTCGCGGATGGTATCGCCCGAGCAAAAATGCGACCGCTCGAGGTTCGGGAGGACCCGACAGATTATTACAGTCTTGGGGATGCCGAAGATCGCGACCTTAACGATCTAGATATTATCCTGATGCGCAAAGATCCCCCTTTTGACATGGAATTTGTTTACACAACCCAGTTACTCGAGAATGCTGAGCGCCGTGGCACGCTTATCGTTAACCGCTGTGCAAGCCTCAGAGATTGTAATGAAAAGCTGTTTGCCACACAGTTTCCCCAGTGCTGCCCTACTCTCATTGTCAGCCGAGACATGCAGCGTCTTCGCGCCTTTCACGCGGAACACGGTGACGTCATCTTTAAACCGCTAGACGGAATGGGTGGCAGCTCCATTTTTCGGGCGAAAGCCGACGACTCGAATGTCAGCGTGATTTTAGAAACGCTCACCCAACATGGCACTCAAACTATCATGGGGCAGGTTTACTTGCCGCAGATCACCGCGGGCGACAAACGCATCCTGATGATTAACGGAGAGCCCGTGCCTTATTGCCTAGCGCGCGTGCCGCTTGCTGGGGAAAGTCGCGGCAATCTCGCAGCAGGCGGGACCGGCCAAGTCCAGCCCCTCAGCACGCGCGACCAATGGATTGCGGCACAAGTTGGCCCTACGCTGAGAGAGAGAGGGTTGTGGTTTGTTGGTCTCGATGTCATCGGCGACTATCTTACCGAGATTAACGTGACTAGCCCCACATGCTTGCGCGAGATCGAACGGGAGCATGGTCTCGGTATTGCCAACCAATTGATGGATTGTATTGATGCACAGCTAGGTAGCGCTTAACACCGTGAAGCATGCGCTGAAGGAGCTACGGGCACCCATTACACCGGCTTTTGGGACCGCCCTAGCACTTCATGCTGCGCTTCTGTTTGGTCTAGGGTTTTCTTTTCAGTTTGCCGAAAGACCCGCAAGAACAATCGCGGTAACAATCGCTCTCAACCCTATGGCTGTCGCGCCAGACAAGGCGCAACATATTGCAGCAGAAAATCAACTGGGTGACACCCAAGCGGGCGAACAAGCTCCAGAGACGCGCCTCGTGATGCAAACATCTGTCACCGTCTCAAAGGAGCTCGATAACTTTTCTGGGGATACACCATCGGATAGTGCTACCACCAACGACCGAGCCCCGCAAACCGAGGACCGGCAACAGCGCGTCTCGTCGGTGTCCGACAGTAAGGACCGTGACGCAAGCAGAGCCGGTTCTGTGGCAGCACGCCGCACCCTCGATGCGGACTACCTCGCCCGCTGGCGCGCCCGAGTAGAGCAAGTGGGTAACGCACTCTATCGGGGAGAGCCACCCGCAGGGGATGGCGATGTGCGCTTACTGGTGACCGTCTCAGCCAATGGGACCCTGGAAAATATCAAGGTACTTCAAACCTCAGGTAACGCAAAATTAGATAGGGCGGCGCAAGACACGGTGGTTCTTGCAGCACCGTTCCCGCGCTTTTCAAGCGAACTAGCTAAAATGACAGCACGATTAGAAATCGTCCGCACATGGCAATTCCGCACTGAAGCGGTAAGCTCTGACTAACGCCCCTGATTGGATAGCCCGTGACTAAGCCACTGCCATTAACATCGGATTCGCTCAAAGCGCATTTTCTGCTTGCAACACCCGCACTCAATAGAGGATTTTTTGCTCAGTCGATCACCTATATTTGCGAGCATACCGAAGAAGGTGCGATGGGTATTGTCGTTAATCAGCCGCTCGAAGTTGCGTTCGAGGAAGTGCTTGGCAATCTTGATATCGACTACCAAGAGGGCTCCAACCAAGAAACCATTTTTGCCGGCGGGCCTGTACAAATGGATCACGGCTTCATATTGCATCGGGAAAAAGGTAACTGGGAGACCAGCGAGTCAGTGGGTAATGATATTTGGCTGACCACTTCTCAAGACATCTTAACCGCCATTGCCGCAGGGTCTGGGCCACACTCTCACTTGATCGCTTTAGGTTACGCAGGCTGGGGGCCCGGACAATTGGAAGAAGAACTTATGGAAAACAGCTGGCTCACAATAAAAGCAGACGCCGAAATTTTGTTTGATATTCCCTACCCGGAACGTTTGATTGCTGCTGGCGACAAGCTCGGGATTGATATCAGCCTTATGTCATCTCAAACGGGACACGCATGAAGAGCTCAGGTCGAGTACTGGCTTTCGATTGGGGCTTAAGAAATATCGGCGTAGCCGTTGGTAACCGCCAACTCGGCACCTCGGAACCCTTAACTATTGTCCGCGCCCGCGATGGAGTTGCAGACTGGCAGACAATAGGGAAATTACTCAGCGAGTGGGAACCTGAAATTCTGATCGTTGGCGATCCGCTCAATATGGACGGCAGTGAAGCTGAGATTACACCAAGGGCGCGCAAATTTAGCCGCCAACTGGAAGGGCGGTTCAATATTCCTGTGGTTTTGATGGATGAGCGCTTGAGCTCTCATGAAGCCAAAATGCAATCTAAAGAGCGCGGGCACAAGGGGGACTACAGCGATAATCCCATCGATGCTGAGGCAGCTGACGTCATTCTCCGCTCCTGGCTAGCTGCCGCAATGGACTAATCTTCCAGATCGAAATTGAAGTTACGCGAATCACGTAATACACCACTGCCCTTTTCAAACAGCTTTATTTCAAGCCGCACATCGTTTGCTGAGTCAGCGTGACGCTCGGCTTCCTCTGACGTAATAAGGCCCGCCTTATACGTGCTGATCAAGCTTTGATCGAACGTTTGCATACCGATGTCTGTCGACCGCGACATCAATTCCTTAATAAGATGCACTTCTCCCTTGCGAACATGGTCTAGGATAAGCGGACTACCGAGTAATACCTCAACAATAGGCACTCTCGCGTTTCCCATTCTGCCCGGAACTAGCTGCTGTGCAACCATAGCCTTTAAGTTAAGCGATAGATCCATCCACACCTGATTAAGCTGGTCGCTAGGGAAAAAGCTCTGGATACGATCCAGCGCTTGGTTGGCGTTGTTAGCGTGGAGTGTGCACAGGCAAAGGTGCCCAGTTTCAGCAAATGCCATAGCGGCTTGCATCGTTTTAGCGGTTCTCACCTCGCCAATCATGATGACATCGGGAGCCTGACGAAGAGTGTTCGCGAGCGCCACTTCATAAGACTCAGTATCAATACCCACTTCACGCTGCGATATCAGACAGCCTTTGTGGCTGTGGACAAATTCGATCGGATCTTCGACAGTGATGATATGTCCACGACTATGGGTATTTCGATAGTCCAACATGGCCGCCAATGTAGTCGACTTACCGGTACCCGTAGCACCTACTAATATCACCAAGCCCCTCTTGAGCATCGACAACTGCTCAAGCGTTGAGGGCAACCCTAGCTCTTGAAAGCTCGGAACAACATCGCTGATACGGCGCAACACCATGCCAGGCATACCACGTTGAATGTAAGCGCTTGCTCTAAATCTGCCATATTCGGGATGAACAAGGGCGTAGTTACATTCTTTATCGCATTCGAACTGGGCAAGCTGCTCGGGACTCATCGTCTCAGCGATAAGACGAGAGACATCAGATGCGGACAAAATAGTGTCATCTAGTGGGTATAAATGCCCATCAACCTTAATAGTCAGCGGCGCATCTACCACAGCAAAACCATCTGAAGCGCCTCGCTCAACGAGAGTTTTCAGCAACAAATCCATGGTGTTTTGCCTCTTCAATGCTATTTATTGAACGCAGTAACGCTAAACGATCGAGTCGGGTTGGCGCGCTTTTTCACGAGCCGCTTCGAGGGTGATTAATTTTTTATCGACCAGCGCTTGCAATGACTGATCAATTGTCTGCATACCTATCGATTGCCCCGTTTGAATCGCCGAGTACATTTGGGCGACTTTATCTTCGCGGATGAGATTCCTAATAGCCGATGTGCCACGCATAATTTCGTGGGCTGCCACTCGTCCGCCAGATCGGCGCTTCAAGAGTGTTTGCGAGATAACAGCCTGCAGCGACTCGGAGAGCATAGAGCGCACCATGGATTTTTCTGCGGCGGGAAAAACATCAATAATTCGGTCAATGGTCTTCGATGCCGATGTGGTATGCAGCGTGCCAAATACAAGGTGGCCAGTCTCGGCGGCGGTTAATGCCAATCGTATAGTCTCTAAGTCACGCATCTCGCCGACCAGAATAATATCCGGATCTTCCCGCAGCGCGGAGCGTAATGCCTCGGAAAAGCCGAGGGTGTCACGGTGCACCTCGCGCTGATTAACGAGGCAGCGCTTTGATTCATGCACGAATTCAATCGGATCTTCGATTGTTAGAATGTGGTCGTAACGATTGTCATTGATGAAATCAATCATTGCCGCGAGAGTCGTCGACTTGCCCGAACCCGTTGGACCAGTGACGAGTACCAGTCCGCGGGGGAGTAGCGATATATCCCGAAACACCTGCCCAAGACCCAAATCTTCCATCGTGAGCACTTTAGAAGGAATGGTTCGAAAGACCGCGCCAGGGCCGCGATTCTGATTGAATGCATTAACTCGAAAACGTGCCACTCCCGGCACTTCGAAAGAAAAATCGGTCTCCAGAAATTCCTCGAAATCTTTACGCTGCTTGTCAGTCATGATGTCGTAAATAAGACCATGCACCTCAGAGTGGTCGAGGGGCGGAACATTGATTCGGCGCACGTCGCCATCGACACGAATCATTGGCGGCAGACCCGCGGATAGATGCAAATCGGACGCGCCTTGTTTGGCACTGAATGCAAGAAGCTCGGTAATGTCCATGAGGAATCCTTCCTTCGTTTAATCTGCGGTAGACAGCCTCAAGCTGTACCACTTTGGGTATCATGGCAGCATGGACAACATAAATGTAGCCTCAAATTTAACTGCCGTCACTGACCGCATTCGTGTGGCTGAGCATCAGGCCCACCGTACCCCGCAATCAGTGACGTTATTGGCGGTCAGTAAAACGAAGCCAGCGGCCTTGATCGAGGCGGCATCAGCCGCGGGACAGCGCTGTTTTGGCGAAAATTATGCACAGGAAGCCGTGGAGAAGGCCGAGGCTCTCAAACACCTAAACCTTGAATGGCACTTTATTGGGCCTATCCAATCCAACAAAACGCGCGGCTTAGCAACGCATATGGACTGGATCCATACCGTTGAACGCGAGAAAATTGCGCGCCGTCTGAATGACCAACGCCCCGATGATATGGCGCCACTGAACATTTGCTTACAGGTAAATATATCGGGGGAAGCCAGTAAAGCGGGCATTTTATCCACGGAAGTTCTCACACTCGCTGATGCCATTTCTGCGTTACCGAAACTACGTTTACGTGGCTTAATGGCTATTCCTGCGCCGAGCGAGGGAATCGACGCTCAACGCAGGCCATTTAAAGCGCTGAAAGATATTTGGGACGAATTAAAAGGTACTTATCCCGAGCTGGATACGTTGTCTATGGGCATGTCAGGTGACTTGGAGGCAGCAGTGCTTGAGGGTGCCACAATCGTGCGCATAGGCACTGATGTGTTCGGAGCAAGGTGATCGGCGCACTGGCTACCGACCACGGTATACTTAACTAATTATTGACCCATGACAGGGGGAACACTGTGTCGAGCGACGCAAGGCCAAAAAGAATCACTTTTGTGGGCGCCGGCAATATGGCCAGCGCGATCATTGGTGGTCTGATAAACGATGGAGTTAATCCTTCGAGTATTACTGCAGCAGATCCTTCGGCACAGGCACGCGAGATGCTAGCGGGGCTCGGTGTAACCGACCTCCACGAGAATCCTCGTGATGCAGTGGGCAATGTTGACGTAGTCGTACTCGCAGTTAAACCGCAAATTATGGCCGAGGTGTTAGGAGGTCTGCGCGGTGCTTTCACGCCTGGCACTACCGTAATATCTATTGCTGCAGGCATCTCAATCGCCATGCTCGAAGACTGGATTGACTCTTCAGATGTCCACGTAGTCCGTTGCATGCCTAACACACCCGCGCTCGTACGCTGCGGCGCTTCTGGGTTATATGCCAACAAGAGTGTCGGTGAGCGAGAGCGACATTACGCCGACGTCACAATGGCCTGTGTGGGCACTACCCTATGGGTCGATAGCGAAGCTAAACTCGATGCCGTAACTGCTGTTTCGGGCAGCGGCCCTGCTTACTTTTTCGCCTTCATGGAAGCTATGATCCAGAGCGGCGAACGGCTGGGCCTAAGCCATGATGAAGCGGCCGAGCTCACTCTTCAGACGGCCCTTGGTGCCGCTCGACTTGCATCGGAACAAAACATCCCCATTGCCACCTTACGTCGCAATGTGACAAGCCCCGGAGGGACCACCGAACAAGCGTTGCACGCATTTCAAGCAGAGAAATTAGATCACGTGGTGGGCAAAGCAATGGATGCCTGCCATCAGAGAGCTGAACAAATGGCTAAGGAGTTCAAATAATCATGGCAGCATTCGCAGAAATTGGTAGCTATCTTGCTGACACGATCGCCTCCCTCTACCTCATTATTGTAGTGCTAAGAGGCATTTTACAGGGCTCTCAGGCGGATGCTTACAACCCGATCTCGCAATTCATTGCTCGAGTAACCAACCCGCCACTGCGCTTGATACGCAAAGTGATTCCCACAGGAAAACGCGTTGATTTATCGATCATAGTGCTCGCCCTTATTGTTCAAGCTACCGGTATGACTGCAGTCATTATGCTGTCTGGATTTATGCCACCCAACCCATTCATCGTTTTAGTCTGGTCAGTGTTAGGCATCCTGGGATTGCTCGTAAATACTTATCTT
>CAJQLP010000184.1 GCA_905479205.1 uncultured Luminiphilus sp.
ACCATGTCTTTATCGCCTTTCTGACGCATTGGGCCTTAGTTCCAAGCGTCCATTATTTCTAAGTGTGGTGTCTACGCACAGCTGTGCAAATCGGTTTACTGCCGCTCAATCTGTACCTGTAATTTTTGTATGGCTAATCTCACGCGGGACTTAACCGTGCCCAACGGCAAATCCAATTCAGCAGCAGCCTCAGAGTGGGATTTGCCTTCCATATACACCTTAGCCAAGATCTGCGCTTGGTCGGGGGGCAGCTGACTCATTAATTCTCGCACTCTATCAGCGCCGCGCCGACTATGTAATACCGCAAACGGCTCCTCTTCTTCCAACTCGATACTCAAGTCATCAGCAGCAAGTGGTGTGTCAAATTTTTGCAAGCGACGGAACATATCAGTTCGGCAATTACGCGCAATGGTGTAAATCCATGTACTTGCAGCAGCCTTCTCGGGATTAAAGCCATCGGCTTTTTGCCATACTTTGAGCATAACTTCTTGCACTATCTCGTCCGCATGGGACTGAGACAAACTAGAGCCGGCTAATGCAAATGCCTTGATTAAAGGACCAAAATGTCGAAAAAACCGCGTAAAAGCCGCTCGATCATTGCTTTTGCCGACTAACACTAAGCATTCACTCCACTCATCTGTCCGCCGCCCTGTGGGCACAGACCAACTCTTAGTGTTCTGCTCGCTCTGTGTTTTTTCTTCGACCATTCTGTTTTACCAAACCAAGTAACGGTCAATAGCATACACGAATTAAATAGTGAGGCCACGATGATCGTCGCTTGATCCGCGATGTTGCCGGTACCGTATCAGTAAGAACGAAAATCACTCGTATTGTGGAGATATTGCTGCTGTGAAGATTGCCATCATTGGTTCAGGCATCTCGGGATTGGGCTGTGCGCGCACATTGCACAAATTTGGCCATGACATAGCTGTATTTGAAGCGAGCGAGCGCATCGGAGGTCATACCGCAACCTACGATGTCAAACTTGGCGCTCGACGCTACGCGATCGATACTGGCTTCATCGTATACAACGACTGGACCTATCCAAAGTTCATCGCTCTCATGGCTGAGCTCGGTGTCGCTACCAAACCCACGGAAATGGGTTTTTCCGTATCAGATGATCAAACAGGACTCGAGTATTCAGGTGGCAGCCTCAACACATTGTTTGCCCAGCGAGGAAATCTATTCTCGCCCCGCTTCCTCCGTATGGTGTTTGATATTTTGCGCTTTAATAAGCAGTCAGTCGCAGACCTCGACGCGGGGAGGCTATCAGCCGATGAAACTCTGGGTGAATACCTCGCTCGAAAGAACTACAGCGACGCCTTTAGCCGACAGTACCTTTTGGCAATGACATCAGCTATTTGGTCTGCAGACTTTCAAGATGCAAAAGACTTTCCTGTCGAATTTTTTATTCGCTTCTTTCGCAATCACGGCTTGCTGCAGGTCAGTAATCGACCCCAGTGGCACGTTATAGAGGGCGGCAGCCGAGAATACCTAGCACCGCTCACCGCAGGTTTTGAAGACCGCATTCATGTTAATCATGCTGTGCAAAGCGTTGTTCGCGCTGCAGACCAACCTGTGACAGTCCGCTTCGCCAACGGCACAGAGCAGCAATTTGATCAAGTTGTTATCGCGACTCACTCAGACCAGGCGTTGGCCTTACTGGACGAGCCATCCGCACTAGAGCAAGAGATTCTGGGAGCGATTCCCTATCGCAATAATGAGGTTGTCCTTCACACCGATAGCCGCTTACTGCCCAGGGACCCCAAAACATGGTCAAGCTGGAACTATCGGCTACGGGGGGACACTGAGCGTGCGGTGGTCACTTACAATATGAATATATTGCAGGGAATACATGCGCCGGAGACCTTCTGCGTAACATTAAACGATACCGACTCTATCAACCCGTCCCGAATTTTAGGACGTTTTAATTATGCGCACCCTCAATTCACGGTCGAGGGCGTTAAAGCCCAAACTCGCTGGCAGGAGATTAACGGCATCCAAAACACATGGTTCTGCGGCGCGTACTGGCACAATGGTTTTCATGAAGATGGGCTACGTAGCGGACTGCGGGTAGCCGAGACCATGACTGAGGCCAAGTGAACGCCCGCATGATTTCGAGGCTTTACCGCGGTACGCTGTATCACCACCGGCACACTCCTACCCAGCACAGCTTCCAATACAGCGTGTTCATGCCCTTTGTGGATCTAGACGCGTTGCCTGAACTTGTCGCCGATATTCCATTTTGGTCAGCGCAACGCTTTGCGCTAGCGCAGTTCAGACGGGCCGATTTTCTTGGCGACCCTACGCAGCCTCTCGCAAGTGAAGTGCGGCGCAGGATTCTTGAAGAAACGGGCCAGACCCATGAAGGAAAGATTTTTCTGCTTGCTAACTGGCGATATTTTGGCTACCAAAACAATCCTATAGCCTGTTATTTTTGTTTTGATCAACAGGATCAGCTGCGCTTTGTCATTGCCGAGGTAACCAATACCCCTTGGGGAGAAAGACACAGCTATGTATTGGAAGCGCCGCCGCATAATGCTCCTCTTGCAGTGGACTTCGATAAAGCGATGCATGTATCTCCTTTTAACCCAATGAATATGACTTATCGATGGCGCAGCACCGTTCCGGATGAGACGCTAGCGATTAGGCTCAGCAATCTAGAAGGCAAGTTAAACGACCATTTAGAGGACCGAAAACCTATCTTTGATGCAACGCTTTCACTCCAAGCGGAGCCATTTACCGCAAAAACACTACGCAGCGCGATCTTGCGTTTTCCCTTTATGACACTCAAAGTGGGTGTTGGGATCTATTGGCAAGCCCTCAAGCTATGGGTTAAAAAGACTCCTTTATACTCTCACCCCGGAAAAGGTTGAGTACATAATTCATACACGTTCAGAAAAACGGGATTTACACATGAGCAATGCAAGCGTGAGAAATATTTCTCGGCTTCCCCTGATAAACAAAATAAAGCATCCCCATGTGGCTCGCGATCTACTTTTAAAGCTCCTACAGCGGATTGAAGTGGGAACACTAACTCTTCATGATGGAGACGACGTGTTCCGGGTCGGCACCGATGAGCGCCCAGAGGCCCCGCACGCCGATGTCACTATTCACAACCCACGGACTTATTGGCGAGTGCTAACCGGGGGCACGATCGGTTCAGGAGAAGCTTATATTGACGGTGACTGGACCAGTCGCAATGTTACCGAAGTTACTCGACTGTTCAGCGCCAACATGGCAACCATGGAGGCGATGAGCGACAAACAGCATTGGTGGACAAAGTTAGCGCTGAAAATCGCTCATTGGGGGAATCGCAACACTCAAACTGGCTCGAAAAAAAATATCTCCGCCCACTACGATTTGGGCAATGAATTTTTCGCGCTTTTTTTAGACCCTACTATGATGTACTCATCGGCGGTTTTCCCTCGCGCAGATGCAACCCTCGAAGAAGCGTCACTCCACAAACTCGACCTCATCTGCCAATCTCTAGAATTAAAGCCTGAAGACCATTTAATTGAGATCGGCACCGGCTGGGGTGGCATGGCCATCCATGCTGCTGAAAACTATGGCTGCCGTGTTACCACAACCACGATCAGCCAAGAACAGTTCAACAAGGCCAATGATGAGGTCAAGCGTCGCGGCCTAGAGGATCGGATCACCCTTTTATGCGAGGATTATCGAGATTTAGAGGGTCAATTTGACAAATTAGTCTCTGTTGAGATGATTGAAGCTGTGGGCCATGAGTTCTACGAAAGCTACTTCCGATGTGTCAGCAAACTGCTCAAGCCGGATGGCAAGGCTGTTATTCAAGCGATCACGATTCCTGACCAACGCTACGAACAGGCCAGAGATTATGTCGATTACATTAAACGCTACATTTTCCCCGGCGGCTGCCTACCCTCGATCAAGGTCATCAGTGAAAATCTAGCCCGCCACACTGATATGCAAATGATCGACTTAATCGACATCACCAAAGACTACGCGCGAACACTAGAAGCGTGGCACCATACGTTCCTGAATCAACTCGACAAGGTACGTGAAATGGGCTTCGACGATCGGTTTATCCAAATGTGGCGCTTTTATCTGAGTTACTGCGAAGGCGGTTTCCGCGAACGGATAATAGGCACATTTCAGATTACGATGGTGAAACCTAACTACCGGCCTGTCTGACCATGTGGCTATCATTAGTGCCTATAGCTCTGCTAGTGGGCATGCTGGCTGCAGCGGTACAGCTTTTTGGTGCTGACGCATCCTATGGACCCAACCAAATAGCACTCGTCGTCGGTACAGGCGTAACGGGACTTGTTGGGCTCTATCGCGGGCTTAGCTGGGACGAAATACAAGAAGGCCTTGTTGCCGGCATTCGGATTGGCCTCTCACCTATACTGATATTGCTAGCGGTCGGCGCCTTAATTGGCAGCTGGATTCTTGCGGGAACTGTTCCCGCCATGATTTACCATGGCGTGTCCTTGTTAAGCCCCAGCTACTTTTACCCAGCTAGCGCCATTATTTGTGCGTTGGCCTCGATCAGTATTGGCAGTTCCTGGACGGTAGCCGGGACCCTAGGCATCGGCCTCATGGGTATTGCCAATAGTTTCGGTCTCTCTCCGGCAATGACCGCAGGAGCCATAATATCGGGCGCCTATTTTGGCGACAAACTTTCGCCATTGTCCGATACCACCAACTTGGCAGCGGCTTGCGCAGGCGTGGATTTATTTGACCATATTCGACACATGCTTTGGACGACTGTTCCAGCGTTTTGTATCGCCTTGCTGTTCTTTCTATTCAACAGCGAAGAAGCAGCAAGGGCTCCAGAGGAAATTGCCGCACTACGCGAAGCGCTCGCCAGCGAGTTTAATGTCGGCGTAGTCAGTCTGTTACCACTTGGAATTATGCTGATATTCATTGCATTAAAGATTCCAGCATATCCGGCGATTCTGTTGTCGACGCTGGTCGGCTGTGGTTTTGCGGCTGTCTTCCAAGGTGAAGCGGTACGCGCTTTCGCACTCGGAATTTACCCCGACAGTCAGTCACCTACAGCGCAGGGAATCTGGCAGGTGTTGTTCGGTGGCTACCAAGGATCCAGCGAAGACGACGCTCTCAATGACCTCCTGAGTAAAGGCGGCATGTCGAGTATGCTAAATACCGTTTGGCTCATTATTTGCGCCCTAGCCTTCGGCGGCGTACTCGAGCGCACAGGCATTCTTAAACAATTTCTTGATGCGGCGCTCAAGCGGGTCCGGAGCACAGGTGATTTGATATTAGCTACCGTCACCGGTGGAATCGTTTCAAATATTTTAGCGGCCGATCAATTTTTAAGCATCGCGCTGCCAGGACGCTTGTTTTCAGTAGCTTACGATGATCGCGGGCTTGATCGCCTCAATTTGTCGCGCACCCTCGAGGACTCGGCTACGCTGACTTCGGCACTGGTTCCATGGAACACCTGTGGTGCATACATGAGTGCAACGCTAGGTATCGCCACTTTTGAGTACGCGCCATATGCAGTATTCAATTACATTGGGCCTATAGTCGCGATTGCTTTCGGCTATCTGTTAATAGCGCAGAAACGGGTCGTTGTTGAGCTACCCAGCACATGACAAGTAATAGCTTGGCGTGGGAGCATCCTGCGCCATTTACGCAGCGTTTCGATGTATTACCTCATCATATTGATGCGCTAGAACATACAAATAACGCGGTTTACGTCAATTGGTGCATGGAGGTCGCGTGGGCACATACAAGCTCACTGGGTCTTGGCGTCAAAGAGTATCGAGCAATCGATCGCGCTATGGCACTGACTCGAGCGGAATATGATTATCTGCGCGCGACACGCTTAGGTGACAGCGTTATTGCTGGCACATGGATAACGCGATGGCATCGTAGGCTTCTGATGGAACGCCAGGTGCAGTTCATTGATGTAAATACACAAGACGTTGTGTTGCGCGCGCGACTAGAGTTTGTGTGTATCGAAATCTCGTCGGGTAAACCCAAGCGGCCACCCGAGACCTTTATTGCTGGCTACAGCCCCGCAATTATCGATCCCTGAGACCTACGCCCTTGACCAACTAAAGGCGAGGGTCGAATCCAGATCATCAAGCCCTCGTTGGCACATAAGCACGCGATCAACTCCCAAGGCCACACCGGCACAATCCGGTAAACCCGCAGCCATTGCCGCTAGAAAGCGCTCGTCGACAGGCCTTTCCTGCTGACCTCGCTGCCGTCTAATTCCGTTATCGGCCTCAAATCGATGCCGTAACTCGCGATTATCGCCAGCCTCCCAGTAGCCATTAGCCAGCTCTATGCCGTCTACATAGCATTCAAAACGTGCACCGAGGGACTGACCATCGCGCTCAAAGCACCGTGCCAGCGCCGCTTGAGAAGCCGGATAATCCACAATAAACACCATCCCTCGGCAAGCAATCGCGGGTTCAATGACGTGGCTCATCAACAGATCAAGCACGCCGTTGCGATCGAGCTCAGGCAGGGGCTGCCCAAGAGCAGAGCTCGCGCACTGTGCTAATTCGCCCTCGGTTACCTGATCGGGGTTTATCGATAATATATTTTCAAATAGTGCGTGCCACGGCCAAACCTCCCAGCTATTAATCCTAAGTAGCTGACTCAGTAATTCCGCTACCTCGCGTAATAGCTCGTGATGGTCAAAGCCCAAGCGATACCATTCAAGTAAGGTGTACTCAGGGTTGTGGCGGCGGCCAAGTTCGTCGGCTCTGAACGCTTTAGAAATCTGAAAAATATCACCGCTACCGGCCGCTAACAGCCGCTTCATGGCGTATTCAGGGGATGTTTGTAAATAACGACTGTCGCCGGCTTTTACGTCTACGCACAGGGGTTCAAGTGCGGGATCAGTGACACCAGCCTGACACAGCAAGGGGGTTTCAACTTCTAGTACCGCGCGATCGGCGAAGAACTGGCGGATATCCGCCAGCAGCCGAGCCCTAGCCTCAAGAACCTCTCGGGTAGCGCCCGGCTGCCATGACGACATATTAGCTGCGGCTAGCGCGGCTCACATACTCACCTGACCGAGTATCGACACGCACAATCTCACCTTGCGAAATGAACAGAGGTACACGTACGACCGCACCCGTTGTAAGAGTCGCGGGCTTTGAGCCTCCCTGCGCGGTATCACCCTTAAGACCGGGATCAGTTTCAATAATTTCCAGCTCAATGAAGTTCGGCGCGGTGACTGAAATCGGGCTCCCGTTGTACAAGGTAACGTCGTATTTTTCCTGTTCTTTAAGCCACTTTTGGGTATCCCCTACCGAGCTGATCTCTGCTGCGTGCTGCTCGAACGAATCGGGATCCATAAAATAGAAGAACTCACCATCGGTGTAAGAATACTCAAGGCTGTAGTCCATTACATCGGCGCCCTCGAGAGACTCTCCCGACTTAAACGTTCGCTCCCAGACTCGACCGGTTTTCAAATTGCGCATTCTGACGCGATTGAACGCCTGCCCTTTTCCGGGCTTAACAAACTCATTCTCAAGAATTGAGCAGGGTTCCCCGTCGAGCATCACTTTCAGCCCAGACTTAAATTCATTGGTGGAATAATTCGCCATGTTATTAATCCTTTGCAAAAACGCCGCAGATGATACCTCAGCTGAGCTGCGCAGGCCTACTGCGCGTTAATATTAAAAAGCGTTACTTTCTCGGGATGAGCCCAATAAATAGAGCACACCGTCCAACCCAATGTGACGAATATTGTGCTCGACTTGGGCTCGAACAATCGGCTTTGCCTCGAACGCGATCCCAAGACCTGCCGTCGCGAGCATAGGCAAATCGTTGGCGCCGTCACCGACAGCAATAACCTGGGAGTGCTCAATAGATAACTCAGCGGCAATCTTCTCAAGAAGGTATTTTTTTCGTTGCCCGTCAACAATGTCACCGACTACCTCGCCAGTTGCTTTGCCGCCTGCAATATCGAGTCGATTGGCATGAATCTCGTCGAAGCCGTAGTGCTGCTGTAAATGACGCGCGAAATAATCGAAGCCGCCCGACAAAATTGCGGTACGCACACCCCGAGCCCGCAGCGTTAAAATTAGCTCTGGCATACCGTCGGTAATGGGCAGGTTCGCAGCCACTTCAGAAAGCGCGGATTCATCGAGTCCCCGCAACATACCCAAGCGCTCTCGGAAGCTGCCTTGGAAGTCCAGCTCGCCGCGCATAGCGCGCTCAGTAATGGCTGCTACAGCCTCACCCACGCCCGCGAGCTCAGCCAACCGATCGATAACTTCACACTGAATCAGCGTCGAATCCATATCAAAAACAGCAAGCCGATAGTTTTCTAAGCGAACCGACACCGACTGAAGCACACAATCCACAGACAAAGTGTCCGCAACGCTCTCTAATCGGACACGGAGTTGAGCGGCATCAGATACATTACTCAGCAGGTATGTCTTTACGGCACGCTTTTCTTCGAATGCACGAGGCACGGATACAATACGCTCGTCGATGACATCCACCGACACAGCCTTAAACAGTGCTCGCAAAGACTCATCGTGATAAGTATCCACTTTGGGAGACATTACGGTGACCGCATGACTAGGAACTGCCATTGGTAACTCCAATTTTTCAAGTCGGGCAAGCATACCGCAGGTAGGGTGTTTATACTTCAAGCAAGCTCAATCATGGATATTACTGTGCACAAATTTTTCGTCTATATCAGCCGACTTTCACTAGGGCAGCAACTCGCCTTAACCGCGAGCCTATGCTGCGTGATTGCAACGCTCACGCTGGTAGGCCTGTCGGCAAAATCGAGTCGCTATACCCAAGATAATTTACAGCGCGAATATGGCGAGGCCGTGGCAGAACAACTTGCACGGGGCCTCTCGGGTGAGCTTGCTGTTAATGATAGGCTTGGTGCTGCTGGAGAGCTGAATCAAATCGTCGCGCAAAGAAGTGTCGCCGGTGCGAGAGCCCTCGATATCGACGGGGTCGAGCTCGCCATTGCAGGGGTAATGAACGGCAATGGCGTTATCTTCGAGGCGCCCATTAAAATCGCTGGCGACATAGCGGGTATGGCCGAAATCACCCTTGATACAACGGCGCAAGATGCGGCACAACTCCGATTCCAACTGGCCTTATCGGGCCTTGCCATACTCTTGAGTATCGCGGTCTATCTTGCGACACGCGCAATGGCCCACCGACTAGCAAAGAATTTGAGTGCATTGAGTGCCGAGCTGGCAGCAGTCACCGGTGGCGCAGTCGACAATAGTAACGAAATCACCACGCTGCGGGAGCGCATCGCTGCACTCCCTCTTGACCTTTTGAAACCTCACATGGTCGGGCGCAGCAGTGCCGACCACTATGTCGGGACCTCTATTCTATACGTCTACTTCCGCAGCCTACCTGGCTATGTGGATACCATTGACGAACGCAGGCTCCAGCGATACATCGCGACCGTGCATCGCCTTATCTATGGGGCTGCGGGCTTTTATAACGGCCAGCTCGAAGTCGTTCGTCAATTTGGCTTGGCTGTATTTTTCACGGGCGATCACAGCGTCGGATCTCCTGCGCTGCGAGCGGCTAGCTGTGCGTGGCTTATTAAGCACGCAGCCCCCGATATCGAGGCAAAACTCCGCCTATCTGTGAGCCTTGGGCTAGCCGTAGGTGGCAGTGAACTAGGTCGCGGAGATGCTAAGGATATCTATCCTGGTCTTTATACTCAGGCGGCTCTCGACGAGCTCCACACTTTGGCTAAAAGTGCCGGCGATGACATCGACCTGACAGACTTTATCGTCCAAGACATAGACGTGAGTACTCGCGTGGCTATCAAGCAAGCGGAACAAGGTCATGCGGTGGTTGGTGAGCTATCGGATAACCATCACGATCTCTTAGAACGACAGCTTCACTTGTTGCTCCGCGCCCTCACTGATCAGGGCGCAGAAGCTAACGGTCAACCGGACTGAACGACGGAAAGACCGGCCACTTTCTGGAAGCCTTTAGGCAGCTTATTACCCCGGCGGCCTCGCTCACCACGGTAATTCTCGAGGTCGCAAGCTTTGAGCTTCAAATGCTGACGCCCAGCTGTAACTTGCAATACGTCAGCGTCCCCTAGTACGCAAAGGCCCACCAAAATCTCCTCTCTCGCGGCTGCGCGCGCTGACGGAATACCGATAATCTTATTACCTTTACCCCGCGCAAGCTCAGGAAGTTCAGCCAGCGGGAACACTAACAATCGACCCTCATTGGTGACAGCTGCAACCTGAAGCTCAACGCCCTCGCCGATGGCCGCGGGCTGGAGCAACTGAGCTCCTTTTGGCAGCGTCAGCACCGCTTTACCCGCTTTGTTTTTAGTTTGAAAATCTGAGAAACGCGCGACAAAGCCATAGCCCGCATCGCTCGCCAGTAAGAATCGATCGTCTAAGCTTCCAGTCAGCAAGCCTTCGAAAGTCGCCCCCGATGGCGGATTAATACGCCCTGTCAGTGGCTCTCCCTGACCTCGAGCAGACGGCAAGTTATGGCTCGCCATACTATAGGCACGACCGGTGGAATCAAAAACAACAGTGGGCAAATTACTTCGCCCTTTTGCTGCCAATTTAAAGCCATCTCCCGACTTATAGCTCAGGCTAACTGGGTCTATTTCGTGGCCTTTAGCCGCCCGAATCCAACCTTTCTCAGATAAAACGATGGTCACGGGATCCGACGTCGTGAGTTCAAGCTCACTGAATGCTTTAGCCTCCTCTCTCGCTACGATGGGAGCACGTCGCTCATCACCATGCGCATCAACGACGGCGAGGAGTTCTTTTTTAATCAGCGTTTTAAGTCGTGCGTCACTACCCAAGGTTTTCTCGAGGTAATCACGCTCTTCATTCAACTCATCCTGCTCGCCACGGATTTTCATCTCTTCTAGCTTGGCGAGATTACGCAGCTTTAAGTCAAGAATAGCTTCAGCTTGAATCTCCGAGAGCGCAAAGCGCATCATCAAAGCCGATTTAGGCTCATCCTCTTCGCGAATAATCTTGATAACTTCATCGATACTCAAATAAGCGACTAAATAACCCTCAAGGATATGTAGCCGACGCATCACGCGCTCAAGTCGATACTCCAGTTTACGGCGCACGGTAGTACGACGGAATACCAGCCATTCGCTCAAGATTTTATGGACTGACTTAACCGCAGGGCGGCCATCGATACCGATGACGTTTAAGTTAACGCGATAACTCCGCTCCAGATCCGTACTGGCAAACAAGTGGCTCATCAAGGCTTCTAAGTCAACACGATTTGAGCGCGGGACGACCACTAGGCGACTTGGATGCTCGTGGTCAGATTCATCACGCAAGTCTGACACCATAGGCAGCTTTTTAGCTTGCATTTGGGCGGCAATCTGCTCCAACACTTTAGAGCCAGATACTTGGTAAGGCAGTGCGTGGATAACCACAGCACCGTCCTCTATCCGCCACGCCGCGCGCATCTTTAAACTACCCTTGCCGCTTGTATAAGTAGCTCGAATATCCTCAGGCGCAGTAATAATTTCTGCCTCGGTAGGAAAATCTGGGCCTTTAATAAAGTCACACAATTCGTCAATAGTGGCCTTGGGGTTCTCGAGTAAATGAATAGTCGCAGCAACAACCTCGGTAAGATTGTGCGGGGGGATATCGGTGGCCATACCGACCGCGATGCCGGTCGTGCCATTAAGCAATAAATTGGGCACTTGGGCAGGGAGCACCATGGGCTCTTCAAGAGTGCCGTCAAAATTAGGCTGCCACTCCACCGTTCCTTGACCTAACTCACCGAGCAGCACATCGGCATATTTAGTCAACCGCGACTCGGTATAGCGCATGGCTGCAAAGGATTTCGGATCGTCAGGGGACCCCCAGTTACCTTGGCCGTCAATTAGCGGATAGCGGTAACTGAAATCCTGAGCCATAAGCACCATGGCTTCATACGCTGCGCTGTCGCCGTGTGGGTGGAACTTACCGATAACGTCACCGACTGTTCGCGCAGATTTTTTATACTTGGCAGACGCTTTAAGACCTAACTCGCTCATTGCATAAACAATGCGGCGTTGCACAGGTTTTAAGCCATCACCAATATGCGGTAAGGCGCGATCTAAAATGACGTACATGGAATAGTCGAGGTAAGCTTTTTCAGCGTAATCACGCAATGAAAAAGTCTCCACCGTGGTCGAACCGGGATTCAAATCAGTCATGTGTTTTCCGAGATAAAAAAGGGTTCAGCTGTCGCCGTGTTTTCGCCTTAAAGAAACAACTTCTTCGTTCAGTTCAGTAATGGACTTGGCCATATCGACTAGCAAGCCCTGGACCGCTGAAGGTCGAGAGCGAATAAGCTCAAAGAAGCGGTCTTTCGGTACTCGAATCACCGAGCAAGATTTTAACGCTCGCACCGAGGCGTTTCTGTGGCTGCCCGTTAGCGCAGCCATTGTACCGAATAATTCTCCTGGTCGAATTTTGGCCACCGCCATATCATTCACTAGCACTTCTGCGAGGCCTTCAGCCATCGAAAAAACATCGTCGGCCGGATCCCCTTGTCGAATGATGATGGACCCAGCAGGGTAAATTTCAGGTACGCCCCCCAAGCCTACCGTTTCCCGAATGTGAAGCGCATTAAGCCTCAACACCAAAGAAACATGCTGCCCTACACAGCGCATCCAGTTGCACTGTAGTGATTTATCTATCGCAATCTCGTCAAGAAACGCATCGCGATCGTAAGCACGTATAAAGGCACCACTCTCGGACCCATAGAGCAAGGCTCCGACACCAGTAGGGAGGAAATCGGTATCCGCTAGCACGAGATCGCCAGGTTCAAGCACGCTAACAACGGTATTACCGTGCAATACTGAAACCAACCCCGTTTCGACGACGCCGATCATATTCAGTGGCATCGCCCGAAATTCAGCGGCGGGTGTTGATGACAGCTCAATCAGTCTAGACTCGATAGAAATGCCGCTAAGCACGGTACGCAACGTTTTTTTAACGTCGTCATTGAGCGCTTGAAAATCTACGCCTGACTGTGCAGTTGCCAACATAGTGCTAACTCAACCGGGAGCTTAGATTTACCATCCTAACGCAGACAGTGGCACTCGGCCACGCAATTTGTAAAACTCAGCGCCGATTCGTAAGAGAGGAATAGTCGTGTGGCTATAAGCAAGATAAATGTGCAATGGCGATGGCGCCATTTCGAGCTATTTACCGTGAGCGAGTGGCACGAGATCTTGCAGCTGCGGGCAAAAATCTTCGTAGTGGAGCAAAATTGCCCGTATGTAGACCCCGATCACAAAGACCCATTGAGCTGGCATCTAGTGGGGTATGGAGAGAGAAGCGAAGGGCGGCGTGGTGAGGCAAATGAAAAGCCGCGCGCGGATTATGCGCCGATTGCGACGCTTCGAGCAGTCCCACCAGGCGTGAGCTATGACGAAAGTTCCATTGGACGGGTCGTAGTTGACCAATCTCGTCGCGGGACCCAGCTTGGACGAGACATGATGCTGCGGGGAATAGACTTCAACCGCCGCATGTGGGGCGGAGGCATCCGTATCAGCGGACAGTCCTATCTGGAGCGCTTCTACCAATCGCTAGGCTTCGAAGCCGTAGGCAAGCCCTACTTAGAAGACGATATTCCGCACATAGAAATGCTGTTGTCCGCAGACACCCAAGTTATGGGCGCCAGCTAACAGCGATTACAGATTACGCAGCGCTGCGTGAGGCGCGCTTGCGCTCGTGCTCAAGCAGAAGCTTTTTGCGTATACGAATACTTTCAGGGGTTACTTCTA
>CAJQLP010000185.1 GCA_905479205.1 uncultured Luminiphilus sp.
AGAGACCGCGTGACGTACTTGGACGCCCGGGGCCGCCAGATCAAGATAATCGCCACGATTTGCCAAACGAAACACCTTGCCTTCTCGGTCGACGGCCGTGACCGCCACGACCGATTCGTAGGCTGCCGGATACTTAGGCCGAGCCATCGGACCACCATTGCCTGCCGCAGCGACAACAACGACTTGCTGACTTGCGACTCGCTGGAGCGCAACCTCCAACAAGCGATTGGGCGGTCCTGCTAAACTCAGGTTAATCGCATCAACGCCTGAGGACAGTAACCAGTCGAGCGCCCTAACCAAGCTAACCGTACTCGCCACCTCCCCATGGTCTTCGTCGATCTCGAAAACCGAAGCCGCAAAAATTGTCGCATTGGGCGCCAATCCTGGCATCGCCGTACTGTTTGACCCCACAATCGATGCAATCGCCGTACCGTGGAACGTTGGCACCTCAATCCCCGCGCGCGTAAATGGCTTCGTGTTGACCTTGGTATCAATCAAAGCCTCGTGCTGCGTGTCCACTGCACTGTCTACGATCCCAATTTTCATGGCGAGAGTGTGGGTATCTACAGGAAAATCGAGTGCTTCAGAGGGCGACCAACCCGCATCAAAATCAATCGAATCGGGCACACCAGCGGTATAAATATGGTTCAGGTCTACTTGCGCCCGATCAGCACCAACGACATCGATAATTCCCTCTCGCGCGGCTGAAATGTCAAAACTGGCGGGTGCTGCAACCTCGGCGAGACGTAAGCCGAGGCCTGATAATTCCGTGAATGCATCGAAAATATAGCCCTCAGCGGCAAGCTCGTCAAAAACGCTAGGTTCTGCCATTACAAGCCATTGCCCGCGACTTATACGGTCAGTATCGACTTCGAGATCGGATTCAATGGTGTCTAGCACCTCATCGACCTCAGCTTCCATGCGCAGAGATACCGACTCATCAGTAGCCGCTAACAGTGCTGAGGACGCAGATTCTTCTAACAGGTCGTCGACGCTGGAACTTACCGCGTCAGTCGTCTCTTGCTCTACCGACTCTTCGCTACTATTTTCGATTGAGGATTCTGTTGCTGCTGCAACTTGCTCACTGACCTGCTCTTCAACCTGCTCCTCAGACGTCTGCTCGACACTCGACTCTACCAATTCGTCACTGCTTTCCTCCACAGCACCTTCGACTGCCTGCTCAGTGCCTGCAAGCACTTCACTCTCAACTGATTCTTCGATTTGCTCCTCGTTAGCGGCGACAACGGATTCTTCTACCTCGTCGTCCACGGTGGCATCAACACTGTCCTCAACTGCCTCTTCGGTGGTGTCGACAACCTGCTGCTCGGTCGCTTCAATAACTTCACCCTCAACAAAATCTTCCACGTCATCAGCGAGCTCGTCACCAAGGGCTTCTTCAGCACTCTCCTCTACCTGTTCTTCAACCTTATCTTCGATTGGCGTCGCTGAGCCACCAAATGTCAATTGGTCCTCTACCTCATCGATGGTTGACTCTTCAACTTGATCAACAACCTCTTCTTCAACCGCGCCATCAACGTCGCTCTCAAGCTGCTCTTCCACAGTCTCCTCAAGCTGCTCTTCTACGTCCTCCTCTACGCCCTCCTCGATCTGCTCTTCAACTTCCTCCTCTGCAGGGTCACTGCCACCAAAAGTCAGTTGAGCGTAGCTAGGACTTACGGCCACAAGGCAGGCGAGCAAAAGGATGGCCTTAAAACTGACAGCCTTAAGAAGATTTCGATCTTGATTTGTCGCTACAAAGCAGTTCATCATTGAGCTAACCCCAGCAACAGCGCCTTAATTGGCGCCGCTCATCATTTAACGTATCAGCCGTCCATAAATTCCCTCACATCTTCGGGAATAAATTCCAGCTTCGGAACGTCATGAGTATAACAGGCCGCCAATGACAGCAATCAGTGAAAAACAACGGCAAGCGCTGATGACCGAACTGCAAGGTCTCAAGCGATTTTGTGTGTCTTTGACTGGAAATCACGCCGATGCAGAAGATTTGCTTCAACTAACTGTTGAAAGAATTCTCGACAAAGGGATGCCCAGCGATGCTCACGTTGCAAAATGGTCTTTTCGAGTTTGTCGAAACATTTGGCTCGATGAACTTCGCTCACGGGAAGTTCGGTACCGGTATGCGCAGGGTGAAATCGCGGTAAACAGCGAAACGCCGACATCATCTGCGCCATCTGAGCGAATGCTTGAATTAGAGCGGGTAGAGAAATTGATGCACGCTCTGCCCGAAGAGCAACGGCTAGCATTAGTGCTAGTGGCGGTCGAAGGTAGATCTTATGCCGAAGTGGCTGACATTTTGGACATCCCGATCGGCACGGTTATGAGCCGAGTGGCGCGAGCTCGACGAGCGTTGGTAGAAAAGTCGAGCTAGGAAAGAGAGATAAGCGTTTTCAGTCATGAGCATAGCGACAAGCCCGATGACAAACGCGATGACAAGCGCGATGACAATAGGCCTGAGACAGGCGGTGAGGCAAAAATGACGAATATTCACAAACTTGACATTCAGGGCCATAAAACTGATCAGCTGATCTCTCAGTGGATCGATGGTGAACTGTCATCTGACGAACACTCAGAGTTTGCTAGTCGCTTGGCAATGGAACCCGCACTTGCCGCGCGAGTAGAGCAATTTAAATACACCGATGGCTTGTTATGTGAACTTCTCTCAGCGGATAAGATAACACTGAATCCAGCTATCGCACTGCGCCTCACAACGCCAGAACCCAGCCTACCAAAAGCGCCTTCAAATAAGCATGGCCGGCAAATTGTTGCTATTGCTGCGACTGTAATGCTGGCTTGCGGCCTAACATTTCAATGGGCGACATCAAATCAAAGCGGTGCATACCCGATAGGTGTCGACGTAGCGCAAGCACTTGAAGTATTGCCTTCGCGCGCGGAAGGGTGGGATACGCTAGCCGACGGTAGCAACATTCGCACAGTATTAACGTTTCCTTCAGCACAAGGGGCTTGGTGTCGCGAATTCATGCTGGCGCAAGAAGCTGACCATTGGCGTGGTGTAGCTTGCCGTCATGACGGCAGCTGGGTAACACAAGTGATGGCTCGAGATCTGTTCATTGAGCAGGATAGCGGCTATCGACAAGCTAGCGCTCAAGATGTGGACTCAGTGACCCGCTTTATCGACCAACAAGCAGCCGATGTCGCCCTTTCTGCTAAGCAAGAACAAACTATTATTGCCAGCGGCTGGATGTCAGCAGCGTCTAGCGACTAAACCGCTCGGTTCGCGTAAACTTACAGTCTTTATCACTTAGCAGTGGTGCTTCCGGCGCCATTGCTTTCTTGCGCATGTGGGAATGAGTATGGAAGAATTTTTTGAACCGATTGCAGGTGGCATACTGATTGGTATTGCTTCAATGGGCCTGCTGGCGACACTGGGACGTGTTGCGGGTATCTCGAGCATTGCTTGGGGTGCTTTTGCCGGGCCAGACAGAGAGTGGCGTTTGCTCTTTGTTATGGGGCTAGTGGCTGGTGCGGCTATTCTGCACACCCTTACGGGCAACCCCATACCTTCAGCACCGGAAGGCTCTCTTCCGCTCGCAGTGATAGCCGGATTACTCGTTGGGTTTGGCACTAGAATGGGCAGCGGCTGTACCAGTGGTCACGGCATCTGCGGCATTGGACGGCTATCATTACGCTCGCTCGTTGCCACCTGCGTCTTCATGGCGACAGGTGTTATCACTGTTTTGATCGTGCGAACTATTATGGAGACACTGCTATGAAGCATTGGCCCGCACTGCTAACTGGGCTTATTTTTGGCGCAGGGCTCGCACTTTCAGGCATGACCAACACCACTAAAGTGATAGGATTTTTAGATGTTTTTGGTGCCTGGGACCCCGACCTCATGTTTGTCATGGGAGGTGCGCTGGTCGTGTCACTTGGTGCCACACCCTGGATAATTGCGTGGACACAGCCGCTGTTAGCAGAAGCCTTTAGTTTGCCGATCAACAAATCCATCGACAAGCAACTTATTATTGGCGGCGCCTTGTTTGGCATCGGCTGGGGGCTTTGGGGCTACTGCCCAGGGCCAGCTATTGCATCTCTCGCGTATGGACACGAGTCTACCATCGCCTTTTGCGCAGCTATGATCCTAGGCATGTGGCTCGCGGGCAAGCTTGGCCTTAATACTTCCCGCCTCAATTCATAGCCACAGCTATCGCGAATCAGTTTTTTCGAGAGTGCTCCATGAGCGCCCATAAGATATTGCTCGAACTGACCTGACCGACGAGCTTATTATTCTGGACCACAGCATTTCGACGCTGATGGGAGTCGATCATGTTTTGCGCAACTTCAACAATGCTCTCATCAGGAGAGCAGGAATGAACTTCATGAGTCATCGCCTGCTCTACGAGAATATTTTCGGGGCTGCCATCGTTGTAAATGGCGTTTAATACCGCCTTGATGCAATCTAACTCAGTAATTTTCCCACAGGGCTCCTGATCGACGCCCAGCACCGTAAGCCCCGTCAATTTAAACTCGACTAATAGCTCAATGGCCTTAACCAGCGGCGCGCCACGCTCGATGGTCAGTGGATTACGATGCATACAATCACGGATACTGGTGGGCGCTGTCATAAATAAAAACTCACTGTGGCTATAAAAAAGAAAACGCTTTTAATACTCACATCATTACACAAGTATCCAGCGTAGAAAACGCTATGGGCGTACTATGAAAGGTCGATAGCGTACGGCTTTAAAATCTCCAGTGGAACCAGTTCAAGCGTTTTAATATTTGTACGCTGAAGATACACGCGAGGGGCCTGGCCTGCCTTGTGGGCATCTAACCAGCGCGTAGCGCACAAGCACCATTGATCACCCTCCTTCAATCCGGGGAAATTAAATTCCGGTCTAGGCGTTATCAAATCGTTGCCCGCCCACGCAGAAAATTCTAAAAATTCGGTCGTTAACGCAGCGCATACCGTATGGGTGCCGAGATCCATTGGTCCCGTATTACAATAACCATCGCGGTAAAAACCCGTCAAAGGATCCTTACAACACAAGGATAATGGCTCTCCGAGAACATTCAGCTGCCGATTAGCGCCTTCCTCACCCATGATGCTTACCTCTCAATCATCGATTCCATAAATAGCCACTGTCTTGTGACCCGTCGCATCAATACTTGCGCGATACATACCCTCACTATTGAACGGCATTGCCACATTACCTCTCACATCAACGGCAACTACCCCACCCTCACCGCCAACGCGGGCAAGCTCTCCATTGATCACCGTGTCAGCCGCTTGAGTGAGTGAAATACCTTGATACTGCATTCGCGAACAGATGTCGCCAGCAACGTGGTAACGAATAAAAAACTCTCCGTGCCCGGTTGCTGACACCGCACAGCTGGCGTTATTGGCATAGGTACCGGCGCCTATAATTGGCGCATCGCCTATTCGCCCCCAACGTTTGCCCGTCATTCCTCCTGTCGAGGTCCCAGCAGCAAGGTCTCCATTAGCATCGAGTACAACAACACCGACGGTTCCATATTTATAGTCTTTATCAGGCGTGAGCCGTGCAGCCACCTTGGACTTGTATTTCTCCAACGCATTCTTCCTACGCTCGGTAGTAAAGGTAGCGTTATCGACAAGCTCCAAACCTTGATCCCTTGCAAACACCTCAGCACCCGCACCCGAGAGCATCACATGCGGTGAATGTTCCATGACCGCCCTAGCAGCAGCAATGGGGCTCGCGATGGTCGTCACGCCTGCGACAGCGCCAGCGTCAAGGTTGGCACCGGTCATAATTGAGGCGTCGAGCTCGTGTTTGCCCTCCCAGGTCATCACGGCACCAATACCTGCATTAAAAAGCGGTGACCGCTCCATGATCTGAATCACCTCAACAACCACATCGAGACCATCAGCTCCCGCTAATAATCGTGTATGCCCATAGTCTATAGCTGAAGACAGTATTTCTCGGTAGGCGGCATCCTGCTCTGACGTAATGGCGGTACGCGTGATGGTTCCAGCACCGCCATGCAGCGCGATTGCTATCGGAGCGGGTTCCGCCGCAGTAAGAGCGCTCGCGAGGGAAACTATAGCGACGAATACTGTAGCCGCTATGCGATTAACGAGTCTTAAGAACATCGCGCTGTTACTCTCCTGTATTCTTGAATACGCGACCGTCCTTCATCACGAAGTCAATACTCTCTAGCTCCGTAATATCGGACAAGGGATCACCATTAACAGCAACGATGTCCGCGTAAAAACCAGGCGCAATTTGACCGTATTCGTCGCTAACACGAAGCAATGCCGCCGCATTAATGGTCGCGGAACGAATGGCCTCAATAGGTGGCATACCGGCCTCGACCATGTAGCCGAATTCCAAAGCATTCATTCCATGGGGCGAGACACCTGAATCGGTGCCAAACACAATCGGCACACCCGCCTGCCAAGCTTTGGCAAAAGTGCCTTGGATCTTTGGCCCTACCGCGGCGGCTTTAGGCCGAACTACATCGGGTAACTTGCCATCTTGCTCGGCTAAGCGCGCAACCCATTTACCCGCCAAAATAGTAGGCACGTAAACCGTACCTCGCTCTCGCATCAACGCCATAATCTCAGGCGTCATATAGGTGCCGTGCTCTACCGAGTGAACACCTGCTTCGACGGCGCGCTTCATACCTTCGGGGCCGTGAGCGTGAACCGCAACAACAAAATTATAATCGTTAGCCGCTGCCATAACGGCGTCTAGTTCATCAGTCGTGAACTGAGGATTATCGCCACTCTTCGCAAGCGATAAGACACCGCCTGTGACCGTTAATTTGATAACGTCACTGCCGTCTTTATAACGTTGGCGAACCGCCTTATAGGCGTCCTCCGGTCCGTTAATAACCCCTTCCTTGGGGCCTGGGTCCCCTCGCAGATTTTCTCGTAAACCATTGGTCGGGTCAGCGTGCCCTCCCGTAGTTGCAATCGACTTACCCGCAGCGAAAATTCTCGGGCCAGGGACGATGCCAGTATTAATCGCGTTACGCAGCGCAAACAGTGCGTCCTTATCTCGAGCGCCCAAATCTCTGACCGTTGTGAATCCTGCTTCAAGCGTTTTGCGCGCGTATACCGTAGCGCGCAATGCATAGTCAGCCGAATTCATATAATACGATTCGGAATAACTCATGGGCGGATCAAGCTCGTTATCGAGATGGACGTGGGTATCTATGAGCCCCGGCATCACAGTCGCTTCCGACAGGTCAATAACGGTCGCACCCTCTCGAACAACAAAGCCATCCTCAACCGCACTGATACGATTATTTTCGACAACAATCGTTTTGTTCTTGTCTACCTGGGCATTGGCGACGTCAATGAGTTGCCCTGCATGAATTAAGGTAGCTGCCTGCAACGAAGTCGCACAACAGTATCCAGCAACTAGCCATAGTGATCTCATAGCGTGTCTCTCTTTACTGATTTTATTGGTTGTCTACTGGTTGGGTGTCGGAATCACTATCGCCGCACCCCCATTTTTCGCTCACTATTTCGTCAATTGGCGCTATCTACTGATTCGCGCAAACTGAGCGTACCGAGTGGGCTGAGTGTAGCGCAAGTTGTTGGATGAGGCTTTACTAGATAGACCTCAAAAAACGCTCAATCCACGACCGAAAATTAGTGCTCTCTTCTTAAAAAAAATAGCCATTTACAGCCTACCTCACAAAAACGACAACTAGTCGGCATCGATGGTCAGCTTTGACGATCAACGGTGATTTTTGATGTTTGTCATAGACACTAAAAGAACTAGATACTAGACCCATCAGAGCCGAGGACATGGCCTGAATACACAGTAAACAACACGGAGCGTTGAATCATGAAATTAGCAGCCATTGTATTAGGAACCGCCGTTGTCAGCACAAGTGCAGTGACAAGCCTTAGTGCACAAGCCGATGAATACGAGTATCGGGGTGCCCGAACCGCCGCAGCGGTATGCCAAGCGGTTGTCGAAGACCGTCCAGCGGACATCGACCGATTAGTCCGGCGGGCAGCTCGTCACGATCGCCTCACTTCTTTCACGAGCCACAGCAGGAAGTCTGCTCTTGAAAGCTTCCAGTGTAATGAACTCAATCTGACTGACTTTGCGCAGGAAGTGGGAGCACGAAAAGCAACGGCGTACTTAGAGGGATCGGAAGAGAACGTGAACGTCGCACAAAACTGAAACGCAGTAGCTAAAAGGAAAAAAACCGCCGAAAGGCGGTTTTTTTTCGAACGTGTTTGGTCGGGACGGCAGGATTTGAACCTGCGACCACCACACCCCCAGTGTGGTGCGCTACCAGGCTGCGCTACGCCCCGAGTGGCGGCGAAGTATACACAACCTCCACCAAATTGCGAAGCGATTTACTCTCCAGAAAAGAGTAGCGCGGACGCTTTTTCCAATTCGTCAATGCACTCTCGTGCCAGGGTCTGCAGCTCAACCGGCGTGGGAGTCTCGCCTTCGCTAGCAATACGCTGACGCGCACCGCCTATGGTGTAGCCCTGCTCATAAAGCAGACTGCGAATGGTACGTATCATCTCTACGTCAGCGCGCTGATAGTAGCGGCGATTGCCCCTGCGCTTAACCGGCTTGAGATGCGGAAACTCCTGCTCCCAATAGCGAAGTACATGCGGTTTCACTGCACATAAATCACTGACCTCGCCAATGGTGAAATAGCGTTTAGTTGGAATCGGTGGTAATTCGCTGTTGTGCGAGGGCTCAAGCATCGGTCGACATTCCTCCGGCGGCAATTTGCTCCACGCGGGCTTTTAATTTTTGTCCGGGACGGAAAGTCACCACTCTTCGAGCTGAGATGGGAATCTCCTCTCCCGTTTTAGGGTTTCGACCTGGCCTCTGACGTTTGTCGCGCAAATCAAAATTGCCGAAGCCAGACAGCTTGACCTGCTCGTTATGCTCGAGACAAATGCGAATTTCTTCAAAAAATTGTTCTACCAATTCTTTGGCTTCACGCTTGTTCAATCCAAGCTCTTCGAACAGCTTTTCAGCCATTTCTGATTTGGTCAAAGCTGTCATGGTGAAGGCTCAGCTCCTGAGTTGTGCACCGAGTTTTTCTTTCAGCGAATCAATAACTTGCGCCATTGCACTGGAAACTTCCGAGTCATCTAGAGTGCGCGACTGGTCTCGGAAAGTCAAACCCAATGCCAGACTTTTCTGACCCGGATCAATTCCCTTACCCGCGTAAACGTCGAAAACCTTTAAATCTTCCAGACAACTCCCAGCCGCTTCACGAATAATGGCGAGCACTGCATCTGCAGCGATTCCCTCATTGAGCACAATCGCGATGTCACGACGTGTCTCCGGATACCGAGAAATATCACGATAAGCGGGCAGCTGCGATGCCAAGACAACATCTAAAGATAACTCAGCGATCATAGTTGCGCCGGGTAAGTCTAGCGCTTCAGCCGTTACCGGGTGAATCGCACCAACAACACCGACGACGCGGTCGCCAACCAACACTTCGGCGGTTTGGCCATCATGCAAGCCCGCGCGCTTAGCTGGCCGAAAAGCAAGCCGCTCACTGCTTGCGGTTAGTAGCTGCTCGACCTCGCCTTTGATATCAAAGAAATCGACTTTATCATCTGAGTCTGCCCAACTTTCCTTAGCCCGCGATCCCATCATTATCAAACCCAACTTTGATCGCTGCTCCAACTGATCACCCGGCAGGAAACACAACCCTGTCTCGAACAACCGTATGCGGGATATCTGACGTTTCGCATTGTGTGCGGCGGCGGCGACAAGCCCAGACATAAGACTCGTGCGCATAACGCTCAGATCAGCAGAAATTGGGTTGCGAAGTGCTACCGGCTGAATCTCTGGATCAAAACGCTGCTGTAAAGCGGGCGCCACAAAGCTATAGGTAATAGCTTCCTGAAATCCACGCCCCACCAATTGTCGTCGAACACTTTGCAAAGGGCGCTCAGCTTCAGATTGCTGAGTGAGGGTAACATCGCCTTTGATTCGACTGACTGGCAGGTTGTTATAGCCATAAACACGCGCGAGCTCTTCAATTAAGTCGACTTCCTGCTCCATATCAAAGCGCCAGCTAGGTGCCGTACAAAGCCACTCATCAGCGCCATTTGCCGCCACATCAAAGCCCAGACCCGTCAAGATTTTTTCTATTTGAGCCGAGTCCATCTGAAACCCAAGCACGCGAGCAATACGCGATGCACGTAGAGTAATCATCTGCCGCTGTGGAAGATAGGCATCGTCACTGACTTCGCTTATGGGTCCCGCTTGACCACCCACGATATCAAGCAGCAATTGCGTGGCTCGCTCAATAGCCTGACGCTGAAGCTGCGGGTCAACGCCACGCTCGTAGCGATGCGACGCATCTGTATGCAATCCGTAGCGTCGTGCCTGACCCGCCATAGGTAGAGGCGCAAAATACGCACTCTCCAAGAACACGCGCGAGGTGCTGTCACTGACGCCACTGTTCTCGCCGCCCATAATACCCGCCAATGCCAAAGACCTCTTATGGTCAGCAATAACAAGCGACTCGGAGCTCAAGGTAATTTCGGAGCCATCGAGCAATACCATCTTCTCTCCGGAGGTCGCATTTCGAACGACGACGCCTCCACTGAGCGTATCGAGGTCAAATGCATGCAACGGTTGACCTAACTCCAACATGACGTAATTAGTGACATCAACTACCGGATCAATCGAACGAACCCCTGCTCGCCGTAAACGCTCAACAATGTATAGGGGCGTAGTTTTGGACAAATCAACGCCATCAAGCACACGGCCCACATAGCGAGGGCACTTCTCTGGCGCCTCAATAGCAATGGGGAATACCGCATCGATAGTCGCGGCGACAGGCTCCATGATAGGCGCACAAATCTCTAGCTCATTCAGTGCGGCCACATCACGTGCGATACCGTGAATACTTAAGCAATCCGCACGGTTGGGTGTGAGGCCTATTTCTATTAGCGCATCATTCAAGCTCAGATAATCACGCAGATCACTACCGACCGGAGCATCACTAGGCAACTCCATAAGCCCTGCATTCTCATCAGAGATACCGAGCTCGGCTTGGGCACACAGCATGCCCTGAGATTCGACACCTCGAAGCTTGGCTTTCTTAATCTTAAAATCACCTGGCAACACCGCTCCAATCTGAGCAAGTGGCGCTTTAAGTCCTACGCGCGCGTTTGGGGCGCCGCATACTATTTGAACGGTATCGCTTCCTGTGGCAACTTCGCAGATACGCAGTTTATCCGCATCGGGGTGCTGTTCCGCCTTCACTATTTCCGCAACAATCACCCCACTGAATTCCCCTGCAGCAGGTGTGACCCCATCGACTTCCAGGCCAGCCATGGTCAATTGGTGAGCTAATGCATCCGTGGCCAGTACAGGATTAACCCATGTTCGCAGCCATTGTTCTGAAATAATCATACTCAAGCCCCTTAAATGAACTGGCGGAGAAAACGGAGATCGTTCTCGAAGTTAAGACGGAGGTCACCAATGCCATAGCGAAGCATGGCAAGACGCTCTACCCCAAGACCAAATGCGAACCCGGTATAACGCTCGGGATCAATGCCACTCATTTCAAACACTTTGGGATTAACCATGCCGGATCCTAGAATCTCCAACCAACCCGTATTGCTACAAATACGGCAACCCTCTCCACTGCACTTTACGCACTGAATATCCACTTCCGCAGAGGGCTCCGTGAATGGAAAATAAGAGGGTCGAAAACGCACCTCGAGATCGTCTCGCTCAAAGAAAGCGTGGAGGAATTCTTCTAACAAACCCTTGAGATCACCGAAGCTCGAGGTCTCGTCGATCAACAAACCCTCGACTTGGTGGAACATAGGAGAGTGAGTGAGATCGGAATCACAGCGGTAGACGCGACCCGGACAAATGATTCGCAGTGGTGGCTCTTGCGTTTCCATAGTACGTACTTGGACGCCCGAGGTATGGGTTCGTAATACGTGTGTCTCATCAATGTAAAACGTATCATGCATGGCGCGCGCAGGGTGGTGTGCAGGAATGTTTAGGGCCTCGAAATTATGATAATCGTCCTCAATCTCAGGACCTTCCATAACGGAGAAACCGGCACCACGAAAGAACGCCTCAATACGTTCAATAGTTCGAGTAATGGGGTGCAAGCCGCCTAGTTCCGCACCGCGCCCCGGCAGAGTCACGTCAACTTTTTCAGCACTTAGACGCGCCGCTAGAGCCGCATTTTCAAGGCCGTACTTACGCTCGTTTATCAACTCTTGCAGTTGCTGCTTAACTTCGTTGATGAGCGCACCCGCCTTAGGTCGCTCTTCAGCCGAAAGCTGTCCTAGCCCTTTAAGCAAGCCAGTAAGCTTACCCTTCTTGCCCAGGTAATCGACGCGGAGCTGCTCGAGGGTCTGCCCCTCGATTGCCTCGTTGATATGCTGAATAGCTTCGTCTCTCAGTTCATCCAAAGATTGCATGCTTAACTCTCAGTTATATGACGTAATGCAGTTCTTGCAAGGTTACACAGAGTCTTGTCACTTGCGAACCTGTGCACTGCCCTCACATCTTAGAACGCAAATAACGGTACACATAAAAAAAGGAAGAGGCGCACGCCTCTTCCCTTTTACTATCACTTGTTACCCGCCTGCGCGCGGGTATCAATTAGGCAGCGAGGGCGGCGCGAGCTCGCTCGACAACCGCGGCAAAAGCCGCTTTATCGTGAACGGCCAAATCGGCAAGTACACGACGGTCGAGAGTAATCTCGGCTTTCTTCAAGCCATTGATAAACCTGCTGTAGGTCAAACCATTTGCTCTAGACTGCGCGTTGATTCGCGTAATCCAAAGCGCACGGAACTGACGCTTACGTTGACGACGGTCACGGTAGGCGTACTGTCCTGCCTTGGTGACCGCTTGCTTAGCTACACGGAAAACACGCGAACGCGCTCCATAGTAACCCTTGGCTTGCTTAAGTATCTTCTTATGACGACGATGAGCCGTCACACCACGTTTTACGCGAGGCATATGCTATCTCCTAATCAGTATGACGGTTTATTTGGCACGCAACATGCGATCAATCAGCACTTTGTCTGACTGGTCAACCATAGAGGTACCACGAAGCTGACGCTTACGCTTGGTCGTCATCTTGGTCAGGATGTGGCTTTTATGAGCGCTTTTACGCTTATAGCCACCTGCAGTTTTCTTAAACCGCTTAGCTGCTCCACTGTGAATTTTAGCTTTTGGCATTGTATAAACTCCGCATTGAGCCACAGTCACCTAAGTGAACTGGGCAAAAGTTAACTATCGAGATTTAGGGCATTCACGGGCCACTAACCCCGTTTCTTTGGTGCGATAACCATGGTCATCTGTCGCCCTTCCATCTTTGGAAATTGCTCGACAGCGCCCAACTCGCTCAGATCGGCTTCTACTCGTTTCAGTAGCTGCATACCGATTTCCTGATGAGCTAATTCACGTCCCCGATAACGGAGCGTAACTTTAGCCTTATCGCCATTTTCTAGGAAACGTACCAGGTTGCGCAGTTTTACCTGATAGTCACCTTCATCCGTCCCTGGACGAAACTTCATTTCTTTAATCTGGATGCGCTTCGCTTTTTTACGCTGCGCAGCTTTTTGCTTCTTAGCTTCAAAAATATGCTTACCGTAATCCATGACCTTGCAAACGGGCGGACTACTATCTGCCATTTGCACGAGGTCCATGCCTGCCGCTTCCGCGGCTTGGAGGGCGGCCTCAATGGATACGATACCTACTTGCTCGCCTTCTGCGTCAACTAACCTGACTTCAGAGGCTGTAATTTGGTCGTTCGTTAGCGCCTTCTTGCTCTTGCCTTCGCTCTTAATACTCAAACTCTCCTACACATTCACCGTCGCAACGCTTCGTAACCCTACAGTGGGGAAAAACGACACTTAACAACGGCACAAAAAGGATGGGAAAACATCATGAAAGCGCAAATTCACGCTCCGCGATGTTTTCGACAAATCGTCCATCCAGCCAAGGGCGGTGATACTACAGTGATGAAGCGCCAAGCTCAAGCCATTGAAAACGGCTAAAGTTGTTGTTTTTCAACGTGCTCAACCGGATTACGGCGGCAAAAAAAAGGGTCCTGACCGAACCGTTACCAAGCCCCTGCATGGATCTTGCACCACGCACTGCGGCCCACGCCTATTTGTCAGCTAGTTCGCCCACGCTTTGCTACTTCAGCTGTCAACATGCTCCGAACTTCATCGCTCGTCAAAACACCCAGATCTTTTCCGTGCCGACCTCGAACCGCAGCGGTGCCAGCAGCCATCTCCTTATCACCGACTACGAGCACAAAGGGGACTTTAGCCATCTCATGCTCTCGTATTTTAAAGCCTATTTTCTCATTCCGAAGGTCTGCGACAACTCTAAACCCTGCGTCGGTCAGCTGGGTCGCTATCTCTTGAGCATAATCCGCTTGCTTATCGGTGATGGGCGCTACGACGACTTGCTTAGGAGCCAACCACGTTGGGAAATTACCTTCGTAGTGCTCAATCAAAATACCGATGAAGCGCTCAAAAGAACCAAGAACCGCTCGGTGCAGCATAACGGGGACTTGCCGACTTCCGTCCTCAGCAACGTACTGAGCGTCTAGCCGGCCCGGCATGGAGAAATCGACCTGAATGGTGCCCAGCTGCCAAACACGCCCAATGCAGTCTTTCAGCGAGAACTCAATTTTAGGGCCATAGAATGCCCCCTCGCCCGGCAGTTCCTCCCAAGGCAACCCTTTGGTGTTAAGCGCTTCGGCTAGTGCCATCTCGGCTCTGTCCCAGTCATTGTCGCTACCCACACGCTGCTCAGGCCTTGTCGACAAACGATAAATGACCTCGCTAAAACCGAAATCCGCATAGACCTCATGCAGCATATCGATGAAATCAGCCACCTCCCCTTGAATCTGATCATCGGTACAGAATATGTGCGCGTCATCTTGCGTAAATCCTCGTACGCGCATGATGCCGTGCAGCGAACCCGATGGTTCATTGCGGTGACAGCTACCAAACTCAGCGAGCCGCAAGGGCAGATCGCGATAAGACTTAAGGCCTTGATTGAAGACTTGAACATGGCAGGGACAGTTCATGGGCTTAACGGCAAACTGTCGATCGTCGGCTTCTAAAGTAAACATGCCGTCGGCAAATTTGTCGGCGTGGCCAGAACGCTGCCACAGGGAAATATCGACCACTTGTGGCGTTTTGATCTCCTGGTAACCGAATCGCACCTGCTTGTCGCGCATGTAGTGTTCAATACTTTGATAGATAGTCCAACCCGCGGGATGCCAAAACACCATGCCGGGGGCTTCTTCTTGGGTATGGAACAGGTCTAGTTTTTTTGCAATTTTTCGGTGGTCACGCTTCTCAGCTTCAGCAATGCGATTCAGATAAGCTTTGAGCTGTTTGCTGTTGGCCCACGCGGTGCCATAAATACGCTGCAGCATCTGATTGTTCGAGTCACCGCGCCAATAAGCGCCCGCTACTTTTGTCAGTTTGAATGCTTTCAGCTTGCCGGTACTCGGTACGTGGGGACCTCGGCACAGATCCATCCACTCACCTTGCTGGTACAGAGAAATCTCCTCTCCCTCCGGCAAATCTTCGATAATCTGTACTTTAAAATGCTCGCCCATGTTGCGAAACAGCTCGATCGCTTTTTCGCGAGAGCAGACAACACGCTCAACGGTCACGTCGTTACTCGCAAGCTCCGTCATACGCCGCTCGATTGCCTCGAGATCTTCTGGCGTAAAGTTGTGTCCAGAGGCAAAATCGTAATAAAAGCCATCCTCGACGGTGGGACCGATCGTCACTTGCGTGCCTGGAAATAGCTGTTGCACCGCCTGTGCGAGTAAGTGCGCCGTAGAATGGCGAATAATCTCAATGCCCGCTTCGTCGCGTTCAGTGATAATGCTCAAGGAAGCGTCATCTTCAATAACGTGCGAAGTGTCGACCTCACGTCCATCGACAACGCCCGCAAGTGCGGCTTTCGCAAGACCCGCACCAATATCAGCGGCGACGTCGTAGACACTAACAGGTTGCCCGAATGAGCGCTGGGATCCATCGGGAAGGGTAACAACAGGCATAAAAAAGTTCCTAATCAGTGGCGACCCCTACCAAGGGCCGCATGGAAAATCGGAGCGTATCTTCGCAGAAGCGAAGACAAAAAACAAAAAAGCTGACGCGAACCATTTGTTGTATCTCTATGGGGGACGCATGTTGGGTTTGCGCCAAGGTCGTGCCAGCAACGCCCGCAAGAACAGCCTGTCTGACTGTATGGCTGGCAACAATGCCCGAACGGTGTGCAATTGTGCGCAATTATGGCAACACCTTGAGCTACTCATCGTAAGGTGCAACTATTTAGCCTCGAAAAGAGAACATACTTTTATGAAGCAGCATATTGTGATTGTTGAGGATGAGTCGGCATTGGCTGCGAACTATCGAGATTTATTGGTACGCCAAGGCTATCAAGTGACGCTGTATGACAATGCCAAAGATGCACGACAAGGACTGCAAGCTAAAAGCCCAGACCTTGCTATTTTAGACATTGCACTGGGCGATGATGCAGAAGCTGGCTTCGATTTGTGCCGCGACTTACGCAGTCAGAACCCGACTCTTCCCATTGTTTTTCTTTCAGCGCGAGACACCGAAGTCGATGTCATCTCAGGACTGCGGATTGGTGCAGATGACTATCTCACTAAAGACATTTCCCAGCCTCAACTACTCGCGCGAATTACCGCACTGCTTCGTCGCGTCGCCGCATTAAGAGCCCCGGAAAATACTGAGCAAATTCTCAAGCGTGGCGACCTCGAGCTGAATACTGAGCGCCTGACCGTTCGATGGCAGGGCGTACCGATTGATGTCACTTATACCGAGTTTTGCATGCTTCATGCACTGGCGCGCCATCCTGGCCATATCAAAAACCGCGCTCAATTGATGGACGCAGCCAGTGTGGTTCTCGACGACAGCACCATCACTTCACACATTCGTCGAATTCGACGGAAGTTTGAAGAGCATGACAAACACTTCGAAAATATAGAGACGGCCTATGGATTGGGGTATCGCTGGAAAGCCGAGTCATGAAGCTTAAAAGCCAGCTACTCGCTGTGTCTCTTGTGTTCTTAGGCATACCCTGGACTGGCTGCGAATTTCTACGAAGTAATGAACACGCGCTTTTAGCGCTACAAAAGCAGGGCCTTGCTGCCACAGGAAATGCCATAGCCAACGGCCTCAATAATCGCGCCGATTTGTTTTACAGCGATTTACGACGCGCTCGGGAGCCACTCGATGAGCAGAGCTTACAAGCTACGGTAGTAAACAGCCCTCCCGCACTCGATGGGTTTTTCGACGAATGGCAAGACACTAAAAAAAGACGGTTTGGTGGCACAAAACGTTTCATGGATGTTGCGGTAGCGCGCCAAGAGGAGGTGATTTTTCTCGCGCTTGCGATAAGCGATTATTCTAAAAATTATGATCGATCAGGTGGGTTGGGTGAGGCAAGCGGCGATCGAGTTATCCTCACAACATGGCTTAACGATCGTAGGCAGCAGTATGTCATTGCGACCTCGGCCCCCGGCACTGTGCGAGGACAAACGGTAGGCCGCCGGCTAAATGGCGCGCAACCCGAAAGCATCCGCGGAGTATGGGTCGATATACCCAATGGCTACCAACTCGAAATTACACTACCAAAAGCGATCGCGTCAGAGCGCCTCGGGATTCACTACATCGATGTAGATGATGGCGGCGTAAGCGTTCGCGGCAATATTGATCCGTTATCGACCGCCGCACCACCCTGGCTCATTGACTCTCCCCCAGCACTGGGACGAGCGCTAAGCAATTTTGACGATGAAACTGTGCGGGTCAAAATCTACGATCGCTGGGGTTGGCTGTTGGGCAGCTCCAGCCCTAGTCAGGAGGGCCTATCAGCTGAAACAAACTATAGGGTGACTCAATGGCTTTATCGGCGCGTTTTAGAAGCGCCTATAGAAAGCCTTGATCCTCTATGGAATGAGAGCAACAGAGAGGTCAGCGGTGACATCGTCTCCGCATTACGCGGTGCCTCAAATCATAATCTCGTCATAGAGGGTGATAATTTTTGGTCGCGCTATGCGACACCCGTACGCAGCGATAATGGTGTCATGGGCGTTGTTGTCGTGGAGCAGCCCAGAGAGAAATACCTTTCGCTTACTGATACCGCCTTTGAAGGCCTATTGCTTAAAGGAGCGCTGGCGAGCCTACTAGTCGCATTAGGCCTTTTTGGTTTCGCATCGCTGCTCAGCTTACGTATCTCAAGACTCAATAACACATTGACATCCTTAGGTACCGAGCCTTACCAACCCACGCTACCCGTCAGTAACGCCAACGATGAAATTGACCAGCTTGCACGGCAGTTCAACGACCTTCTTTCGGAACAACTTCGCCTAGAGGAGTATCTGCGCGCCCTTCCTCGTGCGCTGGCACATGAGATTCGTACACCTGTCGCCGTTATTAGCTCAACCCTCGAACACCTAAAGAACCCCACTAAACCTGAGGAACATACGGTCTTACTAGAACGCGCCCAAGCTGGCTTAACGCGTTTAAGCACCATGCTAGATGCAATGAATGAGGCGAATCGCCTTGAAGCTAGTCTTGGCACAGAAACTCAGGAAAAAATTGAATTGGTGAGTTTATTCAGTGAACTCGTCAGAGCTTATGGCACGACATTCCCTGAGTGGACATTTACGCTCGATACAGACAATGAAAGCGCCGACACGCTGGCCGCTCCCGATCTCATCGTACAAGCGCTGGATAAACTCATTTCCAACGCCACATCCTATGCGCCTCGCAATAGCATAATCACTCTACGAATTAGACGCCGAGGATTGTGGTGGCGCCTATCGGTTGAAAATAATGGACCGCAACTACCCGGCAACCACCAGATACTGTTTGCGCCTATGCAAAGCCTACGCGAGAAGCGCGCTGCAGAAGGTCATCACTTAGGTCTTGGTCTCTATATCGTCGCCCTGGTTGCCAAGCATCACCACGGTGAGCCGTGGGCGCGCAGCACAGAGACAGGGGCCGAGGTTGGTTTCACCGTCAAAGCCTAGCGAATACGCGCTGAACAGGTTTGATGGTTGACTTCACGATGCTACAACACCGATTAATAAGGCATGCCTAATCGATGATCTCAGCAGCCGACTAGCTTATGAACGCGAGCTGCTTGATTTGGGTCACTTGATCTCTCAATCGAGCCGCCTCTTCAAACTCGAGGTTCTTCGCATGCTCCACCATTTGCGTTTCCATTTTATCAATCTTTCTTGCCAGCGCTGCTGGAGTTAACTTGGCAACATCTT
>CAJQLP010000186.1 GCA_905479205.1 uncultured Luminiphilus sp.
TGGGCGCAGACAGCAAAGTGGCCAAGGTGGCGAAGGTGGTAAAGAAGGCTACGCCACAAAGCTTAAACAGATCTTTCATCATGATTGCCTTGTCGTTCAATCAGAGCACGGAGATGGCCGTCGGGTGCATGTGTTTTATTGCGCTGCAGCTATTCGCCAGATGATATTACCAACGTCATCGGCCACGAGAATCGCACCCTGATCATTGATGGCCACGCCCACTGGACGACCCTGTGCTTCACCTTCACTGTTCAAAAAACTACTTAAAAGATCGGTGGGGGCGCCCATAGGCTTGCCGTCATCAAAGCTAACTGCGATCACTTTGTAACCTGAGGGCTGGGCTCTATTCCACGAGCCATGTTGACCAATAATGGCTGAGCCTGCCAACGAGGGAATCGCGCTATGCGTATAAAATGCTAGGCCTAAAGACGCAGTATGCGCGCCAAGCGCATAGTCCGGCTCACGTGCCTGTGCGACTAAATCGGGCTTTTGCGGCGCTACGCGCTGGTCCACATTACTACCCCAGTAACTGTAGGGCCAGCCGTAAAAAGCACCTTGCTCTACTTCTGTAAGGTAGTCAGGTACCAGCTGATCGCCGAGCTCATCACGCTCATTAACCACAGTCCACAGTGCACCAGAGACTGGCTCCCACGCCATGCCTACCGGGTTTCGCAACCCACTGGCAAATACCGACGTATCACCGCTTGCTGTGTCAACGGCCAAAATAGCCGCGCGGTGGTGCTCGGCGTCTAAGCCGTTTTCAGCAATGTTGCTGTTGGAACCAACGGCTACATAGAGCGTTTGGCCATCCACGCTGGGAAGTAAATTCTTGGTCCAATGGTGATTAAGTTCTTTGCCGGGCAAAGGCGCTATGGATTCGGCTTGTGCATCAATTCGAGTGTCACCCATTTGATAAGGGAAACGTACTAATTCGTCCGCATTCGCGACGTAGAGAAAATCACCCACAACCGCCATACCGAATGGGGAATTCAGCCCCTCGACCAAAGTAGAACGAAATTCTGCAGTGCCATCACCGTCAGCATCGCGTAGCAGCGTAATACGATTGGGGCTAGCCACACCCGCACCCGCATAAGACATCATTTTGCTCGCGATCCAAAACTTGATGCCACTCATCCCAGCACGCCCTTGAGGCGCATTAGTTTCGGCGACTAAAACATCACCGTTCGGGAGTACTAATAACCAACGGGGATGCTCGAGATCACGCGCAAAAGCGTTGACCTGCAAACCGGGAGCGGGCTCAGGTGCAGTACCCTCACTCCAGCCGATAGCTTTCGCAGGATTCACCGTCGGCAAAAGCGCGCCCGAAGGCTCGACCAGTTGCGGTGCCGTGCCAAACTCATTGCCTTTTTCTTCGGGTGCTGAATCACTGGCGCAGCCTGAAAGCACCGCTGCGACTACCGCCATGCCGAATAGGCAATACCGTAGGGAATACGCTCTCGCAGGGACCTGACTGTCTAAGATGACCATGATGAGTTCCTTTCTAACTACTGCGTTTGACTGACTATTACCTTAAAGTTATTAAGCTTAAGGTTCTTAACCTTAGATTGTGACCGTTAGGTCGCTATCGCTATAGGCGCATCGAGAACATCCGTAAGTCACTAAACCGACAGCTGATCTTTCATCGGCAAGTCACGAATACGCACGCCGGTTGCCGCGTAAATTGCATTCAGTACGGCAGGAGCGCCAACCGCAATGGTAGGCTCACCAACGCCACCCCAGAAACCACCTGAAGGCATGACGTCGGTCTCCACTTCTGGCATTTGTGCGATCTTCATTGACGGATAACTATTGAAGTTCTCTTGCTCTACCCGACCATCTTTGACCGTTAGCTCAGCATATAGCGCAGCAGACAGCCCATACACAAATGAACCCGAAACCTGTGCTGCTATTTGCTGTGGATTAACGGCATAACCGGGGTCTGTAGCCGCCCATATTTTCTTCATGTGTAACTTGCCATCGACAACAGAGACCTCAGCGCAGGCTGCAACATAGCTACCAAAGGCTTTACACAGCGCCAGCCCCAACCCTGTTCCGGGAGGTAACGTACGCCCCCAGCCCGCATTGCTTGCCGCGCGTTCTAAGACGGCAAGGGCCTCGGGACTATCGCGAAGTAATTTGCGACGATAGTCGAGAGGGTCAGTGCCCGTTTTCATTGCGAGCTCATCGAGGAATGATTCGACGTAGAAAACATTCTGGTTGATATTTACGCCGCGCCAAAACCACGGTCTTAAATGCGTATTACGCATAGCGTGATCGGCAAGAAAATGTTCGATGCCATAAATAAAAGCATGGTCACCTTCGGGTGCCAATGCTTGAAAGACTGCTTCGTCAATTTTCGGCTCGCCCAAAGGGGGGCGCAGGGCATGAAGAATCGATTGCCCCGAAATACGGATATGCAGCGCTTCAGGAAGACCTTCATCATTTAGCTTGGCGGTTAGGCGACTGCGTGTAATGGGGTGGTAAACGCCACGCAGCTGGTCTTCCTCGCGACTCCACAATAACTTAATAGGCGTGCCGGGTATCTGCTTGGCTATTTGTGCCGCTTGAACCAGGAAATCGTGGTTAGCTCGCCGCCCAAAACCACCACCAAGGATCAATTTGTGCACCTCACAATTATCACGGAACAGCCCTGCGGCATCAGCGAGGGTCTCCAGCGCGGCTTCACCGTTTTGAGTCGGCACCCATGCCTCGCAGGACTTTTCAGTCCAGATCACCGTGGCATTCATGGGTTCCATTGGCGCATGATTCTGGAAAGGATAGCTGTACTCAGACGAGACAACAGTGTCTGCATCCTTTAGTACATTTAAGGTCTCTCCACGGCTGTTACCAACGAATGCGTCGTTGGCATCGAGGCCCTTTTTCAAGATAGCGGTAATGCTGTCGCTGTCGACCTTGCCATTCTCGCCGGTATCCCAATCGATTTTTACAGCCGCGAGCGCTTGCTTGGCCTGCCACCAGCTATCGGCGACCACCGCTACTGCGTCATCGCTCACAGCTAAAACATGTCGCACACCTGACATGGAACGGGCGACATCGGCGTCGAAGCCGACGCGTTTTCCACCGTGCACTGGGCAGGCATGAATAGCGGCATGCAGCATGCCTGGCAACTTAACGTCTGCTCCGTAGCGCAGAGCTCCCGTAACCTTGTCAGCTGTATCTAGTCGCGGCATTGGCTTGCCGACAATAGTCCAATCGGCGGGATCTTTGAGGGTGACTTCAGTCGGCGCCTCGAGCGTTGCAGCGAGCCTTGCGACCGACCCGAAGGTAGTACTCTTGCCGCTAGGCAGGTGATTAATAAGGCTATTGTCAGCGGTGCACTCCGCCGGAGGTACATTCCACGTCTGCGCCGCTGCCGCTATTAAAAGCTCACGGGCAACCGCACCGCCTTCGCGCACATATTGATGACTATCGCGGATGCCGCGACTACCTCCGGTAGAAAAGCTACCCCAAGGTCGCTTGCGTGCAAGGCTCTGTCCCGGCGAGGGAAATTCCCAGCTGACTTTACTCCAGTCACACCCCAGCTCTTCTGCCACTAACTGAACCAAGCCCGTCAGTGTTCCCTGCCCCATTTCACTGCGGGCAACCCGGACAATGACGGTGTTATCTTCATTAACAACCACCCAGGCGTTAATTTCCTCGTTGGCATCCGGGGTGCTGTCGGCCTGTATCGCGCCTAGCGGCAGAGATATACCTACGGCAAAACCAGCGGCGGCAGTTGCGCTACCAATAACGAAGCGGCGTCGGCTGACGTCCACACTTAATGTATTTTTCTTCATATTAGCGGTCACGCTTTTACCTCCGTCGCCAGCTCTGCGGCGCGGTGAATACCTTGGCGTACACGAGCAAACGTGCCGCAACGACAAATATTGGTAATGCGCTGGTCTATATCACTATCAGTCGGCTGAGGCGTTTCACTGAGCAGCGCCGCCGCTGCCATAATCATACCCGGCTGACAGTATCCGCACTGAGGTGTATCCAGTTCGACCCATGCCCGCTGCACGGGGTGATCGCCATTGGCAGACAGTCCCTCGATCGTTGTGATTTTTTTACCCGTTGCAGCACTCACAGGTAAAACGCAACAGCGTGTTGCAACACCATCCACGTGAATAGTGCAGGCACCACACTGGGCAATGCCACACCCGTACTTAGTGCCAGTCATATCTAGATGATCTCGCAATACCCAAAGTAGCGGCGTTGATGGATCTACATCAACGTCTACTGTCTCACCGTTAATCGAGAGCTTTGGCATAGGTATGACCTCCAGTACATAAGTTAAAAGCCTTGAGACACGAGTGTAGCGCCTCGCAACAACTTGCGCAGTTAATTCCTCGGGCCACCGCGATTCCTTGGGCCACAGTACTTCTTTGGGCCACAGTAAAAAGCATCCCGAGGGCGTCGTTACGTCTTGTAAGTCGAATAGTGTACGCTTAGCCAAAAGAAATATAGCCGATAAGCTCTTTGATCAACGCACTATGAGAACTTTCCCGTGAAACAAACGATTAGCGATGCCCTAGCATGGATAGCTTTTAACGCGCTCATACTATGGCTGATGAGTCTTGTGGTCGGCATTAGCGGCTATTGGGAAATTTATGAGCAGCTCGCCGCGTTTATTGACACTATTCGAGGCTGCAATTCGGGGCATTGTTCAGTGCAAATGTCGCTTGAGGGAACGTCTACCGATCCAATTTGGTTTGGCATTGATCTTTCCTTTATGAGCGAACTCCGATTCCCTGCATTTTTGACGTGGTTTGTTATCGTTATTTTTCAATCATTTTTCGTTGGGCACTTTCGACTCAAGCCGTGGAAAACATTAGTCGCCATCGATGACGCCGGCCAATCGTAAGCCCAATGCAAACACCTTTGTTCGATAATGGCTTCGAGGCCCCTCAACAATTGATCGCGCCCAATGACGGCGGCGACGTTCGCCTTCATCCACAAATTATCGATCAAGACTCCGCCAACCAGTTTTTAGCCGAGCTCACACAGACTATCAAATGGGAACAGCGAGCGATTACGGTTTACGGAAAACGCCACCTTCAGCCCCGTCTTATCGCTTGGCATGGCGATCCCGGTATACGTTATCGCTATTCCGGAGATACCTTGATCGCGGAACAGTGGACGCCTGCCTTGCTCGCCTTGCGTGCGCTATGCGAACGCGAGTGTGGAGTGGCATTTAATAGCGTATTACTTAACCGTTATCGAGACGGGCAAGATGCTATGGGCTGGCACGCCGATAATGAGATAGAACTGGGCGATAAACCTGTTATTGCGTCGGTCAGTTTGGGAGAGGCACGTCGCTTTGACTTGCGACATAAAAAAAGCCGAGAGAAACGCTCTGCACGACTTCCACATGGCTCTTTGTTAGTTATGGCCGGCGAGACGCAGGTTTACTGGGAGCATCAGATTGCACGCAGCAGAAAAGTTGTGGACGAGCGGATCAATCTCACGTTCCGTCATATCGCGACATGAACACGAGTGTAAGCCTCGATCTTATTGGATTTAAGACTATTGGGGTAAGGGGTTAGTTATCATGGGTGGGTTATTTCGACAAACAAGCGCGTACGCAGTGAGCGTATTGTTCACTGCGCTCGCGCACGGGGCACCAAGTCTTGAAACTATTATGCAGGATCCAGATTGGATCGGCCCACCCGTAGAAGCGGCCTGGTGGCAGTTTGGCGACGACAGCTATGTCTATCAAACTAAGGCGCAAGGCAATGACACGCGCGAGCTTTATCGCTGGCGCGCAGGCCAATCAGCCGCAGAACAACTTGCCGATGAAAGCTACCTCATTGACGGTCCTAGACCCCAGTTAAGTGCCAACGGGCAATGGCTTCTAAGCCTTCAAGAAGGCGTGCTTATGCTGCGCTCGCTGACAACTGGAGCGCTGAAACCGCTCTATGTAGGGCGTGACGCAGTAAGGCGCGCTCACTTTGGGAGCGACGGTGCGGCCATCTTTTTCCTCACCCAGGGTCAGTGGTGGCGGACTAGCGTCACTGGAGAAACTGCGCACCCAATCACTGATTTGCGTTTCGAGGCACCGCCATTCACACCTGCAGATGACCTAGAGGTTGAGCAGCTGGCGCTTTTCTCTACCCTGGAAAAGCGGCGCAGAGAACAAGAATTGGCCCACGAAAAAGCGATTAAACGCTCACAAGGTAGTGCGAATTTAGCGGCAGCACCTTGGTATCTCGGCGATGACTATCAAGCCAGCTCATCACAGCTATCAGCCGATGGCCGGTGGCTCGCTGTGGCCGTGCAAAGTGGCAATGATACCAGCGGCAAAGAAGACAAAATGCCCCACTACGTGACCCGTTCGGGCTATGTGGAGGTAGAGGATGTTCGTCGACTAGTTGGGAAGAACCCTCCCCAGCCCCAGCAAGTGTGGTTACTAGACCTGCATACCCGCGAGCGCTACGCGCTGGATCTTTCATTTTTATCGGGTCGCGACGACGACCCACTGGCCGAACTCAAAGAGGCACAAGGCTTGAGTACCTATAACGCCAAGTCCTTACGCCCGTTATCAATCGATGGCCTTGTTTGGCACCCTGAAAAGCCAGAACTCCTCATCCAGACGATCGCACTTGATCACAAAGATCGCTGGACCGTCCGGGTTAGGGCAGAAGATCTGGATCTGAAAGAGATAGACCGCTATCAAAACCCAGCGTGGGTAAGCTGGGATCTCAATGACGTAGGCTGGGTGCCCGGCACTGACACAGTCTGGCTCATCAGTGAAAAGAGTGGTTATGCCCACGTTTATACGGTAACTGCGAATGGTGAAATTTACCCATTGACCCAAGGAGAGTTCGAAGTTCGCGACATCGCATTTAGTGCCGACGGCACAACACTGTATGCACTCAGCAATCGCGAGCATCCCAGTGAGTGGGACGTTTACCGTCTCAACATAAATTCCGGAAGCTATACCCAAATAACTGCATTAAAAGGCGTGGAAAGTTTTCAGCTACACCCTACACAACCCTCACTTTTAGTGCGCCATTCGGGTAGTTACATACCAGCGCAAGCGACCGTGGTTGATGTCGCTAGTGGCAATTTATCGCGCAGTACCGACACCCGCACGGATACCTATCGTGAGCTGGAATGGCAAATGCCGACATTTGTGGGCATACCGTCTACCCACGGCGCGGAGCAGCCTATTTGGTCAAAGTTTTACCCGGCCAATCCTAAATTTGAAGGACCTCGTCCTGCAGTGATGTTCGTGCATGGCGCCGGCTATACCCAAAACACCCACCACAAATTTCCCTATTACTTTCGCGAGCAAATGTTCCACAACTTACTGACTGAGCGAGGCTACCATGTTCTAGACATGGATTACCGTGCCAGCAAAGGATACGGACGCGATTGGCGGACAGCAATCTACCGGCACATGGGCAAGCCCGAGCTCGAAGACTACATTGACGGTGTGAATTACTTGGTAGCTCAGCACAATGCCGACCCTAAGCGCATTGGTATCTATGGCGGTTCATACGGTGGATTTATGGCCTTCATGGCCATGTTTAATGCCCCCGACGTGTTCGCGGCGGGTGCGGCGCTGCGTCCCGTCACCGATTGGCGCCACTATAACCACGGCTACACCTCGCGCATATTAAATACACCTGAGGTCGATCCCGAAGCACACCGGCGCAGCTCGCCCATCGAGTTTGTTGAGGGTTTTTCTGGGCATTTGCTAATCAGTCATGGGATGTTAGATGACAATGTTTTCTACAAAGACTCTGTTCGCTTGGTTCAGCGTCTTATCGAGCACCGCAAGACCCATTGGGAGCTCGCTTCATATCCCCTCGAGCCTCATAGCTACATTTATGAGGAGAGTTGGCTCGATCAGTATCGACGCATACTTAAATTATTTGAAACCGCTATCGGCGACCCCGGCCACTAAGTGGCCGGAATTTAACGACTAGATGATGGGGTAAACCAGACGGGGCTGGGGAATCTCAATGACACGCACATAGTAAAAAGCTTTAACGGATTGATCAAAATCAGGATCGCGCCATACCGTAGCCAACTGAAGGGCGCCAATCGTATTGCTATAACGCGCGTGCTGTAAATCGACGGTGCTTCCCACAGGGGTATCGCAGCGTCCGTCCGCATCAATCATCCGACCATCAGAGACAGCGGCGTCGTAGACACGCTCTTGTAGCTTGCCATCGCTGGTAACCCAGCCTTTAACCACTTGAATACGATCGAGGTTAGCGCCCTGCGCATCGCGGTTAGCCATAATCATAAGAGTCGGCGTTATATCATCGCTAGAGGCTTCATCGAGCGCATTTTTAAATGGCGGAGTCAACGATGGTGGGGGCAGGTCAGCGCCCATAGGAACGCCTCGGGCTTGCCCCAACTGAACCCAATTCGGGCTCATTAAATCCGCCTCGGTAAAATCCCAGCCGGCAAACAGGCGAACCGTGAGTCGGCTACCCGTTGTCGCAAACACTTCGCGTCTTGCAAACGCATCCCATATAGCTTCACGCGTATTATCTGTTGCCCATACACCGGCTAAACCTGAGGCGCCGAGATCCTTAACCATCAGCGAAAGCTCTGCATGAGGAGCCTCGATAAGTGCCGCATCTAAACGCGCAGCGGATGGCTCCACACTTGGTGCTTTATTGAAGTTATTCTCCTCGCGCGACGAGGGTAAACCGGTGTGTGCATCGGTACTGCCAATCATTCCAAACTTAAATGGATTCACCCCCAGCGCTTGCTCCTGACGCAACCCTTCTTGCAAGGCGTAACGGGCATACTCCGCTGGAAGCATCGCCTCAGTCTTCGCCGTCTTGCCACTTAAATTACCGGCATCCATGATTTCAAAATCGGCAAAAGCGTCGTCTGGGGACAGTAAAGGATGAGACTCACTAGTCCCTTTCATCTGAGTCACTTCAACAATGGGCTCATAGTAAGCACGAGTCTCAGCATAAGATCGATCAATCGGCTGGCCGTCATCAACCGTTTCAGTCGCGAACATTGTACCGTTGGATAAATTAGCGTTGTGGGGAATGGCTAGCACTCGACCACCGGTAGTCTGCTCGTACGCCGTTAAATAAGCCCACAGGTCTTCTGGATTGATTGAATCATATTTCGAGTAAGGCAGAACTTGCTGTGTTCGCTCGGCGCCATCGCGAAAAATGACCACGCGATGCATGTTGTCGCCCCCCGGGTGCGAGGTCCATTCAAAGCCGTGCAAAGTGGTAAAAGCGCCCGGCTGATAGTATTGGTCAGCCATATTAGTCACGTACCGCCAAGCCACTTGGGCCATGGTGGGCTCGTTAATCAAGTCCGTGTTGTCGGCCCGCAACCATTCGATGAATGCCTGATAGCCATCACCGCCTTTTACCATGTCATGCCATTTTCGACCCTGTGGGTTCGCCAAAAGCAGCGGGTCAGATCGACGAATGAAATCCGCTAAACCTAGGTTCTCTGCGTGATCTGCAACGACAACAAAATCTAGGGGAGTCTGCAGCTTAAACGCCAATCCCGAATGGCTAGTCACTTCATCGCCTCGCGCTGCTTGGTACGCTTTATCGGGGCCAACTGACGCGCCACCCATGCCCACATCGGTAGACCATGACGAATGCAGGTGAGTATCGCCAAACAGTACTCGCTTATGCGGGGCAGCATCGATATAAGGGGAATAATGCTCGCCTCGAGATTCGGCGTTACTATTTATAGCGACGCAGCTCATGGCGACGCAGCCAAAAATAAAGCTGGCTACCATGACAATTTGCGCGTTTAAGCGAGGGAGAACGTTCATTACGGCGACTCTGAGCATCTAGTTGATAATCCACAAGCGCATTGCACTTAACGAGTGGGCTTGGCCCATACACATGAGCGTCTCGCCTCTATACGATGTTCATGGGGGTTATAAAATTCCCAAAACCTTGATTAATGTCAGGCCTACAACGTATCGTGCTCGTCACTTTACGTGGAGCAAGCACTATGCCCTCAGCTTTTCCGCCCTGCCCTGACTGCCAATCGCCCTATACCTATCAAGATTTAGAAAAGCTGCTATGCCCGGAATGTGGCCACGAATGGCAACTCGACGACGTTGAACACGCTGAGCACGAGCCTGTAGTTAGAGACTCAAATGGGAATCAGCTCAACGACGGCGATTACGTGACACTCATAAAAAATTTGAAAGTGAAGGGAACTTCGTCTGTCGCCAAAATCGGTACCAAGGTAAAAATCAATCGACTTGTCGATGGTGATCACAACATTGACTGCAAGATTGAGGGCATCGGCCAAATGATGCTCAAATCCGAATTTGTAAAACGAGCGTGACCTCTCAACAGCGCAACGCAGGTCATTCAGCCCGCGCACGCCTGAACACGGGATGAGCATCGTGTCGTGCCGGTTGCGCCTGCCACAGAGAGTTCACTGATGAGTGGCGCTCACTACATGCTGCTCAGTGCCTTCGGATTCGCCGTCATGGGCGCGCTCGTTAAAATTGCAGGAGCCGCCGACATTTCGCTCCTGCAAATCATCGCCGTTCGAGCGGCAGTATCGATCGCACTCTCCTTAGCAGCTATTCGCCGAGCCGGCAGGCATCCTCTCGGCGAGCGCCGGGGCTGGTTACTCGCGCGAGGCGTTGTGGGCTTTGCGTCATTAACCTGTGTTTACTACGCGGTTTTACATCTTCCCTACGCACAGGCCACACTACTTCAGTACCTACATCCGGTTTTCACATCGGCACTCGCTTTTCTCATTCTTCGTGAGATACCCGGCTTCCCCACCGTCGCGTGCGTAGTACTCAGCTTACTGGGCTTACTTGCCATGGTCGCACCTGCCTTTGCCACAGACGCGAATACACTTGATTGGGTAGCCATATGTGCGGGTCTGGCCGGCGCATTTGGTAGCGGCCTGGCCTATACCATTGTGCGTAAACTGGCCGTGACAGAGCACCCATCGGTCATCGTTTTATACTTCCCCATGGTTTGCTTACCCGCCGCGACCCTGATCGGCTGGAACGACTTTATCTGGCCTACCTGGGACCTCTGGCTCGTACTGTTAGGAGTGGGAGTTTTCACGCAAGTTGGCCAAATAGGCCTGACTAAGGCCATGCAAACCGACTCAGCAAGTCGTGCAACAAGCTTAAGCTACGTGCAAATTATTTTTGCCGCCCTGCTCGGACTCGTGTTGTTCAGTGAAATCCCTGATATCGGAACCATTGTGGGGGGCTGTTTGATTATGATGGGGGCACTTGCCAACATGCTATTGCATCGTCGCGATTCAAAGAGCTGAGAAAAGAGGGTTTAACCAAGGCCGAATTCCAACCGTGCCAGCTCCCTAAATGAGACTTAAACGCTTTTTCAATGTAGGTTCACTGAGTGTCTCAATGAAATTTGTGAGTGGTTTATGCACGTAGTCGAAAAGTACCTCGCGTATGGCTCCATTGATAACCACATGCATGAAAGGGCGACCCTAAGACTTAGACATGAGCCAGATCCCGCAGCCGATCATGGCGCCACCAAACATCTGATACGTTGAAAATGACGCCCCCAAAATTGGGATGGACAGCAACGCCGTAAACAGTGGCACCAAGAACAGGTACCCCGATGTTACTCCCGCCCCGCCCAATCGAAGTGCCGCAAACCAGAGCCCAAAGGAAACAATCGAAGCGGGGACGACTAGCCAGCTAAGTGCTAACCATTCGCTTAAGCTCGCGACCGCCAAAGCAGGCCGTGCAAGCAACAGCTGGAGGAGTAATACCTCACAACCGCCGATCAACATTTGCCAGCCATTTAAGCTCCAGCCTGAAACCCCAAAGTCGACCCTCTTGGTATAAAGCGTAGCAAGTGCCCAGGCAATCGCTCCCAAAATAACGAATGCAGCCCATAAAGGCTGGTCAGCTTCTCGTGAAGAGAAACCGCCTCCTACAACCATGGCTACGCCTAGGACACCCAAAAAGAGGCCAGCTAATTGGGCGCGCGCAGGCATTTTTCGATCTAACGCTGCACCAATACCCACGACCCACAATGGCATCGTCATGGTGATAAGGGAAACAACAGCGGCGCTTAAATAGTCTAACGCGGAAAAGCAGATAGCAAACAAAGCTGCGCTTTGCAGAGAACCTACAATGACTATGCCTTGAAGTCCTTGCCACGAGTTCGGCATCTGAAGCTTTCCTAGCACTTTTAGCCAGATTAGAGCGATCAAACCTGCAGCTATAAACCGGCTAGCGACGAGCGCAATTGGGTCCGCACCGGCCACAATAAGTACTTTTCCGGCGACAAAGGCTGACGCCATGAGCATAGTTGCGATGATCAGTAATAGGTAATAACGCATGCGGTGCCCTCGGTATTCAACACATGTGAAGCAGAGTAAGGGTTTCGTGGGATGGTCGTCTGAGGCACTATAAAGCAGCAGGGATAATACGATAATAAAACTTAAGGGGCTTGTGCGTATGGCAGATCTTCTGGAGCTTTCAGCAAACGTCATCGACGGACGAGTTGATCTTGAGGAGTCAGGGCCGCTAAATCGGATCAATCACCAGCTGTCTGAACTGAGCGATGGCCTCGCTGTCGTAGAAGCATTTTCACATTGCATCGCTTTTAAAACCGACGAAGGCCTCGTGGCGTTTGACACATCCAACGAGCAAGGCGGCCAACGCTGTGTCAAAGCTATCCGCCAGTGGTCTGACCAGCCGTTTCACTCAGTGGTATTTACTCACGGCCATATTGATCATGTCGGTGGCTGTGGCGCATTTTGTAGCGAAGGTCATCGGCCAAGTATCGTGGCTCATGAGAATGTCTTGAAACGCTTTGAACGCTATCGCATGACCAACGGCTACAACCATGTCATCAATGAGCGTCAATTCGGACAGTTCAAACGCCGAGGTTATGACCTAGCGGGCGAGGCGCAGTTTTTACCGACCACTACGCCCGACCCCGACGTGATCTATCAACAACAACACCGCCTGCATGTCGGCGGTTTAGATTTTGATTTACACCATGCTCGCGGTGAAACTGATGACCATACTTGGGCATGGATTCCATCGCAAAAAGCGATCTGTGCGGGCGACTTTTTTATCTGGGCGTTCCCCAATGCAGGCAACCCACAAAAGGCCCAGCGCTATCCTAGAGAGTGGGCACAGGCGCTGCGTGACATGGCAGCGATGGAGCCAGAGTTATTTCTCCCTGCCCATGGCTTGCCGATTCAGGGAAAAGAACGCATTGCCCGTGTGTTAGACAGCGTAGCGACAGCACTCGAATTCCTAGTCGAACAAACTCTGACGCTCATGAATCAAGGTGCAAGACTGAGCGATATTATTCACTCTATTCCCATGCCTCGATCGCTCACCGACAAGCCTTGGCTTGCGCCTGTTTACGATGAGCCAGAATTTGTTGTTCGGAATCTATGGCGACTGTACGGCGGCTGGTACGACGGCAACCCCGCGAACCTGAAACCAGCGCACGATACGCAGCTTGCTGGCGAAGTGGCGCGTTTAGCAGGTGGTGCCGTGCTGCTCGCGCGTCGCGCGAGTGAACTCGCCGACACTGATATTCGAAGTAGCTGCCACCTCATCGAGATGGCTAGCCTCGCCGAGCCAGAGAACACTGACATTCATCGGCTACGATCAGATATTTATCAACGCCGACGAGCCGGTGA
>CAJQLP010000187.1 GCA_905479205.1 uncultured Luminiphilus sp.
CGTCAATGGCCCCTTAATTGCAACGGAATAGGTTTTAATTGCATCGAGTGTCTCTTCGGGGAACCAGTCGCCCTCATAGAGTTCCGCGGCCTTTTCTCCCGTATAAATTTCCATCCACGAAATCTTTTTACTGCCGCCGTAAGCTTTTTCGACTGCGGCATCAACAACATCAATCATGACAGGACTGATATCAACACCAATACCATCGCCTTCAATATAGGGGATAATGGGGTTGTTCGGTACTGTGAGGCTGTAGTCGGCGTTAACTGCGATGATTTCGCCAGTCTCGGGTACCTTGATATGCTTATAGGCCATAGTGTCAGGATCCTTTCAGGTTAGGTAAGGTTTCTCTTGTTGGTTTTGATTAGACTCCACTCACTCTTGTTTTCGCCGGATTGTGGCGCACCGCTCGTGGAGTTTGGATGGCTTTTGGCCACCTCGAGACAAAATTTTAACACCAAACTAAGGGAAAGGGTTTGCCAGACGTCATCATTTTCAATAAACCTTTCAGGGTTCTTTGCCAGTTCTCTGACAATGACGCGACTGAAGATGCGACCGAAAATGGTGCACGCGAAACCCTGGCCGACTATTTAACGCTACCTGAGTATCGCGCTGCCGGTCGCTTAGACTTCGATTCTGAAGGCTTGTTGGTTCTGACAGACGATGGACGCTTGCAGCAGCATATCGCTCACCCACGATACAAAAGCTGGAAAACGTACTGGGTGCAAGTAGAGGGGCTCGTTCACGACGAAGCTATTGCCGCGTTAGCGCATGGCGTGGAACTGAAAGATGGAACCACGCTGCCCGCGCGAGTGCGGCGTCTCATTAATCCCAAATTGTGGGATCGCAGCCCGCCTATTCGTTACCGGCCATCTGTCCCCGACAGCTGGTTAGAAATTTCATTATGCGAAGGTCGGAATCGACAAGTAAGACGTATGACGGCGGCAGTTGGTTTCCCAACCCTGCGTCTGGTCCGCGTCGCCGTGGGCGATTGGGCGCTCGACGGGTTACAGCCAGGGCAATTTAGAAAGGTAAAGGTACCGAGCCAGCCGGTAAATACACACCGGCGGTCAACACATTCCCATCGAAACAAGCCGAGCAGCTGATCAGAACGAAAGGCTTACGCACCGATGTGAATGCGGTTAACTTTAAGAGACGGTAATGACATTGATAGGAACTTTATGCAGCCATCTAACCGCTGGTGTCCACACGCTACTGTTGCAACAGTCGTTGTGGATCAAGATCGCTATCTTATGGTTCAGGAAATTGACCGTATATCGGGAGCCGTTGTTTACAACCAGCCCGCGGGTCACCTTGAGCCTGGTGAATCTTTAACTGAGGCGGCGCGGCGGGAGGTCTTAGAGGAAACGGCTTGGTGCGTCGACCTGATCGGCTATCTGGGAGTCGCGCGATTGGTTGGCGCAGACGGTATAACGTATCTACGCCATAGCTTTCTCGCGACACCCTCCTATGAAGTTAGCAACCAGACCCTCGATGACGGTATCATTGCCGCTCACTGGCTCACACGCGACGAGATTATTGCACTAAGCTCGCAACTCCGGAGTTCTCTCGTCATGAGCGTTATCGAATTACACCGACAGGGAAACGTTGCTCCCCTGTCACTGGTTTTGGACTGATGACCGTAAACAAGCAAATCAAAGTCATTGTTGGCATGTCTGGAGGTGTGGACTCATCAGTCTCTGCCCTATTGCTGCAACAGCAAGGGTATACGGTTGAAGGCCTGTTCATGAAGAACTGGGAGGAAGATGACGGCACCGAATATTGCACAGCAAAGCAGGACTTTGCAGATGCACAAGCGGTAGCACAGCGGCTGGGTATAAAACTGCACGGCGCAAACTTTGCTGCCGAATATTGGGACAATGTATTTGAGCACTTTCTAGCGGAGTACAAGGCGGGACGGACACCCAATCCCGACATCTTGTGCAACCGTGAAATCAAGTTCAAAGCTTTTCTGGAATACGCGACGCACTTGGGTGCAGATTATATTGCCACAGGACACTACGTTCGCACTGAGCAACGTGAGGGCGCCGCAGTGCTCCTAAAAGGACTTGATGGCAATAAAGACCAGAGCTATTTTTTGCATCAGGTTGGGCACCAAGAGCTCGGTCGAACGCTATTTCCAATTGGGCATTTAGATAAACCACATGTGCGTGCGATTGCAGAATCAGCTGGTTTGGCTACTGCAGAAAAGAAGGATTCAACGGGTATTTGCTTTATTGGTGAGCGACGTTTCACCGATTTCCTGCAGCAGTATTTGCCGGCGCAGCCCGGTGATATTGAAAGTTTAAGCGGTGAGCTACTCGGCGAACATCAGGGGCTCATGTATCACACAATGGGGCAACGCCAAGGTTTAGGCATCGGCGGGCTCGCAAATCATGAACACGCACCTTGGTACGTAGTCGAAAAAGATTTAGCGCGTAACGTATTATTAGTAGCGCAAGGCAAAGACCATCCTGCTTTATTTAAATCAACACTCGTCGCCAACGATATATTCTGGATTTCAGGGGAAGAACCCATTCTACCTATGCAGGTTCATGCAAAAGTTCGATATCGTCAGGCCGATCAGCTGTGTTCTGTGGAGCGTCACGCCGAGGGCTACCGCGTTGTGTTTGATGAGCCACAGCGCGCGATCACGCCGGGCCAATCTGTTGTTTTTTATCAAGGCGAGTTGTGCCTAGGCGGCGGCGTCATCGAGGGAGCGTTGTGAAAGATCGTAGCAGCTTGGAAAACCAAACTATCGCTTTAGCGGGTGTCGCACAGAGCGCTCGTATTGTTGATCAAATTTCCCGCACCGGCAGCTACCCGCTTGAGTTTCTCGAAGCCTCTATTCATTCCCTTTTTAGCTTCGATGTGCCCGACGTGGACTCGGTGTTTGGTAACGTCCAAGGCGTGAAGTTAGGTCTACAAAATCTATCGTCAGGCTTGGCAACCGGCGGTGATGAAACAACGGCCAGCATGATGCGTTATCTATTTTCGATTTTGCATTTGGAGCGAAAATTCGCTGCACGGCCCGACTTACAGCAAGTCGTTCAAAACCGACTACAGCACGCAAGCTACAAAGCAACGCACTTTGCGTCGCATGTGAATGAGACCTGCCACAGTGTCGCCGCTATTTACTCTGATACTCTGAGTACGCTGTCCTACAGAGTTAAAATTTCCGGAAGTGCGCAGCATTTGCAGAACGATGCGAACGCTGAAATTATTCGAGCGTTGTTATTGGCTGGTGTTCGTTCAGCATATCTATGGCGGCAACTGGGTGGTAGACGGTGGAAGATGATTTTTAATCGCAATCAGATCCGTTCAGTTGCCATTGATCTATCTCGGGAACTGGGGATTCGCTAGCCTTTCACTTCCTTTTTATTAAACCTATTAGTCTCATTATTGGAGTTAGCATGGAACTCTCTGCCCTCACTGCAATATCACCTCTCGACGGCCGCTACGGCAGCAAGGTCGCTGCCCTGCGTGACGTGTTTAGTGAATTTGGTCTTATTAAACGCCGCGTTGAGGTCGAGGTTCGCTGGTTACAGTGCCTTGCCAACCTCCCCGGAATTACTGAAGTACCACCACTTTCGGAAGGCGCAACCACGCGGCTTAATCGCATTGTCGATGAGTTCTCCCTTGAAGATGCTGAGCGCGTTAAAGCGATCGAAGCAACGACAAATCACGATGTTAAAGCGGTCGAGTATTTTTTGAAGGAACAAGTCGCAACTGATACTGAGCTCGCAGCCAGTAGTGAGTTCATTCACTTCGCGTGCACATCGGAAGACATCAATAACCTGTCCCATGGTTTAATGCTTAAAGATGGTTTGATCGCTATCCGTCCGGCCATGGAGAAAATTATTGCCGAGTTGAAGGCCTTGGCAGACGTTGAAGCAAACCAGCCCATGCTATCGCGTACCCACGGACAAACAGCAAGCCCCACGACGCTCGGAAAGGAAATAGCTAACGTCGTCGCGCGACTAGAGCGCCAATTTGTGCAAATTCAGCGCATAGAGCCAATGGGCAAAATTAACGGTGCAGTCGGAAACTACAACGCCCACCTCGTGACCTACCCTAACGTCGATTGGCAAAGTAACGCAGAAACATTTGTTCAATCCCTCGGGCTTCAGTGGAACCCTTACACCACACAAATTGAACCCCATGACTATATGGCTGAGCTGTTCGACGCCCTCGCCCGCTTCAATACGGTGCTTATCGATTTCAATCGCGACGTCTGGGGTTACATCAGCCTAGGCTATTTTAAACAGAGAACAATCGCGGGCGAAGTAGGTTCTTCTACCATGCCCCACAAAGTAAACCCCATCGATTTTGAGAACTCCGAAGGTAATTTGGGTCTTGCTAATGCGGTATTGTCGCATCTCGCACAGAAACTCCCGATCAGCCGGTGGCAGCGTGATCTCACCGATAGTACCGTGTTGCGAAATATGGGGGTCGGTCTCGCTTATTCTTTACTGGCGTATGAGTCTGCATTGAAAGGTATTGGCAAGTTGCAGACGAATGCGTCTCATCTTGACAGTGATCTGGACGCTAGCTGGGAGGTGCTCGCCGAACCGATTCAAACTGTGATGCGCCGATACGGAATCCCAGAGCCCTACGAAAAACTCAAGGCGCTCACACGAGGCCAAGCTATTACTGCAGACACTTTGGGCGAATTTATTGAGACCCTCGACTTGCCCGATACGGTCAAGCGGGAACTGAAAGAGCTATCTCCCAGAACGTACATTGGTAATGCCGCTCTGCAAGCCAAAGCCATCACTGATTACCAGGCTTAACTGTTTTGGCACACCGCTTTAGATTGGACGAAGCACTGTTCCTTGAGCGGTATTGGCAGCGTGAGCCCCTGCTTATCAGAAACGCTTTACCCGGTTTTGTGAGCCCGCTCTCACCTGAGGAGTTAGCCGGACTGAGCATGGAGCCATCCGTCCAGAGCAGAATTATTAGCGTTCACAATGATAGCTGGCGTCTTGAGCACGGCCCCTTCGATGACGTTGATTTTCAGCGTGATGATCAATGGACGCTCTTGGTTCAGCAGGTCGACCAACTCCTTCCGAGCGTGGAAGCGCTAAAGACGTGCGTTGGATTTTTACCGACGTGGCGATTAGACGATGTCATGGTGAGCTATGCCGTAAACGGCGGTAGCGTGGGTCCGCATTTCGATCGCTACGACGTATTTTTAGTTCAAGGCATTGGGCGGCGACGGTGGTTTCTCGGGGACTTTTGCGACGATAGCACCCCACGATTGGAACATGATGACCTGAACTTACTCAAATCATTTACCGCAACGCAGGAATATCTTCTAGAGCCTGGCGATGTGCTTTACGTACCTCCGGGGCTGAGTCATTGGGGGGTCGCAGAAGGTGAATGCATGACGTACTCACTGGGCTTCCGGGCACCTAAGATGGCCGATTTACTAGCACGAATGACTGACACCGTGCTCGAGCGTCTAACGCCTGAGCTGTTGCTCGAAGATGCGCATGCATCGGAAGCGGGTGCACCTGGAGAGATCACTCCCGCACATATCCAGAATGCTCGCTCCGCCCTCATTAATGCAATAAATGCGCTAGATGATGGATCGTGGCTCGCGGAAGTAGTGAGTGAAGGCAGTACGATCGATGATGATATGACGTTGATTGACCCCCTGTTACCGGGTGCTGTTCGATTACTGCCGGGCTGCGTGCTAACGTGGATTCGTCGGCAAGAGCAACTCGAGGTATTTGTTGCTAATGAATCGCTGTTACTGGATTCCGATGTTGAGCCATTGCTGGCTGATTTGTGCAGTGCTCGTGCGGTAAATCAGCAATCCACCGTTGATAGCGAGCAGCTGCTGCTCAATTTTTTGATCGAGCGGGGGTTATTGGTGAACGAAGATGTTTGAAACCGCTGAGCTCAGGACAATTATCTAGTACTCGTCTAACACTGCTCTTAAGCGCGGCGAGCAGCAAAGAAAAGTTAGTCATTGTCATGAATCATGACGCCGATCTCGTTACCTTCATAAACGGGTTCATGGCGCGATAAGTCATTGCACAGGCCCTCTCTGTTCGCGCCACTCAAAAGATCGAAGCCATACTGATGCAGGGCGCAAACAATCATCCCATCACTGATCGGCGCGTCGAGTAGCGAGTGTTGCTGGTGAGGACAGCGAGTTTCGATGACGAAGCACTGACCTTGCTCTTGGAGGAGTATTACATCGAGCTGGTCGATTTTTAAGCGCTTGCGATAGCCGTCGTAGAGATTGATCAACTTATCGATTGGCTGGAAACGCCCAGGCATTGCTAGGTGTGCCCTAGGCGCACGATTTCGGTCGCGGCTGCAAGCGGTGTAATTGAAGCTTCGCGAACACTGTTTTCAAGTACCGGCAGCGCCGTTTTTACCTCAGGGTGCTCGCGTATGCGCGCGCGCAGCAACTCATCAATAAGCTGTCGCATCCACGCCAGATTCTGATCCGAACGCTTGCTCTCAATGAAACCAAGGGTAAGCGCCTCTTCCTGGAATTCTAAGATCATTTCCCACACGGCATCGATACCTTGGTTCTTCAGGGCAGAACACGTCTTAACGTCAGGCTGCCAGAAGCCCGGATGCTTAAGTAGCGATAACGCGCCGGCGTAGTGTCTTTGGGTGATGTTAGCGAGGCTTTCACTGGCACCATCGGCCTTATTAATAACGATGGCATCAGCGAGCTCGATAATACCTTTCTTGATGCCTTGAAGCTCATCGCCACCACCCGGAAGCATCAGTACTAAGAAAAAGTCGACCATGGCTGCAACTTGATGCTCAGACTGCCCTACCCCAACGGTCTCAACCAGTACCACATCGAAACCCGCCGCTTCACATAGCAGCATTGATTCACGGGTTTTTAGCGCGACCCCACCCAGAGCACTCCCTGCGGGGGATGGTCTAATAAACGCCTTATCCTGACGACTAAGCTCCTCCATACGGGTTTTGTCCCCAAGAATGGAGCCGCCAGCAATGGGAGAGCTTGGATCTACCGCGAGCACCGCGACACGATGGCCTTGCTCAAGGAGATAAAGACCAAAGGCTTCAATAAACGTTGATTTACCGACGCCGGGAACGCCCGTGATTCCAATGCGGATACTGCGACCCGTGTGGGGTAGCAAGGTATTCAACAGACTTTGACTGGCCTCTCGATCCTCGGGACGCTGACTTTCAACCAACGTTATGGCTTTTGCCAGAGCTCGCCGTTGGCCTGCTCGAATAGCGTCGGGGTCAACGTGGTTCACGAGATCAGCCCCTAGTCTGCGCGCGCGTTAACAGCATCGAGTACCTTACGAGCCGCTTCGGGTATAGCGGTGCCTGGTCCGAAAATCAGTGTAACGCCTGCGCCATAGAGGAAATCGTAATCTTGCTGAGGAATGACGCCTCCAGCGATCACAATAATATCGTCAGCACCTTGTTTCTTAAGCTCTTCGATTAACGAGGGCACTAGGGTTTTGTGTCCCGCAGCTAGGCTCGACGCCCCCACCACATGCACGTCATTCTCAATGGCTTGACGGGCAACCTCGGCTGGCGTGGAAAACATAGGTGATAAATCGACATCAAAGCCGACGTCGGCAAATGCAGTGGCAACAACTTTCGCGCCACGGTCGTGCCCGTCTTGCCCCATCTTCGCAACCAGCATACGCGGTCGACGGCCGTGTTTGTCGACGAAGCCATTAATATCCATTTCTATCTTTTTCCAGTCCTCATCATTCTCATAGGCTGCACCATAGACCCCAGAAACGGTTTGAGCATGAGCAACATAGCGACCATATTCTTTCTCAAGTGCGTCGGAGATTTCGCCAACGGTAGCGCGCCGGCGGGTGGCCTCGATGGCCAGTTCGAGCAAGTTACCCTCACCAGAACCCGCAGCTTCCGTTAGTTGTGCCAAAATCTCGTCGACGGACGACTGATCACGATTAACTCGCACCGAAGCGAGACGTTTCAGCTGCGCTTCACGGACTTGCTCATTATCAATTTCAAGTACGTCGACCGCGTCATTCGAGTCAACGCGGTATTTGTTGACGCCCACAATCACATCTTCCCCGCGGTCGATCCTTGCTTGTTTCTTCGCGGCAGCCTCTTCGATTCTCAGTTTAGGAACGCCACTTTCAATAGCTTTGGCCATGCCGCCTAACTCATCGATCTCAGCAATCAGCTCTCGTGCTTTATCGGCTATCTCTTTGGTTAAGCTCTCCATCATATAGGAGCCACCCCACGGGTCGATAACCTGACCAATACCCGTTTCTTCTTGAAGAATCAGCTGGGTATTTCGAGCAATACGCGCCGCGAAATCTGACGGCAAAGCGATAGCCTCATCAAGTGCATTGGTGTGCAACGATTGTGTGCCACCGAAAACAGCCGCCATCGCCTCAATCGTTGTTCTCACAATATTATTGTAGGGATCTTGCTCTGTTAAAGACCACCCAGATGTTTGGCAATGTGTGCGCAGCATCGAGCTTTTCGGATTAGCGGGTGAAAACGCTTCGACAATTTCAGCCCATAGCAGACGAGCCGCGCGCATTTTCGCTATTTCCATATAGAAATTCATACCGACGCCCCAAAAGAATGAGAGCCGGGGCGCGAACTGATCGATGCTTAAGCCCGCATCGATAGCGGTCTTGATGTATTCCTTGCCATCCGCGAGGGTGTAGGCTAACTCCAAGCTGGCATTGGCACCGGCCTCTTGCATGTGATAACCGGATATAGAGATGGTATTGAAGCGCGGCATATTGCTCGAGCAGTACGCAATAATGTCACCAATAATGCGCATGCTAGACGTCGGTGGGTAAATGTAGGTGTTACGAACCATGAACTCTTTCAGGATGTCGTTCTGAATGGTTCCCGAAAGTTGGTCTTGGCTAACCCCTTGCTCTTCCGCCGCTACCACGTAGCCGGCGAGTACAGGCAGGACCGCCCCATTCATGGTCATAGACACCGATACTTTATCAAGCGGGATGTCATCGAACAGAATCTTCATATCTTCGACTGAATCGATGGCAACACCCGCTTTGCCTACATCACCCTCTACCCGGGGATGATCCGAGTCATAGCCACGGTGTGTCGCAAGGTCAAAGGCGACTGAAACACCCTGTCCACCAGCCGCAAGAGCCTTTCTATAGAAGGCGTTTGATTCTTCGGCGGTGGAAAACCCTGCGTATTGCCTAATCGTCCAGCGTCGGCCCGCATACATAGTAGCCATTGGACCACGAATGTAGGGCGATATACCTGGAAGGGTATCCGTATACTCCAGACCCTCGGTATCTTCAGCGGTGTAGAGAACCTTTAAAGGGATGCCCTCAGGGGTCTCCCACGTTAGGTCGGACGGTTTCAAGCCTTTGCTTTGACGCTCAACCAGTGCTGACCAGTTCTCAAGACTAGCCTCTCCCTTATCGTAAATGGGCACATTTATTCCTTAATATCAGTTGCTTGCGTGACATATTGAAAGTAATTAATGATCTTTGCTTGGTTGGTTGATCTCAATAAGCACGCCGTCGCAGCTCTTGGGGTGTATGAAAATAACCTGTGAATCATGGGCTCCAGGACTCGGACTATCACTCAAGAACTCGTAGCCCTTGGCCTTCAACCGCGCCACATCTTCGAGGATGTTATCACTGCGAAAGCACAGATGGTGAATACCTCCGCCCCGCTTCTCGATATATTTTGCGATGGGGCCATCACCATTGAGAGGATGAACCAGTTCGATGCTCGTTGCCGGGAGCGGAAAAAATGCCGTTTTCGTTTTCGCCGCTAAAACGTCCTCGGTTCCCTCAAAGGGCAATCCAAAGTCCTCCATGAAACGTTTTATTGCAGCTTCAAAGTTGGGCACCGCTATGGCGATATGGTCGAGCGCAGTAATCATGTGAAGCTCCTGAATCCTAATATCGTTTAAAGGAACATTTTCATTAGTTGCTCTGTGTGCTCTTTCCGCCTGTTGGCGAGCACATCCGCAGGCACAGTAACTACCTGTTCGTCTGGCGTCACTTTGAAGAGGCTTTGACCTTTACTGATAATGACACCATCGCCGTCAACAAGCACCTCATCAACAGTACCCGAAAACGGCGCATAGACTTTGTTGAACATCTTCATGACCTCAACAATATACAGCGGATCGCCCGCATTAAAGTGATCTCCCTTCTGCACGTAAAGTGGAAGATCAGGCGCTTCACGGCCGTAGAACATACCGCCACTCACGGCAACAACCTCATTGGACTTTGCGGTAGGCGGTGGTGCCAATGCTTTAGACATCGCCGTTTGATGATCGCTATCTAACAATCGCTCGGGTATGTGGATACTCAAATCCGAATTCACGGCTAACTGATAGAAACCTGTAAAGCGCGCCATTGCGGGTAACAGCTCCAGAATTTCGGTGCCACTCTGAAACCCCCGGTGTGCTGATTGTATCTCGAGCCATTGGTCTGCCGAGAAGCTCTCTGGCGCCTCGCCCGCTAGCGCATTCTTTAGGTCTGACCAAGTCTCAACATTCAACTGCTGCTCGAGATCACGATAAAAATCTTCCGCGTTAGAAAGAATGGCTTCGTCGTGATCCCATATCACATTAGCGGCGGGTGAATCAGGTGACCAATCAAGCTTTAAGTAATGATATGTGTCGCTGAGCACATCAATCGGGTTTTCTGCCCACTCGATATGCTCATCGGTCACCGCGAAGGCGGCTTTGTTCATGCTAAGCCATCCTGACAGCAAGTGTGGGGCGTCCATCAATATCTGCAAAGGACGCAGTAACAACGTTTGCTTCATCTCTAGCACATCAGCCAGTGCCTTGCGTCCTGTTTCCTCTGCCGCGGAAAGCAGTTCATTGGAAAGAATACGCCACGCTACCGTCAAGTCGACCCGAGACGCCTCTTCAATAAGCTCTCCCACCGCCGTTAGGTAAGGCACAATAAATTTTGTTGTTGGGCGGGCGTTAATATTGTTTCCTAGGAACCAGTTTACCAATCCGTAGTGGAACTCAAGATTGGTGTGCAGATCACGCCCTCGCATACTCGTAGCTCGCAAAACATCTGCCATAGCACTATAGGTCGACTCGCGGCTGTCACCTACGGTCAACAGCAGCGCAATATTTGAATCGTAAGCACCCGCCAGGGTGTAATTCATGAATACGTCAGTATCGGGATTGTGCAGACTGATACCTTGGTCATCGCGAATCTCGCCCTCAATGGCGTCTGACCAATATTCAATCTGTCCACCGGCATTGGGTTGCAGCGCATCATTGGTCGCATTCAGCCGAGCTTCCACACTATCTTTGAAGCGAGGAACTCGCTCGGGCTTTGGTAGCTGCGGGCCATGCGCGGCCAGTAGGACCATGGCCTCAACCAGCGATTCGACGATGAAGTACTCTTCAGGATTCTCAGGGTTAGAAAACTTCATGGCGTAACAGAGCTCGCTCACTCGATGCTCTACCTGAATACGCGTATTCATCTCCATAAAAAAGTGCCGATCACGATCGACGATACACTCAAATGTTGACACCGAATCAAGTCCCACTGCAGCGCCAAAACGCGCAGCCTCGTCTTCCATGGCGTCAAGGGTTTTAACATCCTGCGCTAATACGGCAGCCTCTTCAGTGCGGCCTTCGCGCTCGGCCGCTGCCTGCGCCTCAAGTAGAGACTCACGGGTTACTGAAACCTCGAGAAGCTTCTGCTCATGCATTTGAAGGGAGCAGTCGCGTCCGCCTAGAGTTATCGCCCAATCACCATTACCCACCACCTGAATTTCCTGGTGACGTGTAGTTTCAATGTTTAACTCGACGAGCACGTTCTTGTTGTCACCTACGCCAGTCGTTTTGACTTCATTAAGAATCTCACGAACTAGTTCAGGAGTGCGATGACCCTCACCCAAACCAAGAATGCGCTGACCCTTACCGCCCCCGCCGCCGATAGCTTTTAGACGCACGCGATTCTGTGGGTATTCCGCGTTAATCTTCGCCACGGCTTCGGTGAGCGCCGCTGTCAGCTCATCAACGGTGTAGAGATCGATACCCTTACTATAGCTCGCAGCTAATACGATGTCGGCGAGTGTTTCAAGATCAGCGTTCCCATCAAAGGCATCATCAGGAACCTCTAGTGCTTCAGCTGTGCAGAGCGTTTTTAGATCAGCAATCGTCGGGTATTTTTTAAGCAGAGTCAGTGCTGTGCCATTGTCGATGCCCGGCGTGACTGACACCCCGGTTTTCAAGGCCGTACGCTTTGCCTCATCTTTTAAGCCAGCTTGATGAACAGTACGTGAACAGGGGCCAATGAAGTTGAGTCCCGCGTTCTCCATGGCCGCCACCATGGTTTCATCCTCGGCCATGAAACCGTAACCGGTAAAGATAGCGTTGTAACCGCCCTCCTTCGCGATCGCGATGATCTCGTCAATACGCTGAAGACGCTCTTCTTTGGTTGCACCCGTATAGTCAGGTACGCGATGTATTCGTTCTGGATCGGTTAGCGCTCTTAGCTCGGGCGCCAGCGCTCTGGGATAGACAATCGAATCCTTCTCGGATAGCAAGATGCCGTAATGCTCGATACCCATTTCACTGAAGACATCCATGGCCTCTTTTCGGATGGGGCCGCGACAGATAATTAGCGGCTTTATATGTGTGCAATCAAACTGACGTACCCAGTTTGACCCATGCTGACCCAATCGGCGATCGGCGTGAATAAGCGGGTTGTTTAAGTAATGGAAATTGGACACGAAGTTTCTCCTACAGAGCGCCGATTAGTGGAATTCACGCTGCACAGATTGCAGCGGGCCCGGTTCGTAATGCCGCAAACAAAACTCAAGGTGCTCTGTGAGTGCTCTCCGCAAATCGTCAGGCATCACAATTTGCGAAATAGATCCAAGGCTAAGCGCTTCCTCAGGGTTCATTATTTCCCGCTCGTAGCGTTGGGCTAAATCAGTCTCCTGCTGCTTGGCCCAACTGTTAACGAGTTCTTCAGCTGCCTGCAGAGCATCATCAGCGCTCAATCCCTGCGCTTGCTGCGCCAGTGATTCATTCTCGATGCGCTCCCTTAAACTACTGCGAACCTTCTTTAGCTCATCCTTGTAGACATACTCCACTCCGGCTGGCCCCATGACCGCAACGCGAGTCGTTGGTAAGGCAATGACGAAATCTGCGCCCGTTGGATAGTTATTGTAACTGGCATACGCGCCACCAAAAGCGTTGCGCACCAACACCAGGAACCGTGGAGTTCGTAGGTCAACAATAGCATCGAGCATAGCTCTACCTGCCTGCACAATACCGCGGTGCTCCTGTTCGCTGCCAGGCAAAAAGCCTGTGGTGTCCTCTAAAAACATAACGGGGATGTTGTATAGGTTGCAGAAACGAATGAAGCGCGCATTTTTATAGGCAGCGCCAATATCGATCTGCCCCGAGGCCACCGCTGAGTTGTTCGCTACAAAGCCCACCACATTGCCGCCCATTCTGCCGAACGCCGTAATGGTATTGCGTGCTCGCTCTGCTTGAATCTCAAGGTAATCGCCATGATCACACAGTTGCTGAATGAGAATGGTGATATCAACGGGCGTATTGAAACCCGACGGCGAGTTAAATGCTTTACGCAACAAAATATCAATATCGATAGTTTTTCGGTCTGCAGGATCAGAGCTTGGTTGGTAGCCCGGCGCACTCGCGTTCGAGTCCGGAATGTACTTGAGGATTTCACGCACCTTACGCAAAGCGGCTACTTCATCGTCGACCACAAAGTCGGTCACTCCCGTTTGGCTGTGCACATCCGGGCCGCCAAGCTCTTCGGGCGTAATATCTTCACCGAGGACTGATTTAACAACGCCGGGACCTGTCAGGCCAAAAAAAGTGTCTCTCGGTTGAATTAAAAAGCTGCCCTGCCGCGGTAGGTAGCTACCACCACCCGCGTTAAAACCAAACATGCACATAATACTTGGGACGATACCGCTAATTTTGCGGAGCGCTGTGAAGGCGTCGGCGTAGCCATCAAGACCACCCACGCCCGCTGGGATGTATGCCCCAGCAGAATCATTAAGCCCAACCAACGGTATGTGGCGCTTGGCTGCTAGCTCAAATAATTTAGCGAGCTTTTTGCCGTTAGTCGCATCCATCGAGCCTGCACGCACGGTAAAGTCATGCCCATATATGGCGACGTCACGACCGTCAATTTGAATAATTGCGGTGACTAATGAGGCGCCGTCAAGATTAGGCCCCCAGTTTTGATACAGTACGGTGGGTTCGCTGTCAGCTAGATAGCGAATACGCTCCCAAACGGTCATTCGATGCTTTTGGTGTTGACGTTGTATATTGCGAACACCGGCTGCGACATAAGGCCTTTGTTGCAACTCTTGGCCTCGCGCGAGCGTTTCATCATAGGGTGACAATTTTGCCCCCTCGCTGGGTTCGGAGACCGGTCGCTTTACCAACGGGTTAACCAGAGATGCGTAGGACCTAGAATTGCTCTCGCTCATGGGATCACTCTTTTGTTGAAAGTCTGTGGTTGTCTCTTAAAAAGTCCGTTTACTCGCCGCAACTGGGACAAAAAACCGCAGGCAATCTACTTTTAATGCTACCGTAGTGTCAATTTATTACGGTTTGTTTATCACCCAATTGGATCTATTCAATCACAGTAACAAAACATTGCTGGCGAATAATGATATTTTCGCTATTGCAGCTTCGCTCGCCCATCTCCCTGGCTTCGTCTTTCTCGACAGCCACAGAGGATCGGCCTCAGCTACGTATGACATTGTAGCCGCTATGCCACGTGCGGTCATTCAGCTCGACGCTTTCCAGGGTGACTTGAACGCGTGGATGGCGTCCATTGAATCATGTTTAACGCGGGAATCTTCTCCTAATTCAGCGCTTATTAGCATCGGCTTTGTGGACTACGACAGTGCCGCTGCTAAGCATGGAGTGAAGCAAGCATCCAGCCGGTCTGCAATGGCAGGTTTGTACGATTGGTGTGTGGTCAAGGATAAGCGCACACGAGAGAGCTGGTATGTGACTTCGGATTCGTGCTCTCAGAGCATTGAGACCCTGCAAGCATTGCTAAGCGAGCCTACGGATGAGGCGCGTGACTTTACCCTCACTTGCCCCTTTAGCCCCCATTTGAGCCAGAGAGGCTATACGGCGGCCATAGAGCGCATTCGCGACTATATCATCGCAGGCGACTGCTACCAGGTTAACTACGCTCAACAATTCTCAGCGGGCTGCGAGGGGCATCCTTTTGAGGCCTATCGGAAGCTCAGGGATGTGGCTCCGGGAGATTTTTCAGCCTATTTAAGCTTGGCAGACGGGCACGCGATATTATCGCTCTCTCCCGAGAGGTTCTTGTCGACACACAATGGAAAAATAACAACACAGCCCATTAAAGGCACGCGCCCCCGCCACAAAGATCCTGACACAGATCAAGCGATTGCTGATTCACTGTTGAACTCAGTGAAAGATCGTGCCGAAAACATCATGATCACTGATTTGCTGCGCAATGATCTCGGCAAACTCTGCGTACGCGGAAGCGTTGACACACCGGAAATCTGTTCACTACACAGTTATGAGAATGTTCATCATTTGGTCAGTCGTATTGAGGGAACGCTGCGTGATGATATATCTCCCGGGGAAGCCCTTATCGGTTGCTCTCCGGGAGGCTCAATCACAGGGGCACCAAAGCGCCGGGCAATGGAGATTATCGCGGAGCTTGAGAATACGCCACGCGGCGCTTATTGCGGGTCTATTTTCGCCATTGCTGGTGATGGATGGATGGAATCAAGTGTTGCTATACGCACGCTGGAAGTGAATGACGATAGGATTACCTGCTGGGGCGGCGGCGGCATTGTGTTTGACTCAAATGCCGATGCTGAATATCAGGAAACCTTCGACAAAGTGGGCGCATTCATGCGCGCCCTAGAAAATCAATAAAGGACCAAGCCCTTAGATTGAGACGCTCCTGCTCAGTAAACGGGGAGCTCTATGTGCTCATACAGTTCTGCTCGCTCACTCGGGTGTGCTCTCGAGAGCGCCTCCTGTACGATTTCGCGAGTCAGGTGAGGAGCAAGCTCGACGATAAAATCGTACATATATCCGCGCAGAAAGGTACCCTTTCTAAATCCTAGGCTCGTAACGCTCGACGCAAACAAATGACTGGCATCAAGTTTTACCAGGTCGGTATCGAGCTCCTCATCATAAGCAAGCCCAGCGATGATGCCTATGCCAAGCCCTAAGCGTACGTAGGTCTTAATAACGTCAGCATCAACGGCTGTAAATGTCACTTTTGGCGTCAGTCCTCGGTTATTGAAGGCATCGTCTAATTTTGACCGGCCCGTAAAACCGAAGGTATAGGTCACGATCGGATACTCGGCAACAGCCTCTAGGGTCACTTTTTCGACTGACGCTAGGGGGTGGTCTTTCGGTACGACAATACACCGGTTCCATCGGAAGCACGGCAGCATAACCAGGTCGGAAAACAGCTCCAAAGCTTCGGTCGCTATAGCGAAATCCACCGAGCCCTCCGCTGCCATCTCGGCAATTTGCATCGGTGTACCCTGCTGCATTTGCAGTGATACTTCGGGGTAGCTCGCCATGAATTCCTTAATGATTCCAGGCAAAACATAGCGCGCTTGCGTATGCGTTGTCGCAATAGACAACGTGCCACTTTTCTCATTGGAAAATTCTTGCGCGACTCGCTTTATTGATTCGGCTTTACGCAGAATCTCACCTGCGAGCTCTAGAATGACCTCTCCGGCAGGCGTCACATGCGTTAAGTGCTTACCGCTGCGAGCAAAAACTTCTACGCCGAGCTCGTCTTCCAAAAGCCGAATTTGCTTACTTATACCGGGCTGAGAAGTAAACAAACTCTGCGCTGTTGCAGAGACGTTGAGGTCATGATGCGCCACTTCCCATATGTAACGGAGCTGCTGAAGTTTCATCGGAACACCGCCTGTATTATAAAATTGGCTAGAGTTAACGTTATCGTGACTGAAGATAAGTCGCCAGTGTTTTTGGAATAAAATAACGGTTTTTTATGCGCTCAAGGCCTGCTTAGGGACAAGCGATACCCGATTTGAGGCTAAGGCGTCGGGCTTAGTCCTACGTATTGGCAATACCGTGTGGCACATGTCCCGTTGTGACGTGCTCAGCGGCGAGGTCGCAGTGCGTTTCTTGGTCGTCAAAAAACACGTCAGCGCGATACGCCCGTAGGAAGTCGGTCTTCTTGAGGCCGCCAAGAAAAATAGACTCGTCAATACGAATATCCCAGGCTCGCAAGGTTCGTATGACCCGTTCGTGAGCGGGTGCCGATCTAGCGGTCACCAACGCCGTTCGAATCGGGGCTTCACTCGCAGGGAAAGCTTGTTGCAACTTCTGCAACGCGGCCAAAAAGCTTTTGAAAGGTCCGCCCTGCAGAGGCTCATGGCGCGCTGCCCGCTCACTCGCGGTAAAAGCTTCTAGACCTTCTGTTTTAAAAACTCGCTCTGCCTCATCGGAAAACAGCACGGCGTCTCCATCGAACGCGAAGCGAAGCTGCTCGCCCTCAGAATCACCGCGGTTTCTTGAAACCAACGTTGCAGCAGCCACATTGTTCTCTAAGGCCATTCGTACATCTTGAGGCTCAGCGGATAGAAATAACTGGCAGCCAAACGCATGGATGTATCGCCAGGGTGATTCACCCCCGCAAAAGGCAGCACGCGTAATCGGTAGTTGATAGTGCTCTATGGAATTGAATACGCGTAAGCCAGTGTCTGCACTGTTGCGCGAAAGCAGCACGACTTCCACTCCGAGAGGCTCGTCAAGACGATTATTGAGTGCGAGCAATTTTTTCACCACGCCAAACGCGGTTCCGGGCTCTAGGGGCGTTTGCTCATTATCGATTTGATAACGTGAATAAGCTTCTAGCCCCTCTTCTTTAAAAACCCGGTGCGCATCATCGAGATTGAACAGTGCTCGCGATGAAATAGCGACAATGAGTTTTTCTGGCGGCAGTGCGCTCATTCTAAAACGCCGAGACCATTATCATCATTGTCCACATCCGATTGGCGTGCAAAATACTCTTTACTGAGACGGAAGACGACCGGCGACAGCAATAGTAGTGCGATCAAGTTAGGAATCGCCATGAATGCGTTTAGAGTATCGGCAATGAGCCAGACGATACCTAAGTTCAATCCAGCGCCTACCGGTATTGCCAATACCCACAAAACACGGAAAGGCATAATTGCCCGCGCGCCGAAGAGATAAACAACGCAGCGTTCACCATAGAAAGACCAGCCAATCATGGTTGTAGTAGCGAAAACCACGACGCCAATCGTTACTACCCACTCGCCGCCCGGAAAGGCAGCACCGAATGCCATTGCGGTAAGACTTGCTCCGGACTGACCGCTGTCTAGTACCCCAGTAAGAATGATCACCAAACCGGTCATCGTGCACACCAAAAGCGTATCGATAAACGTGCCCAGCATGGCAATCATGCCCTGCTCAACCGGCTCATTAGTTTGTGCAGCTGCGTGCGCTATGGGCGCGCTACCCAGTCCTGCTTCATTGGAAAAAATACCGCGCGCGACACCAAAGCGTATGGCTGCCCAAACGGTTGCGCCTGCAAACCCACCTGCGGCTGACGCGCCGTTAAACGCTGAATCGATAATGGTCATAATGGCCTGAGGTACTTGCTGAATATTGAGTGCAATCACGATCACACTCATCAACATGTATGCTACCGCCATCATTGGCACTACAGCGCCTGCTGTAGCCGCGATCCGCTGAATACCGCCAAGAATGACGCCACCGACCAAAATCATTAGCACCACGCCCGTCACTTGCCACGGTATATCGAGGTTGTCGGTGAGAACTTGTGCAACTGAGTTCGATTGCACCGTGTTGGCTAAACCGAAGCCTGCCATACCGCCAAAAAGAGCAAATGCCGTGGCGAGCCAAGCCCACCTTTTGCCGAGGCCGTTACGGATATAGTACATCGGACCACCACTGTACCCCCCCAGCTCATCGCGCTCCCGGTAGTGCACCGCGAGCACGCCTTCCGCATACTTTGTAGCCAACCCGAACAGTGCCGTAATCCACATCCAAAAGAGTGCTCCGGGGCCACCAAGCGTGATTGCCGTCGCGACCCCTGCAATATTGCCGGTTCCAATCGTGGCTGATAGGGAGGTCATTAACGCCCTGAACGGGGGTATATCGCCCGCACCGTGACTGCTGAAACCCGTAAACAGAAGTTTAAATGCCAAGGGTAAACGTCGCAGAGAAAGAAAGCCGAGACCCAACGTTAGAAAAATGCCTGTTCCCAGCAATAAAACGAGCATGGCGGGGCCCCATGCGTAGCCATTAACCGTGGTAATGAACCCTTCCATGTCACTTGCTCCGTTTTATTCGCTTGCTCAAAACTCTAATAAGCCCGCTAACTGTTGATGGTGCGGAAATAAGCCAAAGATACCGCCCGTGTGCACAAATACAATGTCTTGGTGCGCTCCGATTTGATTGTTTTTGATCAATTCGAGCATGCCGTAAAAAGCTTTACCCGTGTAGACAGGATCTAGCACCACCCCTTCCAGCGCAGCGAGTTCAGCAATTAACGCATAAATTTCAGTGCCCGCACGACCGTAGCCTGGGCCCACAAAGTCATCGATGGTTATCGGGTTCCTTCGAAGCGCGGGCAAGTCGGGCCACTGTTTGCGAGCTTCCTCAATGTCATCAATAACTTTTTTATTAAACCATGTGCTGTCATCACTCACGGCTATCCCGATTACATCAATGTTGGCCGAGGCCATGTCCATGCCTAACGTCAGCCCAGCCTGGGTCCCACCTGATCCCGTCGCAGTGACGACAGCCGCGTCGGTGATCCCTTGATTGCTAAAGTCTGTAAGCAGTTCGCGCGCCGCAGCAATATATCCCCAGATACCGATTCCGTTACTGCCACCGGTGGGAATGATCAATGGGTTTCGCCCTAGCAGACGGTGTCGCTCGGCAGTTTGCTCCAATAGCTCGACTAAATGGCGTTGATAATGAGGCGCCTCGACCACTTGGATGTCTGCACCAAACAGCTTGTCGAGCAGCGTATTACCAGAGGGCTCTGCCGTTTTACCGCGAAGCACTAACTCACAGTGCCAACCTAGCTGAGCGCACACAGCAGCGGTCGCTCGAGCATGATTGCTCTGCAGACCGCCGCAGGTTATCAGTGTATCTATGCCGCGAGCCTTTGCGTAGGCCGCAAAAAATTCGAGCTTACGGACTTTGTTACCCGTAAGAGTGGTGCCCGTGAGGTCGTCACGTTTAACCCAAATCCTTCGTCCAGCACCCCAGCGCTTGCTTGCTCTGGTTAATAGTTGAAAAGGCGTCGGGCAGCGAGCCAAATCGACTCGCTCAGGTAATTGAATGTTATTCCGCACCAACAGACTTCAAGGTGCCTTTAGGTAGCACCGCGTTAACGTGTACTCGTTGGAATTTGAGATTGACGCTACTGGCCACCTGCAATGTTACATAGTTGTCATCGAGACCGATGATCTTCCCGAGCATACCCGATGAGGTGATGACCTCGTCGCCCTTACTCAAGGCGCCTATCATCTCTTGGTGCTCTTTCTGGCGCTTGCGCTGAGGTCTGATGGCGATGAAGTAAAACAAGCCAAACAGTACAACAAGAAAGCCAATTTGAAAAAACTCTCCACCTGCTGCCTGGCCTCCAGCTTGCTGAGCGTAAGCGTTTGCAATAAACATGTATCCTCCGGTTGTGAATAGAATGAAATCGGGTATATCAAATAATCGGCCGCTACTTTACGTAACCAAAGCCACTGATAGCAACGTATATCGCATGCCTTCGCGCTTTTAACGCCCCTTATGCCGAAAACGGCGTGTCAAAATCGATAATCAAGGGCGCATGGTCAGAGAAGCGCTGCTCACGATACACCGACGCCGCGACGGTACGCTCGGCAATTCCGGGTGTTGTAAGCATGTAGTCTAAGCGCCAGCCAACGTTCTTCGCCCACGCCTGGCCTCTGTTAGACCACCACGTGTACTCCTCGGGCTCAGGCTTCACACACCTGAAGACGTCAACCCAGCCTAGGTCATCGAGCACCCTCGTAAGCCACGCGCGCTCGTGGGGCAAAAAACCAGAGTTCTTCTGGTTCGCTTTCCAGTTTTTTAAGTCGATTTCTTTATGGCAAATGTTCCAGTCAGCGCAAATAATAAACTCTCGCCGCTTGCGCCCCAAAACCCGAAGATGCTCATAAAAATGCTCCATGAACACCTCTTTGCGCGCCTGTGCCTCTTCTTTACTCGAGCCCGACGGCACGTAAAGTGAAATCACACTAATGGTGTCGAAGTCGGCCTGCAGGTAGCGTCCCTCAGAGTCCAAAGGCTCCCAACCCAATTGGGTCACAATTTTTTTGGGCTTTACGCGGCTGTAGAGCGCTGTGCCACTGTACCCTTTCCGCTGTGCGTCGTTATAAAAGCAATGGTAACCCGCCGGGCGAAAAGCATCGCTCTCAAGCTGATGCTCTTGGGCCTTGGTTTCTTGAATACAGACTACATCAGCATCTTGCTCAGCGAGCCATTCAAAGAAACCTTTACGCTGCGCCGCACGGATGCCGTTGGTATTGCAGGTGATGACGCGCATAGGTGATATTCCTTTTATTCGTAAAGTGCCCAGCCACATGCTTTCTAATGCAAACCAAGCTCATCGAGTTTGGCAAGCAAGTCTTCGTGATGTGTCTTGGTTTTAAAGCTATCCATAATGGCTCTCAGCCGACCTTCCTTATCGACAATAAAGGTACTGCGCAGAATGCCATCAAATTCCTTTCCCATAAATTTCTTGGGCCCCCAAGCACCGTACTTATCGGCAATTGCGTGGTCTTCATCCGATAATAATGTGAAATTCAGTCCGTCTCGCTCCGCAAACTTTGCGAGTCTCTTCGTGGCATCAGGACTGATACCCAGCACCACGGTATTGCGTTTAGCTAACTCCTTTGCGTGATCGCGCAGAGCGCATGCTTGAACCGTACATCCGGGAGTCATGGCCTTCGGATAAAAATAAACGACAACGTGCTTATCACCTCGGAAATCCTTCAGCGAAACTTTATTATCCTCTTGATCCAGCAGAACAAACGCGGGAGCAGCATTACCTATTTTGGGGTGAGCCATAGTTACTATTCCTTTCATTAATCAGTTGGCGGCCAAAGGGTTATATTTCGCGGCGACTAACGGCGACCACGACTGATGACACTGTGGCGCACTGGGTAATTCTCACTGCGCCGGTCATCAAAAAACTCCTGCAAAAGCTCATGCACCACGGGAAACGCAAGATCATTCCACGGAATTTCGTCTTCTGAAAAAAGCTGCGACTCAAGGCTTTCAGGCCCAATACCGTACGCTCCATTCTCGATCCCACAGCGATAAAAAACGTACACCTGACTGATATGCGGCACATCAAAAACACGGTAAAGCGTGGTATCCGTGGCCACAGCGGCGGCTTCCTCCACCATCTCGCGCGCAGCGCCCTCCGAAGTGGTCTCACGGTTCTCCATAAAGCCTGCGGGCAAAGTCCAATAACCGTACCTCGGCTCTATGGCGCGTTTGCACAACAGCACTTTGCCATTGTGCTCGGGCAAGCAACCTACAATGACTTTGGGATTGTGGTAATGGATGACATCACAATGAACGCAAACATGACGTTCGCGATCATCGCCTTCGGGTACCTTAAGCTCGACCGAGCTCCCGCATTGCGGACAAAATTTCACGTCTAGACCTCAGGCTGCAGAAGACTTTAGGCGGTCATAGCTACCCGCGTGGAAAAGCAAAGGGTCTCGGTCTTCTGTTGCATAACCAATAACCTCGCCGATGACAATTTGGTGGTCGCCACCGTCAATCACTTTATGGCGTTTACAGCTGAATTGAGCCAAAGCGTTACGCAACAAAGGTGTCCCTGTCGGATCGGTCATAAAGTCACTCTGATCAATGCCATGACACCCTTTTTGGGCATAGCGATTCGATAAATGCTCCTGGCTTGAGCTAAGCACTGAGATACCGAAATAGTGACAATCGGTATATTCACGGAAGCACTCAGAATTATTTTGAATACTCCAAAGCACTAAGGGAGGATCGAGCGAAACTGACGAAAACGAATTGGCCGTCAGGGCCAATGCGCCACTTCGCTCATCATTCACCGAAATTAAACACACACCAGTAGCAAACTTACCCAGTGCGTTTCGAAAGGCTTTATCACTCATAACTTACTCTCATTCTCGCCAGCGCTTACGGCGCTCGCTGTCGCTACTTTTTGCCGCTACCCAGTTCGCACTGCCATCAGTCATGTGCTCGCGTTTCCAGAACGGCGCGTCGGTTTTCAGTGTGTCCATTAGGAACTGGCAGGCATCAAAAGCCGCACTTCGGTGATCTGCAATAACCGCGACCCAAACAATAGGTTCGTTAACGTCCAACACGCCATAGCGATGTACGATTCGCCACGCTTTAAGATTGAACCGCTTACTAGCTTGCTGCCCTAACTCGCCTAACACGCTTTCAGTCATGCCTGGATAGTGTTCCAGTTCAAGTTGCCCCACGCAGCCGGAATCGCAGTGATCACGAACGTATCCGGTAAAGGTGACAATCGCCGCGCCGGGACATTCTCGCATTAAAAGGTCGTACTGTTCGGCGGCATTGAAGACGTCTTTCTGTACAACAACGTTCTGTACGACTATATGCGACATATTAGCCGCCGGTCATCGGAGGAAAGAACGCAACTTCATCGCCGTCAACCACGGCCGCTTCAATGCGCACTACGCGCTGATTAAGTGCGTGCACTAAATTCGGCTGATGAAGAGTCTCATCCCAAATCGCCCCGTTTTGATCGGCCAAAGCGCGTTTAAGCGACGCCACGGAATTTATACTATCGCTCAACTCGACACTGAGCTCCTCAACACCTAGCGCTTCTCTAACCATGGAAAAAAATCGGACGGTTATCATACGCTGTCGCGCTGCCAGTCACCGCTGGCACCACCCTCTTTTTGTTCTAGCTGTACGTTTGAGATCACCATCGAGCGGTCAATAGCCTTGCACATATCATAAATCGTCAGCGCAGTAACGCTCGCGGCGGTCAGTGCCTCCATCTCCACACCGGTTTGTCCGGTCACTTTGCATCGAGCGGTAATATCAACGCCGGGTAACGCTTCATTAGACGTCACCGTAACCTTTACCGACGTTAGCAGCAGAGGATGGCACAGCGGTATCAAACTACTACACTGCTTAGCGGCTTGAATGCCCGCAATTCTCGCAGTAGCAAACACGTCGCCTTTAGGTATCCCGTCGCTGTTTATCGCCTCCAGAGTGGCCTGTCTCATTTTAACCTGCGCCGTTGCAACGGCTAGGCGCTCGGTAATCGATTTAGCACCGACATCTACCATGCGCGCATCGCCACGCGCATCAAGATGAGTTAACGAACTAGACTCTGTTTTCATACCAAAGGGATTCCCGGATTAGTCGGCCAGCCCATATTAAGTTAGCTGCGATTGCATAATTCAGTGTACTGATGTGTTTTTGGAAAACATCTGTCATTCTTACAAAGGATAACAAGAATCATCATGTAAGACTCTATCGAAAGGCACATCTGTCGTAAGTTCTGTCAAACATAAAGGATGCGGCCACCGTACAAGAGAGCCCAAAAATGAATAGCCAGCCAGTTTCTTCCCCGTCAACCCCTTCCGAGGTCGGGTACCGATGGTTTGTCCTTGTAATGCTGACTCTCGTCTACACTTTTAACTTTATTGACCGACAAATCTTGGTCATCTTGCAAGAACCTATTAAGGCGGAGCTCAGCCTATCGGACGCGCAGCTAGGGCTGTTAACAGGTTTCAGTTTCGCTGTGGTTTATGTGTGTGCAGGAATTCCAATCGCCTATCTCGCGGACCGAAGCAACCGCCGCAATATTGTTGCGGTATCCCTTGCAGTCTGGAGCAGTATGACCGCGCTGTCGGGCATGGTTTCCAGCTACTCGCAGTTGGTTCTTGCTCGATTGGGTGTTGGCATAGGCGAAGCTGGGGGATCTCCACCCGCTCACTCTATGTTGAGTGATTACTTTCCACCCGAACAGCGCGGAACGGCACTCTCGTTTTATTCAACCGGAATCTACATCGGCATTTTGTTAGGTTTTGCAGGTGGCGGCTGGGTCGCGGAGAGCTTTGGATGGCGACAAGCATTTTTTGTTATTGGCATGCCGGGCGTTGTCTTCGCCGTACTTCTAGCTGCACTGGTACGAGAACCTCGCCGGGGCCGCTGGGAAGGTGGCTTTATCGCGCCTAAAGCGAGCTTTTCAGACACCTTCTCGCTGCTCAAAGAGCGTCCCGCTTTCTGGTGGATAGCATTTGGTTGCGCGTTCAAATCCTTTGTCAGTTACGGCAACGGCAATTTTTTCCCTTCATTCCTTATTCGTAATCATGGGATGACCATCGGTGATGTCGGTCTTTATTTAGGCTTAATCTCTGGCTTAGCGGGCGCGCTGGGTACCTTTATGGGTGGCTTCTTAGGGGATCGCCTAGGGATTGTGGATAAGCGTTGGTATGTATGGGTTCCTCTGTGGGGCACCTTAATCGCGCTGCCACCCTATGCCTATATTCTCTTGGGCCAAAACGTCGATCTAATTCTGCTGATACTGATCCCCACTACGGTCCTCAACACCCTGTACCTCGGCCCGAGTATCGCAATGTGTCAAGGTATTGTTTCTCCGAGCATGCGCGCAGTGGCATCAGCCGTAATGTTTTTCATATTGAATATGGTAGGACTGGGGTTAGGGCCGCTTATGGTGGGCGTACTGAGCGACCTCTACGTGCCTATTTTTGGCAACGATCACCTGCGTTACGCAATGCTGACGGCTCTCGTACTTGGGCTTATTGGCGTGTTCTGCTTCTGGCAAGGATCCCGCCGCCTGCTAGACGATATTGACGCCCAGGCCCGTGACTCTATGGATGAGCGTGCAGCTCAGTCTGCAGCTCAGTCAGAGGCTTGACTAAAATCGCACTGCGCACTCGCGCGAGTATCGATGCCGAGCCAGCGCCAAAGATAGCAGCGCGCAGAGAGCGCATTCAGCAACAAAAATAATCCAACAATAGCGACAATACCCTCGGTAACCCCCCACTCGGGCTGAATAAAAACAAAAAACAGCGATGCGCTACCGAGAGCCAAGCGGATTAACCGCTCAAAAGGTCCTAAATTTTTCTTCATCCCGTTATGCCTAATGAGTGCGCACAGTAAAATAACCACACGACAACACACATTATTGCAATTAACGCTCTCGACACACCCTGTCCGCTCTTTGTCTAGCTTTTGTTGCTGTTCATCTCGGATCGATCTTTACAGTCGATAGCTAAAAATTTACCCACCTTAAATTATCACCGCTACACTGGCAGGACCGGCAACGCCAATGCAACGTATCGCAACGTGACAACGCTGAGCTCACTAAAAAGGAAAGAATAATGCGAATGACCCGAATTACAGCCGCCCTATTTTCACTGCTTACAACCGTTGCTCATGCCGGCGACTGTCAACCGTCAATTTGGGGCATTGATGACCAGCGTGGAGCCACCAATCGAATGACCGAAGAAAGTGTCATAGCTGCCGCACAGCTAGTGCAACAAGGCAAGACACACCCGCTCGGGATCGTGTTAAAGCCCGGCATGCCCGCCTACCCGCCACGCAGCGTACAACTCCAAGTGGTGCAGCCCGGCCAGCATTTTGTAACCGATACCACGACCATATACGGGTGGGACGCATCCTCAAACGATGACCTTGTACAGATGTGGTTGGGCGTTGGCCCACAGCTCGATGGTCTCGGGCATATGGGCGAAGCAGGCATGTTCTATAACTGCAATGCAGGTAAAGATATTGCACCCATTACAGGCTTGACCAAGCTCGATATCAGCAAAGTTCCACCGATGGTGGCGAGAGGCGTTTTGATAGATATGGCGAGACATTTTGGCGTTGCGTCCATGTCGGCAGGCCAGCCCATTACACCAGATGATTTAAGAGCTGCAATGGCAGAGCAATCTGTCACCATCAATGAAGGTGATGTTGTGCTGCTACACACGGGATGGACTGATGCGAAACTCGATACCGCTCCAGAGGAATGGGGACGAACTATTCCGGGCATTACCAATGCCGCGGCCAGTTATCTTGCATCACTCAAACCTATGGCCGTCGGTGCAGATACCTGGGGGGTCGGTGCCGTACCTGCCATTGAAGGCGACAAGATTTTTTATGACCACGTTGTCTTCTTGAAGCAAAACGGAATTTTCATCCTTGAGACTATGAACACCGGGCGTCTTGCGCGGGAGTCTGTGGGGGAATTCATGTTTGTTCTTGGCCAGGCGAGATTACAAGGCGCCGTTCAGATGATCATCAATCCAGTTGCTATGTGGTAGACAGGGATTAGATCGCAAGCACAAATACAACAACGAGACCTATGATCGATGAGATAAGCCCGCTGCGTCTATTCTAGCCAGCCCCGTTTATCGGGGGCTGCACAGAGTGACACGGGGCTTTTTCAAACCAAAACAATCCGACAACTGCTGGTTTTTCAAGCGGGGGCAGGATGTCTATTCCTTCCCCGGAACTGTATGGCGGAGAAGGAGGGATTCGAACCCTCGAACGGTTGCCCGTTACACACTTTCCAGGCGTGCGCCTTCGACCACTCGGCCACCTCTCCCAATAAGCCGCGAATCCTAGCAAAACAGCGCTCGCGACTCCAGCACCTTTTTCCAAGGCCAGCGCCTTTTACCAAGG
>CAJQLP010000188.1 GCA_905479205.1 uncultured Luminiphilus sp.
TTGTCGTCATCGCAGCGCTTGATCATTTAGGTGTTGATACGACTTCACTTATAGCGCTGCTCGGTGCAGCAGGCCTGGCCATTGGTCTTGCATTACAAGGCTCATTAGGTAACTTTGCCGCAGGCGTGATGCTGATCGTCTTCAAACCCTTTAAAAAAGGTGATTTTGTTGAGGCCGGTGGTGCAATGGGCACCGTCGACAGCATTAGCATCTTCACTACGACAATGACCACAGCCGACAACAAAGAAATTATCGTTCCGAACGGCAGTGTCATTGGCAGCAATATTACAAACTTTTCTGCGCGCTCTACTCGTCGCGTCGATATGGTCTTCGGCATGTCTTATGACGGCGACATTCGGAAAGCTAAGCAGATTCTTGAGTCGATTATCGCCTCCGACAGCCGCGTACTTCCCGAGCCTGCGCCTGTCATTCAGCTCAGTGAGCTTGCGGATTCAAGCGTCAATTTTATCGTGCGACCTTGGGTTAATGCCGCCGATTATTGGCCGGTTCTTTGGGGAACTACAGAAGCCGTTAAAACTCGATTTGATGAAGAAGGTATTAGCATTCCGTTCCCACAAATGGATGTCCATTTACAAAAGTCCGACAGTTAACCTTGGAACCCGTGGAGCATGACAGATGAAAATCCTCGGCGAGCTTTTCTTATATGCGCTGGTACTTTCGTCGGCAATGTTCCTGGTTTCTAGCTGGCAAACACGTGACATGCTCGATAACTCGGGGGGTGTTCGTATCGCACCGCTTACACTCCCGACACTCCCTACACTCCCTACACTCCCCACACGCGCCACACTTCAAAGTGAACAGACACTGCTCGCACCCGATCCGCAGCGTAATACCCTCATTTATTTCTTTGCCCCTTGGTGCAGTATCTGCAGAGCGAGCATCAATAACCTTGACGGTATCGACGAGGAATTTACACGGGTTGTTGTTGTGGCACTGGACTACGACTCCACACAGTCCGTCCAAGATTTTATCGATGACGTTGGTCTGAACAGGCCGGTTCTACTTGGCAATAGTGAAATACAGGCGATTTTTCGTATTAAAGGGTACCCAAGCTACTACATTCTTGACAGAGACTTTCAGGTAATTAGTCGAGACATGGGCTACACCTCTGAATTTGGCTTACGTGCACGCGCTTGGCGCGCTAAGCCTGATCTCGCTAATAAACATAACTAGTTGCCATGACGGGTACCGTCCACATTAAGGTGCCGTCCACATTGAGGTGCCGTCCACATTAGCGTACCGTCCACATTAGGATTCCGTCCACATCAAAGTGGATCGGTAGAATCCTTATCACTGTCATCACTGCCGATAAGACGGGTGACAGACTGACCTTCAATCCCTGCATACACGACCAAAATAACGGCTGGCCCGTCACCAATATTGGCTCCTGCGTGAGGCTGATTAATCAGTTCAATAAGTGCCTGTCCGGCTTTGAGTTCGGTTCTATCACCATCCGGTGTGCGCACTTCAAGATGCCCTTGCAGTAGTACGCCTGCGGTTGCAAAGGGGTGTTCATGTAAAGGTAAACTTTGGCCTTCGGGAATGGTTACTTTTACAACTGATATCTCGGGCTGACCTTCACTATAAGATGGCAGCTGGTCATCATTCCACATTGTGGTGGACTTTTTTAGAACGTCTACGCTGATCGCTTCCATAGCTGCCATGGTATCGTCGGCGCGCGTAGTCGCTGTAAAGCTAACAAGTACCACCAGCGCAATAAGGTTGACTAAATGGGTCTGCATAAAAAAGTCTCTCACTGTTGTTTATTTGTCCATCGTACATTCGTTTGCGCGCACGACGATTTTTCAAATAGGATTTTTCAGCCATAGCTAGCTTGGATTCAATGCTGCATTGTTTGTCGTGCCCAAAACTAACGTTGGCACCCCATGTGTGTGGCTGCGAATCGTAAAAACTTCTGTCCCTAGCTTGCGCCCTTGCCGCACAGTTGAAACATCAACACCTAAGTCAGTAAGCCTAGTATGACTAGACTCAATATCGGCAGTACGCCACGTTAGGCCAAAAAAGGTATCAGAAGGATCGGAAATATCTTTTGATAAGGATTGAAAAACCTCAACAATCAGATCGCCGCAGCGAAAGAAGATGAGCCTCGCATCCCACTCAGGATTAGTGAGATCAAGCCGCATATCGAGCTGTAATTTGGCGCCTAACAGAGCGGCGGTAAGGTCGCCGTTGCTACTTGCAATAACCGCATGATCAAGCCCTCTTAGATTCGATGCATCTTCACTCGATGCATCACTTGGGCTTGATTCAACTTGTGTCAGCGCCAACCCTAAACCCCGCGCGCTGAGCTGCTCTATAACCAATAGTGTATCGTCAGATTGAGTCTCATCAACAGCGATACCGATTCTACCTAGACGACTCCGCCAATAATTAACATCTGCCACTAAAAAATCCAGTCGCTCGAGCCCTAACGGTGCGCTGCTTGCAACAAGCCTCAAGATCGTATTGTCGAGCACGAAATCGACGGACGTTATCTCTCCATCGACATGTTTAGACGCCGGAGATTTGCCCAAGATCCGCTGATAGTCGGCGGCTGCGCTGTCGACATCGGCCACGCTGATTTGAACCGCATGTAACCCGATAATCATAGAATGCGCCCACTCCCACTCGCACTATCCAAGTAACTATTGGTATATGGGTGGTGGGCACGTGGGTCGTTAGCGTACCGGACGTGCATGTGCAGCTCCGCGAAACAGCGCGTTAGCTACTAACACGTTAAGTCCGTCTTGATAGGCTCGTACTGTAGGATCTTGGGTGAAAGCAACGATCTGCCCGCGACCCAGGCGTCGCGCCATAACTGCCGGTTTGAATGCCACCTGACGCCTAATAGTATCCCAACTGTGGCCGCTCATTAGCACACTCTCAGCGTCACTAAAGACGACCACGTTGACCCCCTCATCGAGGGCCAATGGGGTATATATTTCGGCGCGGCGCGCAAGTAATGGCAATTCTTGAGCTACGCCCGCCGCCAACCAGTGATCGGGGTCAACCGTGCTACGCAAGAATGCGCCGCCAATACTGGGCGGGTCTACTTCTTGGGCGGCAATTGCCGCTGCATAGCCATCGGCATCGAGCGCTTTACCCGCCACTCTCCCAGAGTGCTTATCATTAGAATCCTTGGAGCTCTCTCCAGCCTCGTCGTCATCGGTCACAGGAAGCGAGTATTCACGCTGCGCGGCTAAAATTCCCATTCCTTCATCAGTGAGTACCCGGGTAGCCTCGCCCAAGGCAACCAGCACGCCGCCGCGCTCCACCCACTGACTCAAATTCGTCAGCGCCTGCGCCCCCATCATTTCGATAAATGCACCGCTGCGAAGATCAGGCAGGACCAACACCTGATATCGGCTCAAGTCAGCGCTAGCGAGCTGCTGGGTACGAATAGCCGTAACAGGGAAACCGAACTGGCGTTCTACAACGAACCGAAAGTTACCCGCCGAATAGGAACTCGTGGGCGTATCCCAAAGCATAGCGATGCGCGGGGTATTCATACGGACAATATGACCGCTGCCAAAATTAGGGCCGGCGGTTACCCAGCTATCGTTGACAGCTACGACATCAGCACCCGTCTCAGCTATGTAGCTTACCAGCCGCTGATTCAAATCTGCGGGATTGTCGGCCACATCGATAATGAGCGTACCCGCAGGATAGTCGATACCTGACCAAGTGAATGCTCGGTCACTACTTTTGACCGCCAAGTTATCGCGGAGCGCTTTGGCGAGAAGCTGCACTGCGTCGCGCTCCCCCCACGGAACAAGGTATGCGACAGATGCCACAGCTAATGATTCGGCGAAGATCGGACGGACAAAGGGCACGGACGCTACGCTGATCTTTCGATCGCACTCGAGAACCTCAACATTAAAAAGCAGCGGCATGGACCATGCGGTTACATCGTAGAATTCGTCAGAGAGATTTTTAGCTCGACGACGCTCTTGCTCTGCGACAAATTCAGGATCCATCGAGACTTCTTGGTCCAGTAAAGTCCTCACCAAACGCTTCGCCGGCTGGTCTAAATTGATGATCAAGGACCCACTCGGCAAGCGCTGGTTGCACGCCTTAAACTCCTCCTGGGCCTCTTCGATACGAACACCTTGTGCCTGTAACAAAGTCGCAACACGCTGCACCGCATCTTGGTCACGCTGCCTAGGTATCACGAATGCCTTAACGGCCTCGGAGCGCCCTTCATCGATAGCGCTTAATTGATATTCTCGAAACTCGCGCAGTAGCTGCTCGCGGTCGCGCGCCACTGTCGCTGCAGTCGTGATCGATGTTAGAAAATGATTCCGAACGGTCGCTTCGTATGGCACCTCAACGCCGTCATACTGCCTAACAACGAGCCCTCGAGCGGAGGCCTGCTCATAAGTCATGGCAACACTGCCAAAGTACGACGGCCAACTTGCCCCGTACCCGGGATAAAAGGCATCGTAGACCTCGCGCGTAAAGTAGTCGATTCCAAATTGATCAAATATCTTGGCGTTATTGCGACCAAACCGCTCGAGGCTGGCACGCTGATCACCCGCCAAATGTGGATTATAAGGAACTGCTTCTGGAGCAAAATAGTACGTCGCGTCGG
>CAJQLP010000189.1 GCA_905479205.1 uncultured Luminiphilus sp.
GTACCACAAGGGCGGTGAGGGGTGCCGTTACTTGTTGGCGGATGGCGCTCAGCTCGCTCAATCGGCAAGTGACGTGGTCGCGAGTTTAGGTATTGTTGCGCAGGCTGCGCTGGATCAATCTTCATCAAGTTGTAAAAACTTTGCGACAGAAAAGGCCGATTGTTCACCTATTACCAATAATAACGAGCAAGCGCTCACTATCGTTGAAATTATTGGTGATGGAGCGCTAGAGTTGCCTGACCTGTTGGAGCTATCGGAGATGAATGGCGTTGACTTGAGGCGTGAACTAAGTCGTCTTGAGCTAATCGGAGCGATAGAAAACACACCCCAAGGCTTTCGGTTAAATCGCGCGCAGTCTACCTACAATCCCTGTTAAACTTTGCGCCTTCATCAATATTAGCTCTAGCCTTAATGGATGGTTTTCACGTGTCACACCCTGATTTCCGACTAACAGCGATGGCACAATTTGTGCGCGAGGGCGGGGTTGTTGCGTGCCCAGCGGAGGCTGTATGGGGGTTAAGCTGCGACCCTTTTTCTGATGTCGCGGTTTCTACCCTTTTAGCGATGAAACACCGCCCGGCGTCTAAGGGACTTATTATTGTCGGCGCAGAAGAATGGATGCTCGAGCCGGTGTTGTGCGGGTTAAGCTCCACTCACAGGAAAACACTGTCGCTCAGTTGGCCCGGGCCTAATACTTGGCTGGTGCCCAATTGTGGGGTGTTTCCTTATTGGATTACCGGTGACAGCGATGAAGTGGCGGTGCGCATTACTTCCTCACCCAGCTTATCGGCATTGAGTCGAGCGGTTGGTGGGCCTTTAGTGTCTACGTCTGCAAATCCGGCAGGAGCAAATCCTGCTCGATGGGGTTTTCAGGTAGCTCGTTATTTTGGTGCTGCGCTCCCGAGGGCCGCTGGACAGGTTTCGCTGCAAGGAAAACCATCGACAATTCGGCGCGTCGCAACCGGAGAAGTAATTAGGGCTTAACTTCGTATCTGCCCTAGCAATGAATACACAATAAAAGTAATTGGAATCACTATGGATGTAGCAGCCGTTGAAAATTATTTAAGAGCACTCCAGGCGAATATCAGTGATGGCTTGGCCGCGATTGATGGCCAGCAAGTGTTCATGAGTGAGTCTTGGGAGCGGCCAGAGGGTGGCGGTGGAACCACGCGCGTTTTGGAGGAGGGAGGAGTCTTCGAAAAAGCGGGGGTAAATTTTTCCCACGTGCTGGGTAGTAGCCTCCCGCCATCGGCATCGCAATCTCGGCCAGAGCTGGCGGGGCGCAGCTTTAGAGCTATGGGCGTTTCTTTAGTTATACACCCACGAAACCCCCACATTCCCACTTCTCATGCCAATGTCCGTTTCTTTGTTGCCGAGAAGCCTGGCGAAGAGCCTGTCTGGTGGATGGGTGGTGGTTTTGACCTGACGCCTTACTACGGAAATTTTGAGGATGCAGTGAGCTGGCATCAAACTGCTAAGGATTTGTGCGACCCGTTCGGTGACGACGTTTATAACCGCTACAAAACCTGGTGCGATGACTACTTTTATATCAAGCATCGTGACGAGTCGCGCGGCGTCGGCGGCTTATTTTTCGATGATCTTAATGAGTGGGGCTTTGACCGTACTTTCGCATTTATGCGCAGTATCGGTGATGGCTTCCTCAAGGCATACGCGCCAATTGTTGAACGGCGAAAAGACATGCCTTGGGGGGAGCGTGAGCGTGACTGGCAGCTTTACCGTCGTGGCCGTTATGTTGAATTCAATTTGGTCTACGACCGCGGCACTATTTTTGGGCTTCAGTCGAACGGCCGTACGGAATCAATTTTGATGTCGCTGCCTCCGTTGGTGCGCTGGGGTTATGATCACCACGCGGAGCCGGGCACGCCGGAAGCCGCATTAACCGACTACTATTTAAAGCATCGTGATTGGTTAGCAGAGCGGCCAGAGAATGCCCCATGTTAAACCCCGCTGAGGGACGTGCTGATGCGGAAGACAATGGCATGGGCGATGAAGGCAGGCCTGTGTATGCGGTTTTTGGTAACCCTATCAAGCACAGTAAGTCACCAGCCATCCACCTAGAGTTTGCACGCCAATTTAATGATCAACTGACTTACCGCGCACTGAGTGTGGAACCTCAAGATTTCGAGGCGCGCGTTCATGCGTTTTTTGATGGTGGCGCTGCGGGCTTGAATATCACAATGCCCTTCAAGGAGCGCGCTTTTGCCATGGCCGACGAGGTGAGTGATCGCGCTGCCCGCGCGCGTGCAGCCAATTGGCTGGCCCCATTGCCTGGGGGCGGATTGCGTGCGGATACCACTGATGGTGTGGGTATGGTTCGAGACATGGTGGCCAATCATGGTTGGACTCTGGCTGGCCGGCGTGCCCTAGTCATTGGCGCTGGCGGTGCCGTTAGGGGTGTGTTGCAGCCCTTATTGCGTGAGAGTCCTACATCGTTAACGGTTGTTAATCGAACTGCTGAACGCGCGGAGCAACTAGCCGCCGATTTTAGTTCTGACAATAACGTAGCTATCTCCGGTGGCGGTTTTGAGTCCATCGAAGGCGAGACCTTTGATCTAATAATCAATGGCACCGGCGCGAGTTTGAAGGGTGAAATGTTAGCGTTGCCGGGTGTTCAGCTGTCTGATCGTTGCTGCTGCTATGACATGGGGTACGGCAGTGAGCCCACGCCTTTTATGCGTTGGGGCGCATCGCAGGCCGCTTGGGCGGTCGCGGATGGATTAGGAATGCTGGTAGAACAAGCCGCCGAGAGTTTTTACCTTTGGCGAGGCAAGCGCCCTGAAACGACGTCGGTCATTCAGCTTTTGCGCCAGCAAATGGAGAGTTAGCGCTTCTGACTTAAATAACGATCTTTCAAGCGAACATAGTTGGTTGCGCTATACGACAAAAAGCGGCGCTCCGCATCACTGAGCTTGCGTAAGGGTTTGGCGGGACTGCCTGCATAAAGCCAGCCACTTTCAAGGTGCTTGCCGGGTGTAACTAGGGCACCCGCGGCAATCATAACGTCCTCTTCAACCACCACTCCGTCCATAATGATGGCACCCATGCCCACCAGTACGCGGCTGCCGAGTGTGCAGCCATGAAGAGTGACGCTGTGGCCCACTGTGACATCGTGGCCTATAGTCAGCGGCCATCCTGCAGGGTTGTAATCACTCGCATGGGTAATGTGTAGTACAGAATTGTCTTGGATATTGCTGCGGTCACCGATTCGGATGCTGTGCATATCGGCTCGGATGGAGCAGTTTGGCCATATACTGACGTCATCGCCAATTGTGAGGTCCCCAAGCACCACGGCTGACGGATCAATTAGGACGCGTTCACCAATTGTCGGATTAAAACCCTCAAACGTGCGTATATTGCTCTTAGCATCGTAAATCGTGGTCATGGGTGCTCCGAATGAAAAGAGCTATAACTATATATAGGAGTAGCAACGCATGGTAGATGAAGAGAGGTAATGGAGTGGCTGATAATATTGACGAGAAACCTAAGCGATTCATTGCGGGTGCAGTGTGCCCTCGTTGTGGTTTGATGGATCGAATTGTTGTTTCTGGTGACGGTGAAGAGCGCAGTTGCATTGATTGCGGCTTCTCGGATGATCGTCCGGTTCATACTCCGGACCAGTTGTCGACTCGCGTCACTCGGCCCGCCGCTCGGCGAGTCGAAACAGAGTCTCAGGTTGTTCGGCTGCTCGACCCGTCAAATCCTCCCGACAATGCCTAATATAAACGCTCACAGTGTTTGTACATCAAGTATCGTTAAAAAGTAGCAAAAGAAACAATTTCGCAACATGTAGTGTTTTTAGCGATATAACAACGCAACATTTTGTGCTCTGTTCATCGCTGAATGACCGCTGACTGTTTTAAATAGTGAGCTTTTACGGGTAACACTGTGTTTCAAAAGGAAATTAGTTATAATCGCGATCCCGCAGGGTCGAAGAGGCATTTGCGGGGCAGTGCTATCCCGCCGTCGCGTTACGCTGGGCGTGGTAGCCGCATTTTTCGGGGGAAAACTCAGCTCGTCCACTACATGTGTTATCGGCATTAATTTGTGTCGAGCACCGTGTGCGTTAAATGGCGCGTCACCCCCGCGCGCAGCTCTGGAGAGGCGGAGATGAATCTTAAAAAAGCAGTACGCGTAGTATCAGCTGGTTGGTTGGCACTGATGTCCACGTTCGCGGTGGCTCAAAACCAAGTCAATATGGCTAAAGGGGTAACTGAGGTCGGTGCCGAAATTTACGACCTTCATATGTTGATCTTCTGGATTTGTACCGTTATCGGTGTCGGTGTTTTCGCGGTGATGTTCTATTCCATCATCTATCACCGTAAATCCCGTGGTGTCACGCCATCTCAATTCCACGAAAGTACCAAGGTAGAAATTGCCTGGACGGTAATACCTTTCTTGATCTTAATTGGTATGGCCGTACCGGCAACATCGACGCTGCTTGAGGTGTATAACACTGATGACGCCGAGATTGATATTCTGATCACCGGGTACCAGTGGAAATGGAAGTACGAATACCTTGATGAGAACGGCGACAATGTTTCCTTTTTCTCGAATCTCGCCACCTCTCAGGAAGAGATTTACAATACCGAAGAAAAGGGATCTCACTACCTGTTGAGTGTCGACGAGCCTCTGGTGATTCCTACCGATACAAAAGTACGTTTCCTGGTCACTGCGAACGATGTTATCCACTCTTGGTGGGTACCCGAGATCGCGGTTAAGCGAGATGCGATTCCCGGCTTTATTAACGAAGCGTGGACTAAAGTCCCTGTTGAAGGCATTTATCGCGGCCAATGCACTGAGCTGTGCGGCTCGTATCATGGTTTCATGCCAATCGAAGTCCATGCAGTAAGCCGCGATGAATACAACGCTTGGTTGTCTGCGAAGCGCGCAGACAAAATGGCACAGGCCGCTGCTGCGGAGCAAGAGCTCAGCATCGACGAGCTAATGGCTAAAGGCGAATCTGTTTACGCCGCTCAATGTCTTGCGTGCCACGGCGCGCAAGGTGAAGGCGGCGTGGGCAAAGCGATCGCTGGTAGCACCGTTGCTCTGGGTGATATCTCGACACACTTAGATGTGGGTATTAAGGGTGTTGCTGGAACAGCAATGCAAGCGTTTGGTGGGCAGTTGAATGACGTCGAAATGGCGGCAGTCATCACTTATCAGCGCAATGCATTCGGTAACAACACG
>CAJQLP010000190.1 GCA_905479205.1 uncultured Luminiphilus sp.
AAATGGGTTGAAGGTCGCCTGCCAGCTGAGTAGCAAGCCAGTACCACGCATAGAAATTTGGGCAACGATATTGGCGCCTTTAGCATTCTCGGCACGCATACTCGATAGCTGCTGCTCAAAAGGCATAGCCTTCAAGGGGGATTGCAAGGCAGTAAAACTGACGGGCAAACCACTCTCTCGACTGAGCTCACCCATCCATTCGAACTCATTCCACTCGGACTCTAAATCACTAGAAAGCTCAAAAACGCCATGCCCCACTCGCGCCATAGCGCGGCCGATACCGATTAATTCATCTTTGGTTGCCGTGGTACCAGGAACCAGCTCGCCGTCAACTGACTTATGTAATGCCGTTCGAGACGTGGAGAAACCTAACGCGCCAGCGCGCAAACCTTCTTCAACAATCGCAGACATCCGCGCAATGTCGGTCTCGGTTGGTGGTTCATTGGCAGCGCCACGCTCTCCCATGACATATGCGCGCACAGCGCCGTGAGGTACCTGCGCGGCAACGTCGACCGCGCGCGGCAGGACTTCCAACGCGTCCATATATTCGGGGAACGACTCCCAAGTCCAAGGCATGCCCTCAGACAAGGCAGAGCCCGGGATATCTTCGACACCCTCCATAAGGCCTATCAGCCAGTCGTGACGCTCAGGAGCAGCCGGCGCAAATCCAACACCGCAGTTACCCATAACCACCGTGGTCACGCCGTGCCACGAGGAAGGCGCCATCTCTTGATCCCACGTGGCTTGACCATCATAGTGCGTATGGATATCGACAAAGCCCGGCGTCACATAACAGCCATGAGCATCAATGACCTGTTTGGCATCACCTAAGCTTTCTCCAATCGCGATAATACGATCGCCATTAACAGCTATATCTGCGCTGTAAGCTTCGTTACCGCTACCGTCGACTACCGTTCCACCTCGGACAATTAAATCGTACATGCCATGCCTCTCGATTACTTATTATTTATTAAAATGAGAGCGTAACCGTATATCGGCCTTTGCTTGAGTTCAATCTTCACCGCTAATCTGATTTAGCAAGCTATCGAGCTCGCCGACGAGCCTATCGACCGACTGTAGACCCAATAACTCGTATTTAATGGACTCTTCGAAAGGTAGTAGCTGCACTAACGTAAAGGCCACCTGCCAGGCATCGTTATAATCAATATCGAGATTCATGCGCTGTACGTGGGGATGTGCTTGAAGGCTTTTCAAAACGCGCGTCAACGAGTGCCATTGATCTAGCATAGGCTCCACCGTGAAACGCTCACCCATTTCAACTTCAGCGCGAATAAGCCCATTGCTCTCTCGCCAAACATCGGCGATATCAAATCGCTCGCAGCCCTGAACCGTAATTCCAAGCAAGCCATTTGATAACTGATCAAAATCAACAATTCTGCCGTAGGTGCCATAATCACCAAGGTCAGGGGAATTAATGCCTTCTCCGGCGACCTCCACACCTCTACGCATCCAAACCACACCAAAACCCGTGCCCGTTTTTAAGCAATGCGAAACTAGGTCCAAGTAACGTTGCTCAAAGATCTGTAGCGCCATCAAACCATGTGGCATTAGTGTCGTTGATAGTGGAAACAATGGAATGTCAGTCATCTCTGTACTCCGGGCGGCTGATGATTTCCAGTTGCTGGATACGAATAAGCGCGTCTTGACGATCAGCGCCGCAAAATGCAGCTTCCGGCGAGAATTTTGCGCAGACCTCAGGTCGTCGATGATCATCAAAAATAGCGCAGGCATAGCTATCAGTCAGGTGAACACACGGCACCCCGGGGGGCTTCCCTGCCGGCATTCCCCAAAAACTCTCGTTAATAGATGGCGCTATACAGCAGGCGCCACAACCCTCACGACACTCCATGGGTCGACACCACTGCCGGCCCCAGCGGCTTAAACAGTAGCAGTAGTTTTGGGAGCAGCAGCAGTGCACCCGCAACTGCGGCAGCCATCGCCATAACCGTCAAAGCACCGAAATACAGACTCGGTGTAAAGTTAGATAACATCAGAAGCGAGAAGCCTATGACGACCGTCACTGTTGTGTAGTACATAGCCCTACCGATACTTGCATGACTGCGATGCATCGCTGCGTGGTAGTCGGCATCTTTTGCAAACTCGACACGAAATCGGTGGATGTAGTGAATACAGTCATCGACGCCGATACCTACCACGATAGCTGCAATGGTGATGGTCATAATATCGAGAGGGATGCTCATCAAACCCATCGTACCAAGCACCAAAGCAGCCGCTAAAAGATTGGGAGCAAGCGCTAGTAACGCTAGTGAAAGTGAGCGGAAAAGCACCCAAAACATGAGTCCAATAGCCAGGAAAACAGCGCCAAGCGTCAGAATCTGTGAGGAAAATAGGCTCTGCAGAACATTATTGTATAAAACCAAGAGAGACGTGAACCGAAGTTGCTCAGGCTCGATATCTAGCTCGTTGATGAGGGTCGCATAAAGCTCTTTAAGAAATTGATCGCGACGTAAGTCCTTACTGGTCTCCATTGCTCGAACTGAAATCCGAGCTTCATCGTTTTGTGCAGAAAAGTAAGGTAGCACCAGTGTCTCATTAACATCCTTAGGCATACTGTTCTGCACTAGAGCCATTTCAACCGCACCTAAAGGCGCTCCGTACAATCCATCCATTACCTTAAAGGCGGTCGACAGTGACAATACTTTACCGGTCTCAGGCCGAGCATCGACAATCCCATGGGCACGATCAAGTAGCGCGCGACCCTGCACAGTGAACCAATAACTGGGCGTGCTATCTCCCTCGCCTCCGAATGCGTCGCTTCCAAAGGCATCGTCGGCAAAGGGGTCATCCGAAAAGGGGTCATCTGCGAAGGGGTCGTCACCCACATAGTCGTCGTCAATACCAGCAATAGGTTCACTCACGAGATCTACTTTAAGCGACTCCATCGCGTCACTCGCCGCAGTGGAGTCATCTTTAGCCGTAGGCGGATAGAGGATGATGTCGAGGGGAATGGTTCCACCTAGACGAGCATCGAGGAGTTCCATACCTTGGTAGATCTCAGTACTGGGTTTGAAGTAATCAATAAACCGATTCTCTACCTCTAAGCGACTAATTCCAAAGAGGGCAAGCACAGCTAAACCACCTGAGACCACCAATACAACAGCGCCGAATCGCTCGACGTAGAGCGCTAAAAAACGGGTAAACGTGGGGTCAGCGGAAGTGCGCAGCGCACGCTTCGGCTCAGGCATAATAGCCATGAGCGCAGGCACGAGGATGAAGGTACACAAAAAGCCCACCACAATGCCCACGGTCATCATCATCCCAAAGTCAATCACGGGTTGGATGCCAGCCACCATCAACGATGCAAACGCCACAATTGTCGTCGCCGCGGTGTACAAACAGGGCACTAGCATCAGGCGCGCAGCGTCGGCTGCACGAGTCAATCGATCAATATCGGGGGCCGTGTGCTCAAGCTCGCGATAACGAACGACCAAATGTACCGAAAGCGACAGGGTGACAATTAAGAGTAC
>CAJQLP010000191.1 GCA_905479205.1 uncultured Luminiphilus sp.
CTGAGCAACCCGGCGCGCCACTTCGGCATCAATAGTCGCGTCAAGGTCCGCGTCACCCGTCAAGGGAGCTGTCGCAGTCGCAGGTGTCGGCGGCTGTGCGTTCGCGCTGCGCTGCCCGCCAAAACGGTTAGCCAACCAAGCATTTAACGCCTTTAGCTGTTCAGGACTTAATTGGTCGACGCCAGAGGCCGCCTGCTCAGGGGCGGTCATCTCGGTTTCAATACCGTTGAACATGGGATTATCGGCCCACACCAAACCGCCAGCAGCAAGCAACAGAAACCACGCCAGTGCTTTTATTGGTGCTCTTAAAGGTAGTGCTTTTACTAACAACGTCATAAACAGACCCCCATGAAACGACCTAAAAAGGCAATTGGACAAGCTTAAAACAATACCCGACAGCGGAGCGTGCCTTCGACATTTCGCAACTGTGTCAACGCTAAGTCAGAATATTCTGACTCAACGTCGATAACAACGTAGCCGATATCGCTCATAGTTTGAAGATATTGCGCTGCGATATTGATGCCGTTGTCAGACAAAACTCGGTTTATTTCGCCCATTACGCCGGGAACGTTACGGTGCACGTGCAGCAAGCGATGCTGGCCCTCATGCTCAGGTAGCGCCACCTCGGGGAAGTTCACTGCAGATAAGGTAGTGCCGTTATCGCTGTAGCGAGCCAACTTTTCAGCCACTTCCAAGCCAATGTTTTCTTGCGCCTCTATAGTACTGCCACCGATGTGAGGGGTCAGTAGCGCGTTATCGATGCCTCGCAATGGCGATTCAAACACGTCATTGTTGGTGCGGGGCTCCGTCGGAAATACGTCAATTGCCGTGCCGGCAAGATGCCCCGACTTCAATACTGTCGCTAACGCATCGATATCAACGATGTTACCCCGCGAGGCATTGATTAGCATCGCACCAGGCTTCATCGCCGCGAGCTCGCTCGCACCGATCATATTCGCGGTACTCGCCAGCTGCGGTACGTGCAGGCTCACTACATCTGAACGACCGAGTAGCTCATTTAACGCTCCGATCTGGCGCGCGTTACCAAGGGGCAATTTGGTGACCACATCGTAAAACTCGACGGTCATCCCGAGGCTTTCAGCGATCACTCCAAGCTGCATACCTATGTTTCCGTAGCCCACGATACCCAGCGTTTTGCCGCGGATCTCATAACTTTGACTGGCAGACTTCATCCAACCCCCTCGGTGGGCCGCCGCATTCTTTGCAGGAATACCTCTCAAAAGCAGAATGGCTTCTGCAATTACCAATTCCGCAACCGATCGAGTATTGGAGTAGGGCGCGTTGAAGACCGGAATTCCACGAGCACCCGCCGCGCTGAGATCAACTTGGTTAGTGCCAATACAAAAACAACCTACAGCAACTAACTTTTCAGCGACGGCAAAAACCTCTGCCGTTAACTGAGTGCGCGAGCGAATTCCCACAAAGTGCGCATCTGCTACTTCTTCTAAGAGACGCTCGTGAGACAAGGCGCCAGTGTGGGTTACGATATTGGTGTATCCCGCTCTGCCAAGAGCAGTAACAGCCGAGGGGCTAATGCCCTCTAACAAGAGGAATTTAATTTTGGCTTTGTCGAGTGAAGTCTGGGTCACTGGCTATCCTTGGGCATAGGCTATTTAAACGGTCTCAGTAAAACGAGTTACAGCGCACAACTCGCCCCCAACTGGGGGCGCGAATGTTATCATGCTCAACCGACTAGCGTGACGCAGCCTTAGCGGCCACGCGATCAGACCTACATGTGATCGAGAGTATGACAACATTACTTCCAGAGCTTAGCGCTCACCTTTTTACGCTGCTCGGCGAGCAGCGGTTTCTCACGGATGCGGATTCCCTGCAACACTACGGCAGGGACTGGACGCGCTTTGCAGATCCGGCGCCATGTGCAGTTGTACTGCCGGAAACCGTAGAGGAAGTGCAGGCCATTGTGCGGGCTGCTCGTGCCGCAGGCGTCGCCATTGTGCCCTCCGGCGGGCGAACGGGCTTAAGTGGTGGCGCCGTGGCCAGTAATGGCGAGCTGGTAATGGCGCTTGATCGCATGAACAAAGTGCTTGAAGTCAATACTGTCGATCGCAGTCTGCGCTGCCAAGCGGGCACGATTACCGAAGTCATCCAAAACACTGCTATCGATCACGACCTTATTTATCCCGTGGATTTTGCCTCGAGCGGCTCCAGTCAAATAGGCGGCAACATCGCCACCAATGCTGGCGGTATTCAAGTTATTCGTTATGGTATGACGCGCGACTGGGTGAGTGGTCTCAAAGTGGTCACCGGCACCGGCGAGCTGCTGGATCTGAATCGCGGGCTAATGAAAAACAATACCGGCTTCGACCTGCGCCATTTGATCGCAGGATCCGAGGGCACACTGGGCATTATTGTCGAGGCGACACTTCAACTTACTCAGCCCGCAACTAATCCGCAGGTAATTGTCCTTGGGTTACCGTCAATGGACGCGATTATGGCGGTTCTCCAGGCCTTTCAGGCCAAGCTGCCTCTACTCGCTTATGAGTTCTTTTCCGAGCTCGCGCTACAAAAAGTGGTGGAGCACCAAGGTCTCAAGCGCCCATTTGAAGGCATCACACCCTTCTACGCGCTACTTGAATACGAACACCTAGGCCACGATACCGACGATGCGGTCATGGCCATTGTTGAAACCTGCATGACCGAAGGTTGGGTGGAAGACGCCGTGCTTAGTCAAAGTGAGGCTCAAAGAAGAGGCCTGTGGCGATTGCGCGAGGATATCTCGGAAACCATCGCCCGCTGGACACCTTATAAAAATGACATCTCAACAACCGTGGCTCGCGTACCAGGATTTCTCGCAAAAGTGGATGCCATTGTCGCTGCTCGATACCCCGATCTCGAAGTCGTTTGGTTTGGTCATATTGGTGATGGCAACCTGCACCTCAACATACTCAAGCCCGAAGACGTGTCAGTGGCGGACTTTCAAATGCGCTGCAAACAAGTAAGTAGTGAAATCTTTGCGGCCATACAAGAGATGGGTGGTTCCGTCTCAGCGGAGCACGGTGTCGGCTTACTCAAGAAGGACTTTCTACATTACAGCCGAGCCGAAGAAGAAATAGCCATTATGAGGGGCATAAAGAACGTCTTTGACCCGGATAATATTATGAATCCCGGCAAGATTTTCGACGCGTAACCAACGCGGTACATCACACTTATTTGGCGATTATCGTTCGCACGCCGTCACCGGTACCAAGCAGCAATACATCGGCTGGGCGCAACGCGAACAAACCACTACTGACGACGCCTGCAATGTGGTCAATGCGCTCCTCAAGGTTCATAGCCTGTGCAATTTGTAAGCCGTAAACATCTAAAATCACGTTGCCGTTATCTGTCACTGTACCTTCGCGCCACACAGGCTGGCCGCCGAGAGCAACTAGCTGCCGCGCCACATAGCTGCGCGCCATAGGTATAACCTCGACAGGGAGCGGGAATGCTCCCAAGATCCCCACGAGCTTGCTCTCATCAGCGATGCAAATAAACTCCTTCGACGCTGCAGCAACAATTTTCTCTCGCGTGAGTGCAGCACCACCACCTTTAATCAGCTGCAGATGATGATTCGCCTCGTCAGCGCCATCGATGTAAGCATCGAGCTCACCCACATTGTTTAAGTCGTCAACGGGTATATCGAGGCTTTTAAGAAGTTCTGCGGAGCGCTCAGAGCTTGCAACAGTCACGTCGATCCGACCACGCAAGCTAACTAGCTGTCGAATAAAACACTCTGCAGTGCTACCCGTGCCAATGCCGAGGACCAAATTGTCACTATGAATAGCCGCGACCCGCGCTACTGCAGCGCTTGCAACCAGCTCTTTCAGTGCCTGCTGATCCATAGTTTGAACCCTCTCCATGTTGAGCGTGGAGTATAACCACAAAGCTCAGGACGCGCCGCACGGGCTCCACCTCCAGCTAATAAAAATACCACCCATTTACGCCGTACCAGTACTAATAGCCATCACGCCAAGCCTGTCCATCAAAAAATTTTGATTAATAGCCTTAGCAGTGCTAGATTGCGCCGATGAATGCCAAGGCCATCGCCCACATACCGACATCGGGACACCAGCACGCCAACGATGCACCTGTCTCACTCGCCGTTGTTTTCAAAGCGCTGGGAGATGCCTTGCGTGTGCAAATTGTGCGACTTCTGAAAGGCGACTCGCTCAGCGTATCTGAACTCTGTGACGTGTTTGATATGCGTCAAAGTGCGCTAAGCCACCACTTGAAAGTCTTAGTGGAAGCGGGCGTTCTCGTGCGACGAAAAGAGGGGACTGCGGTATTTTATCGCCGGGCACTGCCCAGTGGCGAGCGCATCGGGCTAATCGAGACCGCCTTTGCAAGCATAGATTCGGAATCCCTGGGCCTCAGCGTGAAAAACGGGTTACAGCGAGTCCAGAGACAAAGAGAGCAAAACTCGCTTACCTTTTTTCGTAGTAACAGCCATCGCTTTAGGCAACAACAAGATCTCATTGCCTCATGGGATGACTATTCGCAGGCGGCGCTTCATTTGTTGGAACGCTGCGATAACTTAGCAACGTTACCGGTGCTCGAAATTGGCCCCGGTGACGGCCGCTTACTGCCGTTGCTTGCTACACAGGCACAACAAGTGGTCGCACTGGACAACGCGCCGGAAATGCTCGAGGACGCCAAGAAAATGGCGGGGCATTTGCCGAACGTAGAATTTTGGCTTGGAGATACCCAAGCCCTCAGCGGGCACGAGCAGGCTTTTAGCGCAGCAGTGATCAATATGGTCCTGCACCACACGCCCAACCCAGACATGGTGATAGCGCAAGCGGCACGGAGTTTGGCGCCGGGGGGTTCGCTAATTATTAGCGAGCTCATTGCTCATGATCAGGCATGGGCACGCGAGCACTGTGGCGACCTATGGCTCGGATTCGAGCCAGAACAACTGAAAGAGTGGGGCCGTGCGGCTGGACTAGAAAATCGCGCTGAGCTGTTCATAACGCAACGTAACGGATTTCAAGTGCAAGTTCGGCTACTACAAAAAAACCCCTATTAGAAAGGAACCAAACATGAGCGAGTACTCACTATTTACTTCTGAATCAGTATCTGAAGGCCATCCCGATAAAATGGCTGACCAGATCTCAGATGCAGTTTTGGACGCCATTATCAAAGACGACGCCAATGCACGAGTGGCGGTTGAAACACTGGTCAAAACAGGAATGGTCGTTATTGCCGGTGAGGTGACAACCTCGACATACGTCGATCTTGAAGAAGTTGTACGTGACGTCGTCAATGACATTGGCTACACCAGTTCAGACGTAGGCTTCGATGGTGCATCCTGTGCGGTACTTAATGCCATTGGCAAGCAGTCTCACGACATCGCCATGGGTGTAGATGAGGGCGAAAATAAGGAAATGGGTGCGGGCGACCAAGGTTTGATGTTTGGTTACGCAAGCAACGAGACGCCCGTATTAATGCCTGCGCCTATTTATTACGCGCACCGGCTGGTGGAAAAACAAGCTGAACTGCGTAAAGCGGGGACTCTTTCTTGGTTGCGTCCAGACGCCAAAAGCCAAGTAACCTTGCGTTACGACGAAAACGGTAAGCCCCATGCGATCGACGCGATTGTTCTATCGACCCAGCACGATCCAGGTGTTTCGCAAGCGGATATTCACGAAGCAGTGCGAGAACACATCATCAAGCCAGTGCTGCCTGCAGAATGGCTTCATGAAACCACTCGCTATCACATAAACCCTACCGGACAATTCATCATCGGCGGGCCTGTGGGGGACTGTGGTTTAACAGGCCGCAAAATTATTGTGGACACCTACGGCGGCATGGCCCGCCATGGCGGCGGCGCGTTCTCGGGTAAAGACCCCTCGAAGGTCGATCGATCTGCCGCCTATGCCGCACGCTACGTAGCCAAAAACATCGTGGCCGCAGGTCTTGCAGAGCGATGCGAAATTCAGGTGTCTTACGCGATTGGTGTAGCGGAGCCGACCTCTATTTCACTCAACAGCTTCGGCACTGGGATCGTGCCCGATAGCCGAATCATTGAACTAGTTCGCGAGCACTTTGATTTAACGCCCCAGGGCATTATCACTATGCTCGATTTAAAGCGTCCCATTTATCGCCAGACCGCAAGCTACGGCCACTTTGGTCGTGAAGAACAAAATTTCCCCTGGGAGGCGACCGACAAAGCATCACTTTTGCGCGACACAGCCTAATCAATCATCGAAAAGTAAAGCGCGCTGCAGATGCGCGCATAGGAGACCCACATGAATACCAGCGTTAATCTCGATACCTTCACCGACTACAAAGTGGCCGACATCAACCTCGCAGACTGGGGCCGCAAAGAGCTCGATATTGCAGAAAGTGAAATGCCTGCTCTTATCGCCTTGCGAGAGCAGTTTCGTAATGAACAGCCGCTAGCGGGTGCCAAGATTCTTGGTTGTATCCACATGACCATTCAAACCGCGGTCCTGATCGAAACCCTTACCGCTTTGGGTGCCGAAGTTCGTTGGTCGTCGTGCAACATCTTTTCAACACAAGATCACGCCGCAGCAGCAATAGCTGCCGCAGGCGTACCTGTCTTTGCTTGGAAAGGCGAGACAGAAGCTGAGTACGAATGGTGTATTGAACAAACCATCCTCAAAGACGGCAAGCCCTGGGACGCCAACATGATTTTGGACGACGGTGGCGACTTGACCTTGATGCTTCACGAAAAATACCCAGAAATGCTCGATCGAATTCACGGTGTTACCGAAGAGACAACGACGGGCGTGCATCGCTTATATGACATGGTCGCCAAAGGCGAACTCAAAATACCTGCAATCAACGTTAACGATGCGGTGACAAAGTCTAAGAATGACAATAAATACGGTTGTCGCCACAGCTTGAACGACGCGATTAAGCGCGGCCTCGACCACTTGTTAGCAGGCAAGCGTGCACTTGTTATCGGCTACGGCGACGTTGGTAAGGGCTCGGCTCAGTCTCTTCGTCAGGAAGGTATGATTGTGCGCATCACCGAGTGTGACCCTATCTGTGCAATGCAAGCTTGCATGGACGGATTTGAAGTGGTGTCGCCGTTCATTGATGGCATAAACGACGGCCTCGATACCTGCATCGATAAAGCGCTATTGGGATCAACTGACCTGCTAGTAACCACTACAGGTAACGTCAACGTGTGTAATGCCGCCATGCTGAGCGCGCTCAAATCAGGCGCTGTGGTCTGTAACATTGGTCACTTTGATAACGAAATTGACACGGCTTACATGCGCACACATTGGCAGTGGGAAGAGATCAAGCCCCAAGTCCATAAAATCGTTCGTGATGCAGCCACTAACGACCACTTACTTCTGCTATCAGAAGGTCGCCTCGTGAACCTCGGCAACGCGACGGGGCACCCATCGCGGATTATGGATGGCTCCTTTGCCAACCAAGTTTTTGCTCAGATTCACCTCTACGGCAAACGCTTTGCAGATCTGCCGGCTGATCAGAAAGCTGCCGCCATTACAGTCGAAGTGCTACCAAAGCACTTAGACGAGCAGGTTGCTGCATTGATGGTCAAAGGCTTTGGCGGTGTGATGACCCGGTTAACCGACGACCAGGCCAACTACATTGGCGTCAGCGTCGATGGCCCCTTCAAAGCGGACAGCTATAAGTACTAAGACGGCGTATAAGTACCATGATCAATTCGACAGCCTGTAGCTTAGAGTTTTTCCCGCCAAAATCTGATGTTGGCAGGGACAAACTCATCGAGCAAACACTGCCCGCTCTTAAGGTACTCAATCCTGAGTATTGCTCCGTTACCTATGGAGCGGGTGGCTCTACGCGGGACAACACCTTGGGGGCTGTCGCTGCACTCAAGCGGCAGGGCGAAGAGGTCGCGCCACATCTGAGTTTTGGTGGTGACAATGAAGAGACGATTTTAGCCTTGCTACAAAGCTATCAAGAGCAAGGCATCAACCGTCTCGTCGCGCTCCGAGGCGACCTGCCGTCGGGTATGGGTGGCGTAGGTCAACTAGTCTATGCCAACGAATTAGTCAGCTTTA
>CAJQLP010000192.1 GCA_905479205.1 uncultured Luminiphilus sp.
CACAGTGGCAATCGCTGCACAGCTGATCTGAAGGAGGGCATATCTTGGCAGGCTCGTTGAATGACTAGCTACCGACTGAAATGTAAAAAATTTATGGGCCACGTAACCCACAGAAAAAGCTGCTAGATATGCGACTAGAGCTGATAGCCAGCTTGGCATGCCAAGTGTCAAGAGTACGTAAATTAAACCGAAGTAGAGGAACGCCGTCATACTGCCAGCAGAGAGGAACCGAACTGTTTGATTTTCGAGAGGTCGCATGAGCAGCACTAAAACACGCATAATAAAGCACTCATCGGGTTGGAATCTCGACAATCGAAGAGAGAAATGCGGTGAATGCGAGTTGGGCGCCGATCGTCATAACGGTCATCGATAGAAGGATAACGCGCAACATGCCGCTGTACTCGAGTGGTCCGAATCCAGTGGACGCCCATTCCAGCGTGGATGCAATAAGGCCTGCAAGGCCTGCGAGAAAGAGCGCGGCAGCAACTACGAGAATTCGCTCTAGTGTCAGAGAATTAAGCAGCCAAGAAAAACCTGATGGAGGCATTATTTGATGCGCGGTGCCAAAACGCTGGGCAAGTAGTGCAAAGGAAATTGCCTGCGTTCCTATGATCAGGAAGAAGCCCGAAACAATAAGCGTATGAATATCAAAGCCTACACCGCCAATTGTTTTGCCTCCAGGAAACAAAAAAATGCCCGCACCGATGCCGAGCGAAAGGAGAAGGATACCAGGATAGAGGAAAAGCCATCTCGGGCTATACATTAGTAAGAAGCTAAGATGTCGCCAACCGTCTCGCCATGTGCGCAGGTGTGGCGGGCGCGAGCGGCCGTCAGGCTTCAGCTTAGTTGGCACCTCATCGATTCGGTATTTTGCTAGTGAGGCGCGCACAACCATTTCGGAGGCGAATTCCATACCAGTTGTCCTCAGATTCAGCTCACGGATACGATTTCTTGAAAACCCTCGCAACCCGCAATGAAAATCGCCTGTTGGGATATTAAAAAATAATCGTCCAAGCCAGCTGAGCACAGGATTGCCGAGGTATCGGTGCAAAAATGGCATCGCGTTGGGAGCAATGCCGCCTTTAAATCGATTGCCCATTACAATGTCAGCACCATCTCTCAGCTTGTCGAGGAAAGGCTTTAGCGCGGTAAAATCATAGGAGTCATCTGCATCGCCCATAATAATGTATTTGCCGCGTGCCTCCTCAATACCACCGGTGAGGGCAGCTCCATAACCGCGGCGGGGAACGGGCACTACTCGCGCCCCTTCGACAATCGCAATCTCCTGCGATCCATCAGTAGAGCCATTGTCGGCGACTACAATTTCACCCTTTACACCAGATTGTTCAAAAAACATTTGTGCTTTGCGAATACAAGTCGCCAGCGTTTCAGCTTCATTTAAGCAAGGCATTACAACGGTGAGTTCTATTGGCATTGCATCTTTACTATTGATCGGCTCGGCTTCTAGGGCTGTGGACATGATCTGTTCATCCTTTTAATGTTTTAATAATTCCCGTATCACTGTTCGCTTGTTCAAAGTGGTCTGAAATCTAGCGAGTATACAGCCGGTCTTTTAATAGTTGACGTTATTGCGTTAGCCGCAGAGAGTGCTTATTGAATACTGCTGAACACATGCGTTTCACTTTTAAAAATTCCTGAAAAGAATATCAGGCGCACCATTGTGTAAAAGTCGCCGTCTTCTGAGCAGGGTACGCGGTTCGACTCTCTGTTTGAAGTTTTCGCAAGCCACCGCTGAGAATAAATGCGATAAATAACTTTCCGCCAAACCTACAAAAATTTATTTCAAGATTATTTGCGCGGTTGTTAGTTACCTAGGTTAATCGCAGTCGAGTGAGGCATTATTCTCATTGTGGTAAGCATCTGGTCGCGTATTGTACACATTGCGAGAGGGCGAGGCTTCAGCGATAAACTGTAATTCCCCCATCGAAAAAAAGCCATTTATGTTATAATCTGCGACCGCGGCAGAATAGCGCTCAGCGCGTTTACGCGGCGCAAAATACGGATGCATCGCGCACTTTAGATGCCCCTCAACATGCTTATCATTAGGCCCTCAACATGAATCGCTATTTACTGTCATTTTGGTGTCCCGATCAGTTGGGCGTTGTCGCACGTTACTCGAAGTTACTATCTGACTGCGGCGCATTTATTACCGATGTTTCTAATTATGCTGATTCGGTGTCGAATAAATTCTTCTTACGCTGCGTTTTTGACGATCGCTCGATGACGGTCGATTTTAAGGACTTCTTGAGTCAATGGGTGGTGGTGGCCGAGTCCTTAGAGGCACGTTACAGTTTGCGGCAACTTGAGGACAATCCTAACGTGGTCATCGCCGTGTCGGGCTATGATCATTGCCTAAGTGCGCTGCTAACAAAGTGGCGCTCTGGGTCTTTACCGGCCAACATTGTGGGCGTTGTCAGCAATCATGAATCGGCCCGGAGCTTGGTCGAGTGGCACGACTTACCGTTTTACTACCTGCCGGTAACCGCGGAGACAAAGCCAGATCAAGAGGCGGAGATACTGCGTATCTTTGAAGAACTTAACGGTAATTTGCTCGTGCTGGCTCGTTATATGCAGATATTGTCTGATGATATGTGCCGCCGACTTGCGGGTAAGGCGATCAATATCCACCACAGCTTTTTGCCGGGCTTTAAAGGTGCAAAGCCTTATCATCGCGCATGGGAAAGAGGGGTGAAAGTCATTGGTGCAACGGCACACTATGTCACCGCAGACCTCGATGAGGGGCCTATTATTGCCCAAGAGGTTAGGCCTATTGATCATGAAATCACGGTCGAGCAGATGATTCACTTAGGCCATGATACCGAGGCGACGGCCTTGTCACATGCCGTTCGCCTGCACTGTGAGCAGCGAGTAATAATAAACGGCCAACGGACAGTGATTCTGTGATGGACTAAATAAACGGTCGCTAGTTACTTTACCGCGGCCTATAACTACGTTAGGACTGACACGAATATATTATTAAATAGCGTTTTTTTAACTTACTAAAATGATCTTTCTTGCCCCTAAAGTGCGTCACAAATTTTATGGGTTTTTATGAAAATTAATTTCGAGAGATAAAAAATATATTGTATTTTAAGACTACAGTTATTTTTTATTTACAGTCGTTGGCCAGCCAGCCATAAAAATCATCGGTGCCAGTTATTTTTAAATTAAGCTGTGTTCCCGCGCGCAGACAGGCTTCAAATAGATTTTGGCCGTGAGATCGAGCGCAGGCAATAATAAACCCCGGTGATTGTGTCCTCAGGTTTATCACCTGAACACGGATGCCATGACTACCGGTTGCCACATATAAAGGTTCGTTGAACGTGCGTGGCTCTAAGTCCACGGTGATGAGCCGCTGCATCATGCCCAGTGCTTCAGGCCCCCAGATACCCAATAAAACCCAGCCTTCGGTCATATCGGTGTAGGTGGAATCTGGCCACTGGGGCTCGATTGCGCCATTCAGGTCAAAGATGATTGCATGGGCAGGTTTGGGGCAGGCGATTAACGACTGTCCGTCCCACTTCGCACGACCAGGCGTCAGTGCAAAGTGCGTATCTATCCCTTGTGCTTGCGCTATGGCCTTGGGTCTGTGGCTCAGGTCGGTTAACCCGACGCCGCAGGCCCCTGTTGCGGCTTCGAAGTGGGTAACTACTGGCCAGCCGCCTAATTCTGCCTCTACAGGTTTGCCTGCCCAAGAGGGCAGTTGCACTGCTCTTGCTCGTGTTATCACATTCGTATCCTCTGTCCCTTTGGGTCGTAGAACGGTGGCTTGGCAAAGCTGGCCTGGGCTTCGCGTCCGCTGTCATACCAAAAAGTAACTGTGCCACCTTCGACCCAGTTATCGTGGGGTGCAACGAGTGCAAAGCCGATAGTCTTTTTCAGTAATGGACTGTAGATGATCGATGTCACACGGCCGAGCTGTTGCGTACCATCTACAACGAGCGCGCCCTCTGTGACTGGCGATCGGCCCTCAATACTGAACGCAATGACTCGCTCTTTAATAGCTTGGTGAGTGGTGAGATCGAGCATCGCCTTACCAACGGTTTCCGTTTTATTTCGGTCCAGCGCCCACCCCATGGAGGCTTCGAATAAGTTCGTGAAGCTGTCGGTGTCTATCCCGGGCAAGACGTGCCCCTTCTCTAAACGGCAAATATTGAGGCATTCGATACCAAATGGGACGAGTCCGAGAGGCTTGCCGGCGGCCATAATTGCATCCCACAAATAGGGCCCTTGGCTGGCGGGGCAGAAAAGCTCGTAGTTCAGCTCTCCAACGAAACCGACCCTTGAGACGATGGCCTTAACGCCTGCAACTTCCATATGCATCCATTTCTGGAACGGCAGTGCCTCGCCAGAAATATCAGCCTCGGTGAGCTTGCTCAATATTTCTCGAGCCATAGGTCCAGCTAGACTAATCCCCGCTTTGGTATCGGTCACGTTGACTACATTAACTTGCCAGTTTTCCTCGCGACACCAGCGGGCCAGCCACTCTTCAGTGACCGCAGCGCGTGCCGCGGTAGTGGTGACAAAGTAATCGTGTTCGCCCATTTTTAGGGCCATTCCATCATCGACAAGTACGCCTTCTTCGTTGCAGGCGGTGTAATAGAACGTACTGTTGCCGTTCAGCTTTTCGATATTACGGGTCATTATTCGGTTGAGTAGCTTTTCCGCATCCGGACCGAAGACACGAAATTTTCCGAACATTGAAACGTCACAAATTCCTGCAGTGCTGTGAACCGCAAGGCTCTCGGCTTCGTGATCCCCAAAATCGACCATGCGAATCCAACTGCCCATTCGCAGAGAATTTCCTCCATGCGCCAGCTGTGTATGGTAAAGCGGTGACACCTGCGGGTGATCGTGATAACCAACCGCCATGGCACCAAGGCTCATCGATGTGACGGGGGGGCGTGTGGTTGGTAATACTCTTGCGCTCAGCGCCGGTCGCTTTCGCGCTAATAAGTGGGCAAAGTTTGCTTCGCACATGCCGCCCTGACAGGCGCCTTGAGTCGCTGTGGTATAGCGCTTGCAGGTTTCGATTTTGTCGAATCCCTCATCAATAGCTTGTTCAATATTTTTTGCACTAACGTCATGGCAATAGCAAACAAAGGTTTTGCTTTTAAGCTGAACATCTTCAATAACGGGTTGTAGCCTAACGGGCATAGGCGCTTCATCCGCCGGTTCCACGGCCGCAACCTTCGCGGTGTTCGTATCGACACCAAGATGCTTTAACGCATTGATCGCCGCGTGAGCGCCTTGGCGCATGATGGCGTTGGGGTCTTCTAAGCCCAGCAGCCTTCCTGCGGCTTCGTAGTTAGCGGGGAGCTGCTCGGGCAGATAAAAATTAAGCGCTGCGTCATAAAGCATTCGGGTACCGATTTGCCCGAGCAGCTTGTGCCTGGGGTAGCGCCCAGAAGATGCAACAATGGTGTCGCAACGAACACGTTTTGATTGCAAGCCATCAATCGAGGTTACGGTGGCGCTCGTTACGCGTCGCCGGCCGCGCGTGTCAGTTAACGTGTAGCTACTCCAAACAGGTATGCCGTGATCGGCGAGCGCGGATTGTAGGTCTTTGCGCAGTCCTGCCTCACGAAAATCGACGACCCCGACTACGTCTACACCTTGCTTGTACAGCGCCAATGCAACCTCACCGATATGGTCATCACCACCGGCTAAAAGCACTCTACCCTTGGGTTTAATACCCCAAAGGTGAACCATACGCTGTGCTGCCTCGGGCAGGATGATGCCGGGTCGATCATTATGGGCAAAAACCATTGGCATAGAGCCGGCGCCCGTGGCGATCACTGTGGCACCTGCCCTGACCAGATAGCTGCGCTCTACACAATCCTGAGCGCTCTGGCTTGGCGATTCTTGCATGCAAACAGCTAAACCGTCTGGATAAATTGCGGTAACCCGAGTCCCGGTAAGCAGGGTAATATTAGGGAATGCGGCCAGCCTGCTTATGGAGGCTTGTGTGCGCCTAAAACCGGCTTCGGCTTGAAAAGCTTCGAAGCCGCCTAGTTGGGGGTCAGCCTCAACGATTACAACCCGTACGCCCGCGTCTGCTGCGGTTATTGCCGCCTCCATGCCCGCCAATCCCCCTCCTATGACTAGTAGATCGGGGCTCAGATTAATACTGTCAAAGTGAGCTTTTGCCGGCAGCGCCTTGACCTTAGCCATATTTCCGGGCATCGCCCGAATGACTTCCTTGACGAGCTTCCAGAACCACTGGGGCTTGTAAAACATTTTGTAATAGAAGCCGGTTGGCATCGCCCAGGAGAAGGCGTCTGCAGCACCCGCAGGATCGAACGCGATAGGTCCTTGTGGCTCTACAACCATGCCCTCCCTTACCGGCGTCTGGCAGGTTTTAATGTGCATTCGTCCGTCGACGTTCATGGTGCAGCGCGAACACTGGCCGCTTAGGCAGGCGGGTGCGCGGCGGCGATGATACTTGAAGGAACGAGAAAACGTATCGACACCCGCGGCCAAAAGTGCAGAGGCCACTGTGTCGCCTTCAAATGCGGTGATAGACCGCCCGCGAAAATGTATTTTGACGGGTTTTTTGGGGTCAAAAATCTGTGTGGGGCTGTCGGGTAATCTGCCGGACATGGCGTTAATCCTCAGTTATTTCATGAGTGACGGTATTGCGTCTAACTTTTACCCAGTCGCCGCAGCCCATGTTGTGGTACCACCACTCCTGCTGGAAGCCCGACATATTTTCATTGAAATAGAGGTATTCACACCACGTATTGAGGTCGGCGTCTGGTCCTGGAGCCTCTTTACACTCGCCCCCGAAACGAAACTCGTAGGGGTTACGACGTCCGCAGTTTGGACAATCAATCAGAAATGCCATGCCAAATTCCTGTTATAAAATAACTTCGCGAACTCGCTGTCGGTTAAAAAATCGGTCCAGTGAAAAGGCTTTAATGTTCTCTGGTACCTTATTTGTGGCGATATATTCCGCAGAATACTTGCCGCATGCGGGTGTTGCTTTGAATCCGTAGTAGCCCCAAGCAATATCCAACGACAAACCATCTATGCCGCTAGGCCCCATAACTGGTGCCGAATCTCCCGTGCAGTCACACAAGCCAGACCAACTGCGTACGACTCGACCGTGCGCGAGGTCGGGGAAATACTCGAGAATCGTGGCGACGCGCTCGGAACATTCTTCCCAGGTGGTGTAGGAGTTCCATGACGAAAAAGGATCTAGTTGCCCTCCAAGGATGAGGTCGCCCTTGAGGGTTTGCTGCGTATACCAGTGCAATCGGGGTGACGCTACGTAGTAATTCAGAAATGGCGCCATAATGTTGGTGGTCATCACTTGCATGGGCATGGTGACAACTGGGAATTTCACGCCCAGCATGCGTGCAATTTCTGAGGAATAGCCGCCGACGGCGACGTGGACCTTGTTGGCATTGATGTCGCCTATGTTCGTTTGCACGCCGGTCACTTTGCTGCCTTCTACATTGAAACCCACTACCTCGATGCCGACACAGATATCGACCCCGCATCGCGCAGCAGACTTGGCGAATCCCCAAACCGCGGCATCATGGTGCACCGTGCCGCCCTCAGGATGAAATTGCGCACCGAGGACCGGTAATGCGGTTTGGTCACTGACGTCGAGTGACGGCACCATTTTTTTGATCTGCTGGTTATCGAGCATGTCGATCTTAATGCCCGCTCTGCGCTGACTATCGCTCTGCATGCGCATGCTAGCGAGCTCACCATCGCTGTGCGCTAAAGCGATAATGCCTTTCTTTTGAACCATTAGATTCCAGTCAAGCTCTGCGCTTAGGTCATCCCACATCGCTAGGCTATCTTTATAAAAGGGCAGGGTTTCATGTGCGCGTTTATTTGAACGAACCATTTCGGTATTGCGGCCAGAGCCGCCGGAACCGATGTAGCGTCTTTCAAGAACGGCAATTCGTTTGACGCCGTGATACTTGGCCAAATAGTACGCGGTTGCGAGACCATGCAGCCCTCCGCCCACGATCACCACGTCGTAATGCTTTTCTGGCTCTTTGTATTGCAGGACTTTTTTGGTCGTAGCCATCGGCGTTCCCGTGAGAATTTGGTCACTGGATTTTGAAGGGGCAGTGATTGTTTAAAAACATCAAATTAGCACGGGGGGTTTGGGGCTAGAAATTGATATTGCATATGCGATTCATAGGCGCAGTGAATCAATATTGAAGTGGGTTTACACGAATCTGAGAAAGCACACAGTCTGACTATTACGCCGTGCCTATAAGTCTATCTTGGTCATAATGACGCGCAGCAATTATGAAGCAGGCGCCGGCTAGCAGGCTTACTAGTGGCATTGTTTGAAGTGCGCGATCCAGTCCTATTTGATCAGCGACTACACCGGTTAAAAATGGTCCCGGTGCTAGTCCTAAGAGGTTATTTGCCAGTGCCACGGTAGCGATAACGGTCGCGTGTATAGCTGGATGACTGACATCCGCGGCGACAGCCCCGCAAGGACCCGCGTGGCCGCCGGTAAAAAATGCACCGGCCGTGAGAATCACTAGCTGCAATGGACTAGGTGGCATCGCGAAGGCCAAGACGAGAAGCGGGCAGGTGATCAATGCGTAAAGGGCAGGCATGTGCAGGCGATTTCGGGGGCTTCGTGAACTGGCGCGATCCGCAACAACACCACACACCATCATACCTACTGCGCCCACTAGTAAAATGAGTGCGGCATGGAGTGCTGCTTGCGCGAGGTCTAAGCCGTGGTGACGATGGAAAAAACTGGGTAGCCACGCCAGCAGCGACCCCTGCACAAACATTTGTAGACCGCTGCCAAGGTAGTTCCAGCGAGCAGTATGCGGACCAAACAGTTGGCGGATTACGCTGCTTAATGGCAGGTTTAAGCGACTGTGGTTATGTCGGCCCGGCTCTCTGACCAGTAACGGATAGAGTAGTGCTAGCAGTAGGCCGCCTCCGCCGATCAAAATAAAGGCCATCCTCCAGCCATAGTGTTGTGCGATAACACCTCCGAGTGCCACGCCGAGCACGGAGCCAAGCAGTCCGGCGGAGAAGAAGATACCGATAACGGTGGAGCGGTGTCGTTCAGGAAACACGCTGATCAAAATAGCGCCGCCAGCGCCGCCATAGCCGGCTTCGCCGAGTCCAACCAGTGCTCGGGCCAGCAGCATCTGTAGGAAATTTTCAGTTAAGCCGCACCAAATGGTGGCCAGGCCCCATACAATTGCCATGACGGTAATGGCTTTGACCCTGCCAAATTTGTCTGAGATTAATGCAACTGGGAAAGACATGACGCCGACCAGTAGTGCAACCAGGCTCACCAGTAAGCCCAGCTGACTATCCGTTAGCGACCATTCGGCCTTCAGCACTGGAAAAACTGCGTTGATGACCTGGCGTGACATGTAGTCTGACAACATGAGGCCGAAAGTCAGCAGGAAGACGATGGCCGCATAGGTGCGTTTTGGCTGCGCGTCAAGGTCCGAGCGACCGTCGGCATGCAACTTACTGAATGGATTGCCCATGAGTGGTCATTTCTCAGCCGGTGATGCGCGAATTGAATCCGCTTGTGATGCGAAGCCTAGAATCCCTGCCGCTCAAAGTCTACAGCGCGTTGCACGAGTGTTGGCGGCCGGATAAGCCGCGCATTGCCGCGTCCCGCAACGCGCATAAGTTATCGTCAGTGCTTATCACTCAAGTGAGTACTGCACGCGAGCCGCCTCTGCGGCGAGATGTCCGAAGCGTTGCGCAAATGCGATGTGATCGGGATGGTCACGATAAGTGTGCCAATCTTCGGCTGAGTCAAAATCGGCAACCATGGCGTAATCAAACGTGCCATCCATCAATGCCAGGTCGGCACCAAAGGACATCTGTCGAACAACGCTGATCGAGTCTCTTAGGAACGCAAAGCCCTCGGCGCTGGCCTGTATTTGTTCGGGCGTTGTGTCGGCTTTCCATTTCAGTAAAACGATGTGACGTACCATGACAGATCCTTGTTGATTTCAGTGTAATTGCCGCGAGATATTGGCATAGCCATGGTGATGACGAAAATGGATATTCGATATGACATTTATACACACTATGAATTATTCCCGATGAGGAAATTTCGGGCGCTTGAAGTAAGTTTGCGCTGACAAATATCGGTTTTATGGTGTCCGCCTGCCGCTATTCATTTATTGGCTGAATGATTGACTTGCCAAATATCAATTTTTTTTGTCTTGGCGCAAGCCCTAGGATCTTTCGAGCCTAACTGATCTCGCTGGCACTCACACCCGCGGCCCACGATACGAGGAGATTTTCAATGATAGACCTGAGCAAAACCGCACCCGGCAAAATCACGGGAGGCCATATGCTGGCCCGTGCGCTTCGTGACAAAGGCGTCGATCGAGTATTTTCGCTCTGCGGTGGTTTTATCAACCCTATTTACATGGGTTGTTTAGATTATGACATTGAAGTTGTTGGTACGCGTAATGAGATGGAGGCGGGCTTTTTAGCAACCGCCATGGCGCGCTGCACTCGTAAGCCCTCGGTTTGTATCGCCGAACCCAGCGGCTTTACCAATTATGTGTCTGCAGTGGCAGAGGCTTACTACGGCGGCGATCCAGTTATCTTTATCAGCGCCAGCGCAAATTCGAATAACTTCGACAACAAAGGTTTTAAGGAAATGCCACAGGCTGAGGTCGTGCGTTGCATGACCAAATACTCTATTGAAGTCAACGACCCTCAGCGAATCGGTTGGTTTCTGGATAAGGCGTGGGATATTGCAACACAGCACCCTGCGGGACCAGTACAGTTGTGCATACCGACCAATTTCCTATTCACCAAACAGTTGGAGGCCGAAGCGCCTGCCGGCGCGCGCCGCTATGATCCAACGCGCAATAAAATTCACCGGCCAACACCTAACCCGGTCGACCTGGCGGAGGTTGCGTCACTCTTAAGGCAGGCTAAGTCTCCAGCGATCATCGCAGGACCCGGTGTTTGGTATGGCGAGGCGGATCGTGATCTGGCCGATCTCTGTGACCAGTGGAACTTGCCGGTTTTCGTACCGCTCACTCACTCTAAGTCGATAGATCAGAGTCATCGCTGTGCCGCTGGGCTTATCGATTATCACCAGAATCACTGCTCAAGGATGGTTGGTGAGGAGGCTGACGTTGTGTTGATGCTCGGTGCTCAGCTTGACTTCCCCTTGAACTTTGGCGAGGCCCCTTTAATAAACCCAAACTCGACATTGATCACCGTGAACGCGACCGCTCGAGAGCTGAGCAATAATGCATTGTCTGATGTGCGTGTTTGCAGTGATGTCAAAATGTTTATTCAAGCATTGCGTGAAGTACCAGACCTCGGTGCCAACGTCGCGCCTGATTGGTTGGATCGAATTCGGTCACGACGCCAAGCGCAGGTTGCAGAGTTCCAAGAGGTACTGACCGTTGATACTGCCAACAACGTTCATCCAATGCGACTGTGTTACGAAGTTCTCATGTCGCTCGGAGAGAACGATATCTGCGTTATTGACGGAGGAGATATTGCTGCGTGGTTTGAATCAGCGATTAACGCGTGGTCTTTTTCGGGGCGGAAAATCAAGGGCATTTTCGCGCCAGGGCCGTGGGAGCAGATGGGTACCGGCCCAGCGTTTGCAACGGCAATCCAAATGGCAAACCCCGATTCGCGCGTGGTATTGATTACGGGTGATGGCTCGTTTGGCTTGGCTCCTGGATTTACGCCGATGGAAACGGCCGTAGATAACCAGATACCGGTCACCATCGTGGTCGCCAACAACCATCAGTGGGGAATGATCCAAAATCAGCAAAAGGCGATGTGGGCTGGGAAGGTTGTCGCTACCTCGCTGCGTAAAATGGAGTATCACCCCATTATGGCGGCAGCTGGCGTCTTCTCCCAAAAAGCGACCGATGCACAGGGCATTGTCGATGCTCTGGCTGCAGCACGAGGTCAGAGCATGCCCGCTTTCATCGAGGTATTTACTGAGGCGGCCTCGTCCCCGATCACTCAGGGCCTTGTGGAAATGCGTATGAGAACCGCGATCGAGTAATCGCGAGGGGCAGTTATGACGCTATGGTTTTACTGTGGCGTCCTTTAACTTGCAGCTAATCTTAGGTTTACTGAGCAGGACATAAAATAATGTATGACTACCGTCAATCAACTGTGCAGTCGAATATTCAACCGCACCATGCATTAACAAAAGATGGCTGGACTATTGTTTCCGGTGAGCCCAAAAAGTCGTTGCGTATCGATGTTGGCTCGGCCCAAGAAGGCCCCGTAGTCGGGATCTGGTCTTGTACGCCTGGGATCATAGAAATGGCGTCTTTACCTTTTAATGAATTTGTCACCCTGTTTGCTGGTAAGGCTATGATCACCGTCGATAATGGCGAGCCGGTAGTGATTCAAGCTGGCGATAGTTTCTTTTTTCCCAAGGGGTGTGCTATCCGTTGGGATATCCGCGAGACTGTCTCTAAATACATGGTCGTCGCTGGAACCGGCCCTGTGGTGTAAAAGCCGCGGTGCCCGTAATATTTCGGGCTTAAAACTGACAATCAGGAGCACCAATGACCGGTCTAAGCAGTCGATTCATCCGTGTTGTACTGATCCCAGCGGCGGTTTTTCAGGCGGTGGTCTTCGGTGGCGCGTACGGCACAGGGCGTGAAATAGTCGAATTTATCAGCGTCCTAGGGCCACGCGGTGGTCTGTTCGCGCTGTTAGTTGTGGCGCTGGGTTGGGGCGTTATCATCGCGTTGAGCTTTGAGCTGGCGAGATTGAAACGCAGTTACGATTACCGTGGGTTCTTGCGGGTGCTGATCGGCCCGGCTTGGGTTGCCTTTGAGATTCTCTTTATCGTTTCACTGCTCATTGCATTGGCGGTGAATGGTTCGGCTGCGGGCAGTATTTTAAAAGACCAGTTTGGTATTCCGGCACTTGTTGGCGTGGGGATGTTGTTTGCCGCGGTGGTGTTGTTGAATTATTTCGGTCGACGTCTGCTCGAGGAGTCGATGTCGATATGCATGATCGCATTAGTCATTGTGCTTGCCGTTTACTGTGGTCTGACCGTAACTGAGTATCACGGGGAGATAGCACGCGCGTTTCGCGACGATACCCTCGGCGGCAATTGGTTAACCCACGGCGTACAATTCATGCTGTACAGCGCGGCTGTAGTGCCTGTTTTGCTTTATTCCGCAAGGGGCATAGAAACTCGAGGTGAAGCCATCGTCAGTGGCTTTTCAGCCGGTATCATGGGCGTATTTCCCGCACTCATCTTTCACATCACCTTCATGGCGAGGTATCCCCTGTCTTTGGCACAGGAGCTACCCACCTACTGGATGATAGGGCAGTTGGCTAAGCCCTGGCTGATGGTCGTCTATATTGTGGTGTTGTTTGCCATGATTATTCAGACTGCGGCTGGACTACTGCAAGGCGTCAACGAACGCTTGGACGCCTGGCAGATAGAGCGAACAGGTCGCAAGTGCACCGCAACCACCCACGGTGCTGTGGCAGGGGCAACGCTACTTGTTAGCATGGCCCTCGCGAGCTTCGGTATCACCGCATTAGTCGCAAACGGCTATGGTACGGTTGCATGGGGTTATTTAGCGATCTATATCATCCCCTTGCTCACGGTAGGAGCCTATAAGGTTTTCTACGGTGGTAGTCTCGTCTCCGTCCAGGCCGATTAACGGCGGCTATTTGATCCAACTGCGGTGTTGGCATTGTCTGCGCTAGTCGCGAACACTCTGGTACAGACTGAAGTTCGAGCTTTTAGGAGGTCCTGCCGGTTCACATCACCGGTGATTTCCACTTTGTTAAAGTTTTAGCTCAAGCGTGCTTGGCGAATGAGATCGGCGGCTTTTTCACCAATGAGTATCGTGGGTGCGTTGGTGTTGGTCGACACCATCGTTGGCATAATGGATGCATCGGCAACTCTTAATCCGTCAAAGCCGCGAACGCGAAGTTGCGGATCAACGACGGACTTTGCATCACTACCCATGCGACACGTTCCTATGGGATGCCAAGAGGTTTGTCCTGTTTCGGCTGCATAGCGAAGCAGGGCCTCATCGCTATTGATCGCTGTGCCGGGTAGTAATTCCTGTTTAATATAGGGTTTCAGCGCGGACTGCGCTACGACCTCTCGGATCAATTTGAGGCCGGATAACGTGTGCTGTCGGTCCACAGGATCATTAAGATAATTAGGCCTGATGGACGGTGGAGCTGTCGGATCTGCGGACGTGACATGCACCCCCCCGCGAGACACTGGGCGTATTTGAAAGGTGCCCAAAGTAATGCCGGCGCATTGATCTAGGCCACTGCCGTTGCCACTGTAACGATCTTTTCCGCTGATCAGTGCAATCTGTATCTTGGTGTCAGGGTGAGAGCTTTGCTGATGAGATTTCATGATCGCGTGGGCGGTTACCGACGATGTAGTCAGTAAGCCTCGTCTCGTTAGCCAGTAGCGAAGTCCCTCAATAGCGCCGAGTATGGGCTTGTTCATCAGGTCATTAACAGTGGTTTCTCCGACGATCTCGAAGGACATGCGGACTTGCAGGTGATCTTGTAAATTTTCACCGACTTGTTCGCTGCCATGGCGTAGTTCGATGCCAAGCGGCGCGAGTATTGCTGGGTTACCAATGCCTGAGCGCTCGAGTATAGCTGGCGATTCGATGGAGCCGGCGCTCAATATAACCTCGCGCGAAGCGTGGGCCTCGAAGGGGTTGCCCGATCTCACGCCGCTAACACCCACACAACGCCTACCATCAAACAGCAGGTGATTGACCATTGTTTCAGTGACTACAGTCAGGTTTTTTCGTCGTCTCGCGGGCTTGAGATAAGCGACCGCGGTAGAGCAGCGCTTACCTCTGTGAACCGTCATCTGCAGAGGTGCAACGCCCTCATCACTCGGGCCGTTGTAATCGTCATTTTTCGGTGCGCCGAGTGCGTGACAGGCTTCGATAAATGCCTGTGAAACAGCCGACCGATGGGCGACGTCGGTAACACTGATAGGCCCAGCATCTCCGCGATAGCTGGGATCTCCTCCGAGCCTGCGTTCTAGTCGCTTAAAATACGGCAGAATATCATCGTAGCTCCAGCCTAGATTGCCAAGATCTCGCCACTCATCCCAGGATCGCCGTGATCCGCGAGAATAGACCATGCCATTAACGGAACTTGAACCGCCTAAGGTTTTTCCTTTGGGCCAGTAGACCTTGGGTGTGTCGGCGGCGATTCCAGTGTCGGTAAAATACTGCCATACAACACTAGGGTTGGTGAGTAGCTTGCCCACCCCCAGCGGCGTATGGATCCACGGGTTCGTATCGCGGCCGCCGGCCTCAATCAGCAAGATACGTTTGTCCAAGTCTTCGCTTAGACGTGCCGCGATAACAGCGCCAGCAGACCCAGCGCCGACGATGATGTAGTCATAGAAGTGCTGAGCCACGACGAGTCCTATTGAAAAATACTGTGCAAATAGCTGAGCACAAATTTAGTGGCCTATTAGTTGATGGCTTTTCCCATCGCCGCGGCGATTGTATCGACGATTTGATCGGCCTCCGATTGTGTCACAATAAGCGGTGGCGCTATAAGCAGTACATTACATCGTCCTGGAACGGTGTTGCTATTGCGTCCTAGTATGATGCCATTCTGTATGCAGTGACCGACAATGCCCAATACTTTTGGATCCGGCAGTGGCACTTTGGTTTGGCGGTCTTCCACCAGCTCAACGCCGATCAGTAAGCCTTTGCCGCGCACTTCTCCCGCATAAGGATGATCGCCTATTTTCTCCTTCAGCTGCGCGAGTATGTAGTCTCCCATCTTGCGGGCGTTTTCGGGTAAATTTTCATCTTCAACTATCTGAATGGCTTTCATCGCTACCGCAGAGGATACGGGATGGCCACCAAAGGTGTTGACCTGCCTAAAATGTAAATTGTCTGCGAGATTTCCTTCAAACTTTTCAAAGATCTCCTCTTTCACGACAGTGGCCGCAATAGGGATGTACCCGCTCGATAATCCTTTGGCGAACGTGAATATATCTGCTTGGGCTTTCCAGTGTTCATAGCCGAACATGGTGCCTATGCGGCCAAACCCAGAGACCACTTCATCGAAGATAAGTAAGACGCCATAGCGATCGCATATCTCCCTGACCAGCATGGCGTAGTTATCTGGTGGCACTAATATGCCGCCACCCGATATCATGGGCTCCATGATGAAGGCAGCTACGGTTTCGGCACCTTCATGAATAATGGTCTCTTCAAGTTGTCTTGCGCATTCCTCGGCATGTTCCTCCGCCGTTAACTTGGGGTGCCGTCGATAAGGGTAGGGTGGCATCACATGGATAAAACCAGCAGGACCTGGCTCGTACCCCATCTTGCGCTCCGCCTGACCTGTTGCCGCCATGGCGCCCATAGTGTTGCCGTGGTAAGCCCGGTATCGAGATATTATTTTATAGCGTCGCTCTCCCCCTTTGCCCGCTTGAAGGTGATATTGGCGGGCCATTTTAAAAGCGGTTTCATTGGCTTCTGATCCGGTTGAGGAAAAATAGACGTGGCAATCGAAGCCCAGCAATCCCTGAATTTTCTCGGCCAGATTAATGACAGGGTCGCAACTCATCATTGGGTTTAAAAAATTGAGTTGAGCCATTTGCTGTTGCGCGACATCCGCGAGTTCTTTGCGTCCATAGCCGATGTTGACGCACCATAGCCCAGCACATGCGTCTAGCACGCGGTTGCCATTCTGGTCTGAGATAAAACAGCCTTCGGCACTGGCCATTCGATTGGGAGCCGTGCCCCTCAACATTTGATGTTGTGTCATGGGTCGCCACAAATGGTCTGTCAAATTCTTCTTATCTGTCGCTGTCATAATCACTTGTCCTTAAAAACTGAATTTATCCTGAGCGTATAGGCCTCGAGAGCCCGCCAAGCCGCCTGTCTTTAGCCGGTACCATTGCACCTGGTCGTATCAATCTGACGCCATTGAATATTTGCTAGGTCTTTAGCGCTGGCCGCACACCGCCTACTTAGGTGCTTTAGCACGCAATACAACACGCACTACAACACGCACTACGCTTCTTTTGCCAAGAGTTTTGCAAAAAAGCTGCCGTCTCGAAAAGCATTGGTTCGATGCTCCCACGAGCGGTTGCGCGGTGAAAATTTATATTTGGTATGATTTTGATTCATCAAGATGATGAGACACGATTCAGTGTTTCAGTGTTATAGCGCGGCCTCAGTGGTTATTGCAGGTTTAAGGTATTCCGTGTCTTCTGAGGTAGGCATTTCGTGTATGCTTTAGGCGTGGCTTAGCGATATGCCCTAAAAGATCCTTAAAAGCAGTTTCTCAGGCTAGTGTTCAGGCTAATAATATGAGTCTTCGAAAACTCGATTTGAATCTACTGATCGTGTTTGATGCGATTTATGTCGAAGGTAATCTCACCCGTGCGGCGAGCCATATCGGTATGAGTCAGCCGGCGATGAGTAATGCCCTAAATCGATTGCGCCACGTGCTCAAGGATGATTTGTTCATGCGTGACGGCAGAGGCTTGCGTCCTACTCCAGTTGCGTCGGAGTTGGCACCGGTGATTCGGCAGGCGCTTGGGCTGCTTGAAATTGGCATTGAGGCCGCGCCCGGTTTGAAAGCGGGGCGGTTACAGTCTTTTTCAATTGCTGGCCTCGATTATTATGAAGTTGTGATTCTGCCTAAGCTGATGACGGCCATCGGTGAGCGTGCGCCGGATATTACGATCAAGGCGGTAACGGGGAACTCGATAGAAATGGCTAAGCCTCTTCGGTTTGGCGATATTGATTTGATGATCGACTATGTGCCCCTGCCCAGTGATGAATTCAGGTGCGAGGTGCTCTTTTCGGAGACTCGTGTGGTACTTATGAATCCTGACTTCATACCTGGTCGGAGCGAAATGACTCTCGATGAGTTTGCTGCGGCTGGTCATGTGATTAGAGCAGGTCGCGAGGGCGACGAGCGTTTAGACGACATCGATAACATGCTTGGGAAGGCACATCGACGACGTGATGTTCAGGTGTCTATTAATAATTGGCTTGCTATGCCAGCAGTCATTGCCGGCACAAAGCTGATCGGGGTGGTGCCATTGCGAATAGCCGAGGTTTTTGCGCCAAGTTTCGGTCTGGTTACCTCGCCACTACCTGTAGAAGTAAGGCCAATTCCAATTTACATGATTTGGCATGAAAGCCGCGAAGAACATCAGGCTCATCGCTGGCTGCGTGCCCAGTTAAAGCGTGCCTGTAGAGCGCTATAAGCAGGCGGTGGTAACAGGTATGCAACGAGCCGCTGCGGCACACTGATTCGGTGGGCTATTTAGCCGAGTACGCCGCGCACGATTCCTATAATTTTATCTGCCGCATTGTGGTCTAGAATCAAAATTGGGCGAAATTCGACTGCATTCGGCTTGTGGTGCGCGGGTAAAACAAGAACGCCTTCTGCGGCGAGCCGGCGCGTCATCGTAAATGCGTCCATTGTGTTTGAAATTAGCCCCATGCAAAGACCCACTTGATTGACGTTAAACGCAGCGTCTGAGAACCCCTCGCGGAACTGAGTGCTTAGGTCTTGCACGTGAGCTGCGAAGGCTGGTTGAGCGGTTATATCGCAGACAGTCGCCGTGGCGACACAGCCCAGCTCGTTTCCGCCGAAAGTGGATACGTTTGGGAAGTCAGTATCGAGGAACCACTCTTTCAATGCGGGTGCCATTAGCACTGCTGCATTAGGCAGGATGCCGCCTCCGAGCCCTTTGGCGGTGGTAACGATGTCTGGCCTGACACGCTGCGTTTGCCACAGCCAGAATTGGCCTGAGCCGCCGAGTCCGGTCTGCACTTCATCCAGGATGAAAATT
>CAJQLP010000193.1 GCA_905479205.1 uncultured Luminiphilus sp.
ACCCAAATTCACCGGACGGCGATTGGGGCTATTTTAACGTGGATTCTCAGGAGACAACTGGACGCTTAAATATTGCGTGGAACATGACCGATGACCTACTTCTATTTACCCAGTTATCGACCAGCTTTACTAGCGGCGGCTTTAATCCCTTGGCAACAAACAGCCCCGCACTTGACCCAGCACAAGGTGGCGACCCCAGCCTAGCTTATTTCGAACCGGCGTTCATTGATGCTATTGAAGTAGGCTTCAAGTCAACGTTGCTCGAGGGCACGATGACCTTAAACGGCACGGCGTTCTACTATGACTACAAGGACCGTCAAACTTCAAAAATCGTCAACCAGACATCACTGAACCTGAACGTCGACGGCTCGGTGTATGGCTTTGAAGGTGAGTTCAACTGGGCAGCCACGGACGCCTTGCTATTGACGGCACAGGTATCGCTTCTGGAAACAGAAATCGATTCATTCTCAGACTATGACACAGCAAACGTTGCCGGGAATTACTCTACCGCTTTACTGTTTGACTGCCTGGGAGACAACTACGTGTTTGACCCAGTCAATGGCTCAGCGCCTGTCGGGCAGTGTGCGGTTCTCGCTGGCAGTGGGCTAGACGCCATACCCGGCGTCACCGGTGTTCCGCAGGACCTAACGGGTAACGAATTCCCCGGCTCGCCAAACGCGAGTGTCAATATCGGCGCAAGCTACACGATTGGTCTCGATGATATGGATCTCACTATATCCACCAACTACTACTGGCAGGACAGCTATTATACGCGCATATTCAACGACCCTGTAGATCAGGTTGATGAGTGGGAAGTGTGGAACGGCAGTGTGCGTTTAGCGTCTACCACGGGTAGCTGGTACGCAGAAGCTTGGATTAAGAACATTCTCGATGAAGACTACGTCACAGGTTCATATTTGACCGACATGACTTCAGGCAGCTTCCGCAACCAGTTCCTCCTCGACCCTCAGACCATGGGCGTCACACTGGGCATACGCTTCTAAAGGAAGCCTGGCGCGGTTAAAACCGCTAGAAGCACTGTTGAATGAACTCTCCGAGCAGACGGAACTCTGTTTGCCGGGGAGTTTTTTTACGCCACATTAAACCGATTTCTCTTGAAACACCTACCTCGCCAAACGGAATAACTGCCAATTCCGTACCCGCAGTTATATCAGCGTCAACCGCCATTTTAGGCAGCAAGGTGATGCCAATGCCGTTAGCCACCATTTGCACAATGGTCGTGAGGCTGGTCGCCTGATACGGCACCGATATCTGGTTGTCTCGTAATTTACATGCCTCAAGAGCGTGCTCGCGAAGGCAGTGACCGTCCTCTAAGAGCAATAGGCTTTCGCCTTGAAGGTCGGAACTGTGCAGTGGTGACTTAGCAGAAAGCGCATGATCTAGGGGACAAGCGAGTACAAAAGGGTCAACTGACAGAGTCATGTTATCAACATTGTCCGCTGGAAAAGGCAACGCCAAGAGCAACACATCGAGTTCACCCGCGTGCAGCGAGTCCACCAGCGGCTGACTCTGGTCCTCGCGAATAAACAGCTTAAAATCTGGGTGGGTTTCTCGGAGTGCACGCAACATCCGTGGTAATAGAAAAGGCGCGATTGTCGGAATAACGCCAAGTCGCAACTTGCCGCTAAAAGGAGCTCCCGAAGACTCACACATGGAAATCAAATCCTCGATTTCAACTAGGATCTCCCTGCCTCGGTCGACAACGTCTTGCCCTAGACTTGTCAGCAGGACATTGCGATTGTTGCGTTCGACCAAACTTACACCTAAGGTTTCTTCAAGCTCCTGAATACCCGCACTCAGGGTGCTTTGGCTGACATAGCACGACTTTGCGGCATGGCCAAAATGCTGGCGATCAGCGACCGCGCAAAGGTACTTCAACTGCTTCAAAGTGGGTTGCCTACTCATCGCTTTTCCTAATTAAAAACCAATTGACGATTCATCGATTCGATCGCAGGACTTTACAGAAAAAAACGTCAACCTGCATTTTTTCAAATGGAACGCACTCTGACCAAGACCCTCATGTCCAACGGTTCGGGGCGCCACGCGCGTATCGATTGCGCTACACTTAGGCCCCTAACCGGAGGAGCAGTATTTTGACACTCGTTGTATTCGATCTTGATGGCACCTTGCTTAACGCCCAATCCAAAATTACGCCCTATACCGGTGAGACCCTCAAGCTCCTCGAGCGCGCCGGTATCGCTTACACAATAGCCACAGGGCGCACGCTACAAGGCGCTCGTGGGCCGATCGATACACACCGATTCGCGCTTCCCCATATCGTCAAAAATGGTGCCGTTATTTGGTGCCCAGACCAAGAGGATTACAGCCATCGGCATTTGCTGACCCCCGAAGAGGTTTGGCACGTGCTAGGCGCCTTCAGCATTCACGAGCTAACGCCTTTCATTTTTACCCTTGAAGATGGTGGGCGTCATGCGGTTTATCATGGGCCCATAAAAAACAGCACTGAAAAAAAGCTCGCGCAACTCTTTGAGGAAGAGCGTTCCTTACCGCTAGAACCACTAAGCGCGATGCCCGATACCGCACATGTCATCAATGTCAGTGCGATGGGTCCAGAGCTCGCCATTCGAAAAATCATGGA
>CAJQLP010000194.1 GCA_905479205.1 uncultured Luminiphilus sp.
ATTCAGCGTTTACCCTTGTCTGTGGCTTTTAGGCTCGGGCGTGGCGTCGGTTGGCTGGGGTGGAAATTACTGAAGCGTCGGCGCGCGATCGTGCGTAAGAATCTGAAAATCGTGAATGCCTGGATGGTTGAGAGTGGGAAAGTTGAAAGTGGAAAAGTTGAATCGTTGGAAGCGCAAGTTCGTGAGGTCTTTCAGCGCAGCGGCGCCAATCTGTTGGCGGGGTTTCCGCTGTCGCGCCTTCGACCGGAGCAGATGGAGGCGCACCTTGAAATTGAAGGCATGGAGCATGCGCGCGAAGTGCTGGCTCAGGGAAAGGGAGCGATTATGTTGCTCGCCCACATGGGGCCCTGGGAAATGTTGGCCCATCTCCCGCACTTAGCTGCGGATCGTGGTGTGCATGCGCCTTTTGGCGCGATGTATCGTCCGTTGAATAATACCTATCTTGATCATTGGGTGCGCGAGCAGCGTGCTACGCGAAATACCCGACTCTTTAGTCGTCGGGACGGCTTTCATAAGCCAGTCGATTTTTTACGTGCCGGTGGGATGCTGGGGATTTTGGCAGATCAAAAAATGCGCCAAGGAGAGTGGGTGTCTTTTTTTGGGGTCGAAGTCGGTAGTACGCCGATCCCAGGACTGTTTCATCGCCGCTCCGGTGCACCGATACTGGCGCTCTCGATTGAAGCCGTGGGAGTTGCAAGGTGGAAGTTGACGGTCGATTTAGTCGATCTATCTGGGCTTTCTGAAAAGCCAAGTCGTGGAGCACTGTCTTTAGTCTGTAATCAAGCGTTGGAGCAGGTGTTGAGTCGCAGCCCCTGCGATGGGTTTTGGTTGAGTCGGCGATTCTAGTTTAGATTTTATTATTCACTGCATTAGGGTGCTATAATCATGTACTTGAATTATTGGTGTTTATTTAGAGCTTTCGGTTTACTTTGATGCGTAAAGAGTTCAGATTTTATTTTTTTATGGAATTTATAGATCTTAAAACACAGCAGGCGCGGATTAAAGGAGAGATTGACGAGAGAATCGCAGCAGTATTGGCGCACGGTCGCTACATCATGGGGCCGGAAGTGAGCGAGGTTGAGCAACAATTGGCCGAATATGTCGGAGTTGAGCACTGTTTAACTGTGTCGAGTGGTACGGATGCCCTTTTGATCGCTCTCATTGCGTTGGGTGTTGGGCCGGGGGACGAAGTGGTTACCGTGCCATATACATGGATTTCAACTGCCGAAGTGATTGCTTTGCTCGGAGCCAAACCTGTGTTTGTTGACATTGATGAGCACACCTGGAACATGGACCCTGTGCTACTCGGCGCCGCTATTTCCGATAAAACCAAGGCGATTATGCCCGTAGGAATCTATGGTCAGCCCGCTAACTTGAGAGAGATTCAGGCGATCAGTGAAAAGCGCGGTGGTATCCCGGTGATTGAAGATGCCGCGCAATGTTTTGGGTCCACGCATCATGGCCGAAAGTCATGCTCGGAAACGTTGATCGGGTGTACTTCGTTTTTTCCTAGCAAGCCCTTGGGTTGTTATGGTGATGGTGGGGCGGTTTTCACAAATGATAGCAAAATTGCCGATTTGATGCGTCAAATTCGTGTGCATGGGCAGAAAAGCAAGCACTTTCACCCCATTCTCGGAATGAATGGTCGCATGGATACTCTCCAGGCTGCGATTCTGCTTCCGAAATTGGCGATTTTTGATGAGGAGATTGCAAAGCGGCAGCAAGTCGCTGCACGTTATACCGAAGCGATCCGATCAAGTTCCAGTCGGATAGTCACGCCTTTTGTTGCTGACGGTAATACTTCTGTTTGGGCGCAGTATACAATATTGGCGGAAGCGCGTGACCGTTTGAGGGAGGCGCTTGCGACCGATGGTATCCCCAGTGTGAGTTACTATGCGATGCCGCTTCACTTACAGCCGGTATTTGAAAACCTTGGTTATCAGAAGGGCGATTTTCCCGTAACTGAGCGAGTTGCGGATCAGTGCCTTTCACTTCCGATAAATCCCTATCTCAGCGATGAGGAGATCAACACTGTTTGTAAGACCTTCTCGTCTTAGTGTATTATGGCTGATTGTTACGTTCATCTTAGCTCAGTGGTCGATGAGGGCGCTGAAATCGGTGCTGGTTCAAAAATCTGGCATTTCGCGCATATTTGCCGAGGTGCAGTTATTGGAGAGAATTGTTCATTCGGCCAAAATACGATGGTTGCCTCAGGCGTTGTTGTTGGTTGCAACGTAAAGGTGCAGAATAACGTTTCGATCTACACTGGCACTGTGATTGAGGATGATGTCTTCCTTGGGCCGTCCTGTGTTTTGACAAACGTGAGCAATCCCAGATCGCAGGTGAGCCGCCGGAATTTGTATGAAGAAACCCGCATCCGGCGTGGTGCCACGATTGGTGCGAATGCTACGATCGTTTGTGGCACGACCATTGGGCGTTATGCATTTATTTCAGCTGGTGCTGTTGTGACCAAAGATGTCCCTGATTATGCGATGATTCTTGGCGTGCCTGGACGTCAACGCGGTTGGATGTCGAGGCACGGTCACCCACTGCGTGAGAAAAATGACGAGGGTGAGTGGATTTGCCCAGAAAGTGGCTTTAGGTATTTCGAAAAAAACGGTGGATTGAAATGCCTCAATCTTGATGAGGACGAACCTCTGCCTCCGGAATTAGCGGTTGGCAACAACGGTTACCGGGACTACTGATCTCAGTTTTAAAATTATGACAATTATCAATAAGTTGGCGAATAAGGAAGCGATCATTGGGATCGTAGGACTCGGGTATGTCGGGCTACCATTGGGGTTGGGTTTTGTCGCAAATAAATACAAAGTGCTGGGATTGGATGTCGATGAGAATAAGGTAGGTCTGATTAATCAGGGTGTTTCCTACATTGAGCACATTGATGGTACGACCATCAGCAAGGCTGTCTCGTCTGGTTTGCTGTCTGCCAGTGTGGACTTCTCAGACGCAGCCTCGTGCGATGCGCTTATCCTGTGTGTGCCGACGCCATTGAATCGTCACCATGAGCCGGACTTGAGTTATGTGGTCAACACCATTGACTCGCTCTTGCCATACCTGAAGAAGGGCCAGGCCTTGAGTTTGGAGTCCACGACTTACCCTGGCACTACCGAAGAAATCCTGCGTCCAAAAATTGAAGCGCAGGGCTTCACGATCGGCGAAGACTTCTTTCTGCTGTATTCGCCTGAGCGTGAGGATCCTGGTAACATGCAGTTTTCCGCTGTGAATATTCCCAAGGTGATGGGAGGGGTGACACTCGCATGTCAGGATGTTGGCATCGCGCTATATAGTGCCGTCGTTGAAGAAGTGGTTCCTGTTAGTTCAACTAAGGTAGCTGAGTTCTCTAAGCTGCTGGAGAATATCTATCGTTCGGTTAATATTGGGTTGGTGAACGAACTAAAAGTGGCAGCCGACCGAATGGGAATTGATATTTGGGAGGTTATTGAAGCCGCCAAAACAAAGCCATTCGGGTTTAAAGCATTTTATCCTGGTCCTGGGCTTGGTGGGCACTGCATTCCGATTGATCCGTTCTACCTGACTTGGAAAGCGAAGGAATATGGAGTGCATACCCGATTCATTGAGCTTGCGGGTGAAATCAACGAATCTATGCCTTCGCACGTCGTTCGAAAAATCGGAGTCGCGCTTAACTCCAAAGCGAAGTCGGTGAATGGAAGTAAGGTTCTACTTCTAGGGTTGGCCTATAAGGAAGATGTCGACGACATGCGTGAATCACCGACCTTTCATTTGATGGATGGCTTGCGTGAGTTGGGGGCACAGGTTGATTTTTATGATCCACATATTCCTGTGATTCCTCCGACACGTGAGCATGCGAAATGGACTGGTTGTAAGTCGGTTGAATGGAGTGCTGAGGTTGTGTCATCTTATGATTGTGTTGTGATTGCGACCAATCACAGTCGCTACGACCTTAAGGAGCTTGTTGAGTTTGCGGATCTTATTGTGGACACACGCAACGCGCTTTCGATTTTAGAAATCGAGAGCCGTGAGGGACAAGTATACAAGGCCTAACCCAGAGCTAGAGACGATATGAAAATAGCTGTTATTGGAGCTGGAAACTGGGGAAAAAACCTAGTCAAAAATTTCGCTAACCTTGGCGTGCTTTGCGGGGTTGCTGATGCAGTTGAAGCGAACTTGAGTTGGGTTGCGGAGAACTTTCCGGAAGTCGAGCGCTATCAATCTTCAGATGAATTGTTCACTGCCGCTGATCTGGATGCAGTCGCCATTGCAACACCGCCGCATACGCACTGTGCTATTGCGATGGCCGCGATAGAGAAGGGCTTGGATGTATTCGTTGAGAAGCCGTTGACCTTGGATCCGAACGAGGCCAGACTGCTACAGCAAACTGCGGTTGTTAAGGGGCGCATTTTAATGGTTGGGCATCTTTTGCTCTATCAACCAGCCATTCAGTTTATAAAGAAGTTTATAGACGATGGTGGTTTGGGTGAGATTTACACCCTGACTCAAAGGCGTTCGAAGCTTGGCCGTGTGCGTTCTGTTGAGAATGTTTTGTGGTCGTTTGGGGTGCACGATGTGGCCGTCCTGCTGTATCTGGTGGGCGAGTCTCCGTCTAATGTGCAGTTCTCTGGACATGCTGCATTTACGCCAAAAGTCGAAGACGATACTCACCTCCATCTTGAGTTCCGGTCCGGAATTACCGCGAACCTTCATAATTCATGGTATTGGCCCCGCGTAGAGCGCGAATTAATTATTACGGGAGAGAAGGGGATTTTGGTATTTGATGAGTTGAATGCGCGTGTTGTTTTGCACCGTAAGCAGGTTGCCAAAGATTTGTCGCATTCAGATGAGGGGGAAGAGCTTCTGCTTGAAGGGGCGGACCAACCTTTGATCATTGAGCTGAAGCACTTTCTTGAATGCTGTGAAAAACGCCAACAGCCGATCTCCGATGGTCAGAATGGTTACGAAGTCGTAAATGTTCTAAGTCAGGCGTAGGGATCTATTTGAGTTTCTCACTTTGTTGCTCTTTTTATCGTATTTGAATGATTCGAGACCTTCAAATCCTGCGAGCGATTTCGGTAATTGCCGTTGTTATATACCACTACGATAAGAGTCTGCTTTCTGGAGGTTATCTTGGAGTTGATTGCTTTTTTATCATATCCGGATATATCATCACGCTTACCTCGATCAAGAACCAGCAGCGTGGGAAATTCTCGGTGGTGAGATTCTATTTTAAGAGGTTTCGAAGGATTGTTCCTGCGATGCTCCTAATGGTCGTTGTTACGACGATATACTCATATTTATTCTATGAGAATAGCCTCTATAAACTGACGAGTGAGACCCTTCCGTTTGCTCTTTTTCAGATATCAAATTTGAAATTTTTGGATGGGATGAGTTATTTCGCTACAGCTAGTCATCTGAATCCGTTGCTCCACACATGGTCATTGGGTGTGGAGGAGCAATTCTATCTGTTATTCCCTTTTCTTTTCTGTCTACGCTATAAATTGACTAGGCGCATTTACAGCTTGCTGCTATTGTTTCTGTTCTTCGCCTCGCTACTGTTTCAAGCGGTGTTAAGCAACGGGCACGAATTCTATAACCCGACATCTCGGGCATGGTTGTTTTTATTAGGTAGTTTTGTGGCTTTGAGGCCAACAGGTTGGTATCGGTTACTAAGCGTTCGGATATTCGGTTATTTGGGCTTAGTTGTTGGTTTCTATCTGTTGTCAAATCAGGTTCACGCTAGTGTTTCGTCTATCTGGGTTGGTATTTTTACATGCTTGGTGCTTGTTGGTATTGATGGAGAGAAGAAAGCTAGTGGAAGTTCGGGTATTCTTGAGGGCATTGGAGATCGGTCGTATTCACTCTATCTTTGGCATTGGCCCGTGATGACGATGTATCCGGTGGGGCAGGGCTCTTTAGTGGATATCCTGGGAATGGCAGTTGTTATCGCGATACTCACTGAGATTAGCTACAGGAGCGTAGAGTCCTACGGCCGTAAAGTTGACCTTCGTTATGGTACGGCTAGGACGACGATCTTAGCTTATTCCAGTTTGGCTGTTGCTGGGGTAATTGCTTTCGGTGCCCCTAATTCAGATGTCGGGTATGATCGATGGAAAGCAGAGATGGGAGTCCTTTTTGACTTTAAGGAGCATGGTGGGCTTCTCGAGATTGAGGATTCGTTTGGAGCCGCGGATGTTGATGCCATTCTGATTGGAGATTCCCATGGTCAAGTTTACCTTCAGCCATTCATTGATTTTTGTGAAAGTGAAGGCCTTACGTATAAGACCTATCTTTCCAGTGGTTTTTATTCGTTAGGGGAGCGTAATTTTTACGCGATGAAGAAAAGCAATCGTACGTTCAAGGACTTTGATCAGAAGGAGTATGCGAAACTGCTTCATCAAAAGATTTTGAAGCAGGGAAACTTTGATTATGTGTTTATCACACAGCGCTTTGATTGCTTCTATCGCATGAATAATCCCCACGATAGTTATACTCACCTGTCTTTTACTAAAAACAAAGATCCTAATTCTTCGGTGTTAGAAAACAAATTGATTTTTCAAAACGATTTGTCTGCTTTGGTGAAAAGTCTAACAGATCAAGCATGCCGTGTGGTTGTTCTGGGTCAGATACCTTCTCAAGTTGAGGATCCGAGGGATCGGCCAGGTATTAGTGAGTTTAGGCCAGCAGGATTCTATTCGGACGAGTTCGAATTGATCAAAGGAATGCAGACTGCTGGGTTGGATTTCCTCTACTATAACCCTAGGCCAGCCCTAGAGGAGAGCTTTGGGGACGAGGCATGGACCTTTTATAGAGACGATGACCACTTGAATCTGAAAGGTATGGATGTTTTGTCGAATTTGATTAGGGCGTCATTAGTAAAAAGTTTAAATCTCTCTCGGAATTAATTTGCTATGAAAATACTTACCGTAGTTGGGGCAAGGCCTCAGTTTATTAAGGCAGTCCCAGTAAGTCGTGCGCTATCTGATCGTGGCATCCAGGAGGTTCTCGTGCATACTGGACAGCATCATGATGCTGAAATGTCTGATGTCTTTTTTAATGAACTTAATCTTCGTTCGCCTGATTATAACCTAGGGATCGCTGGTGGCACGCATGGTCAAATGACCGGGAAGATGCTTGCTGGGGTCGAAGATTTGATTGTTTCCGAGGCCCCTGATGCGGTTCTTGTGTATGGCGATACAAATTCCACTTTGGCGGCTTCACTAGCTGCATCGAAGCTTCACGTGCCAGTTATACATATTGAGGCGGGTCTTAGGAGTTGGAATAAGGCAATGCCTGAAGAAGTGAATCGCGTGTTGACCGACCATGTCTCCGACCTCTTGCTATGTCCCAGTGGGCAAGCGGTTCTTAATCTCCGTCGTGAGGGTATTAAGAAGGGGGTTTATGAGGTTGGGGATGTTATGGCAGATGTCTGCCAGGTTGTGATTGAGGGCGTTTCTGATACCTCGGAGTTGTTGAATCGGTTTGGTGTCGAGCCTGGGGCATATTGTCTAGTGACCTGCCATCGAGCTGAGAATACAGATTCAAGAGAGAGGTTGTCATCCATTCTTAGTGCGTTGGGCGAGGTTCCTTGCCCTGTTCTTTTTCCTCTTCATCCTCGAACTCGTGCGGCTATCGAGAGTTACAAATTGAGTTTGCCGTCAAATTTTATAACTACTCTACCTTTGGGGTATGCGGATATGATTGGTTTGTTGTTGAATGCCCGATTGCTGTTTACCGATTCGGGGGGACTCCAAAAAGAAGCTTATTGGGCAAAGACGAGATGCGTGACCTTGCGCGAAGAGACCGAGTGGATTGAGACCGTGCAGAGTGGTTGGAATTGCTTAGCTGGCGCCGATCGGCAGAGTATTTTCGCTGCATTTGAGCAGTCGAAAGAGGCAAAGGATTATTCGCCTTTATATGGGGATGGAAAGGCCGCTCAAAAATGCGTTGAACTAATTTGGAATCACTTCCAGTGATAGTAATACGCAACTCTTGGGATTAGGAATCGTTAGTGATCATTCTGGCTATATTTTGTATCTGCGAGAAGCTACTTTCAGACGAGAATTCTTTAGAGGCATCATGTGAATTTGATTTCGCATCGGAGATTTCTTGTTGGTTCAAATTATTGAGCAGTGAAGCCATTGCTTGAATGTCTCGGTCTTTTGTCACCCAACCTAGTTTGTGCGCTTCTATTATCTTTGACATTTCTGGGCTTGGCCAGATTACGATCGCTAGCCTTGCCTGTATGAACTCAAAGAATTTATTAGGAAGTGCGTATTTCATGTTAAATGAATCGTCGTTGAGCATATAGATACCAATGTCGTGCTTATTAATTTCCTTTGAGATAAGTTCGGTTTTTACAGGATCGTGAAAGGTGACTTTCTTGGATCCTTTGGATAATTTTTTGAGGTGGCTTAAATAGGATTTATTATAGTCAACCAGATACAGGTTCAGGTGAAACCTACTGTCTAGCTTGGGCATTAGCTCAATGAGTGTTTCTATTTTACGTTTTGGTGCTGCAATTCCATGGTGAACCAAGTGTATCTTTCCGGAATCGATTTTTGACGGACTTAAGCTCTCTAAGAGAGGGGCATTTAAGATGATGTCAGGTTGTCGGCCGAATTCCGCACCGTATTCTTTTGCAAGGCCTTCGCAGACCGTTGTGAAAATAGCAGGTTGCTGGATGTATTTTTTCAATGCCCATTCGTATATCAAAGGCTTATAGTCCTGATTTCTTTTTTTGTTCTGTCTGGTGGGATACTCGTGCGCATCAAAGTATACTTTTATCTTTTTCTCCTTAGCGATTCGAATTGAGATAGGGAGCATGTTGACATCATTTGCGATAATTCCATCGTAATGATCTCTTTTGACTGTTTGGTAGATCGATTCATGTTTTGGACCCCAGTAGGCTTTTTCGAGATGTCCAGAAGCTGCTAGCTTTCTTACGCTTTTCCCTATAACTGCCGACCCTATCCGAAGTAACAGCCTGCGGTAATCATGCTTCGTATTAATGCTAACGAAATCTACGCCGCTAATGTTTGGAGGCGTTTGTCCAGCTGCAACGATCTTGTAATCGTTTTTTAATGCTAGAATCTGCCGCCGGACCCTTGGGTCTCTGTCTAATGGACTGTATGAGAGGATCAGAATTGTTTTCATCGGATCAGAAGTATGTATCTGTTCTGCTGTTTGAAGATTTCATTTTAGTCTATTGAAGTTCCCGATAAACGTTCAGGATGTTCTTTACCATGTGGTCGAGGGTGTATTCCTGCGGAACAGTACCCCGGATTGTATCGGCGGTAAAAGATGCTTGTAGAGTTCTTATCAAAGCATCGGCAAGGCCATCGACATCTTTATTGTTGATGACGTAGCCGTTCTTATCGTCTTCCACAAGGTTACGGAGCCCCTCAAAGGTTGTCGCAATCACGGGAATGCCTACTGCCAGAGCTTCGACGACGGTTCGCCCCATGTTCCCCATTTTGAGGGAGGCATTCACCACGATGTCGCTTAGGTTATAGATTGATGCAATGTCCTCTTGGCTGCCGGTGAAGATTATACGGCCCTCAAGTTTATAGTCTGCTACGAGCTGCTGAAGTGATTTGAAGTAATCACTCTTATCTTTACGGTAACCACCCACGATCAAGCCGACTGCCTCGGGCGTGTGCTGACACAGCTTTGCCATAGACTTGATGAAGGTTTCATAGTCTTTCAACCAAGTGATACGCCCAACACTGGAGATCACCAACTTGCCGTGGAGATTAAATTTGTCTCTGAGTTGAGAGACACTAGCAGTATCGACCTGTTGCGGGTTGAACTGGTTCATATCGACCCCACGTTGAATGACGCGTATGATATTAGGGTCGGTGTTGTAGTCTTTAATAATATAGTCACGGACAACTTCACTAACGCAGATGACGCGGTCACCGCTGGTCATAATCTTGCTGTATCGGTTGACGCTGTTTAGACCGTGTACGGTGGTAACGAAAGGGCGCTTTGGCTTCTTATTGGCGTAGTGAGCCAGCCATGCTGGGACTCGACTGCGAGCATGGATAATATCGGGGTTAACTCTATCTAGCAGTTCATTGAGTTGCCGTACGCGCAGTGGAGCGCTGAGTATGTTCTTAGAACAAATATCGATATGGTGATGTGATCCACCATTTGCAACTAAGTCGTCGACTAACCTGCCACCTACGCTAATGACATGGCTGTCATGGCCCTGAAGAGTGAATTCGCGATTAGTTTCAACCACTCCGCGTTCGACTCCACCTTCATTTAACTCAGGTAATAATTGAGCTATTCGCATATTCATAGCCGACACATCGATACTACTGTATGTCTGTTGTCGGTAGATTCATATTGGTTAGTAGGCGCTGAAATTTTCTGACGAGTTTCTTTTTTTGAAAGTAAGCGGAATAGTCGCATATTTTTATAAAGTCAGAGTTTCCGAAGCCATCAATCATTATAAGATTAAAATCTTTTGGGTTGTGCCTCTGAAGTAATAAATTCCCAGGGTGGAGATCACTCACTACTGCGTTTGATTTTAGAAAAGCATGGTAAATTACGACGATTTTTTGGTATATTATATCGTTCGTTCCGTTTTCTTTGAGATAATCGGACAAGCTCAATGATATAGTGCCATCGAAATCGGTTATAAGTTGGAATATGTAGCCTAATCCTAAGTTGGTATCTATCTTGCCATGGAAATCAGGTATGAGTTCTAGTTTATTAGGAGGCTGTTTGTACTTTTTAAGGTATTTGAGCTCTCTCTGGATTCGTGTGTTTGTGCGTCGAGTGTATTGGCCGATGACCTTGATGCAAGATAGCGTATCACTAGGGTGCCGGTAGCAGTTCCGCTCGCTGCCCCTATTGATTAGGAGACTGTCGTCGAGTGTAATCATTTTTTTAGAATAAACCTTGGTAGATACGCAGTCCGAATTAATCAACTAAGCGCACCCTGCTTGAAGTGGCGAGCGAGGGTGATGTCGTGTTCGAGTCCGGCGGCTTGAATCGCGGCTTTCACTTCTCCAAGGAACTCCAGCTTCTTGGGGTGGGGCTCGCCGACTAGGAGGCCGTGTGCGGGTAGGCCTCGGGCTTTGAGGGCTGCGATGACTTGGATGAAATCAAGTTGCCCCTTCCAGCGAGTGA
>CAJQLP010000195.1 GCA_905479205.1 uncultured Luminiphilus sp.
TATTGGTATAGGCTTTTGGGATGCTGCGGTTTGTGAGGAAAGTATCTATGCCATAGTCGACGCCCTTCGCTACGGCATTGACACCTTTGGGTTAGAACATATTGCCCTCGGCTCAGACTGGGACGGTGCGGTAACAGCCCCCATCGATGTCGCCAATCTTGCACGACTCACCCATGGCTTAGTGCAGGCTGGTTTTTCAGAAAGAGAGATTCGCGCGGTTATGGGCGAGAACATCGTGGCTTTTTTCAAAGAACACCTGCCAGATTAAACGTCTACCCGATTAAGCATCGTCATCAAGCCATGGCTTGAGCAGCTCATGGATATTTACCCGCGCTTTTAATCGGGCGGCAAGCATAAACAGGCCTACAATTTTCCGGTGAACATAGGCGGCATCAACCGGCGGGGCCTCCCAAAACTGCTTAAATTCCCGTACCTCCTCGCCTATTGCTGCAGCTTCAGCGGGAATTGTCGATGCACCAAAGTCATAGCTGTTGTTATTGAGTACAGGCCCGAGAATGGTTTCAGCAAGATCAAGCAGCACCTCGTGATAGCGACTACCCTCTGGACCCAAGTGATAGCCGGCGCGTTCGGCCGCTTCTTTAACACCCTCGCGGTCACTGGCTGCGATCGCTTTAAGTAAGTCTAGGTAGGCGCGCGTAAAGCTTGCTTTAAAACGCCGAGAGGCACCGAAATCGAGAAGCACCACCTGACCGGTATCGGGGTTGTAACGGTAATTTGCAAAATTAGGGTCCGTCTGTACCAAACGTAATTCAAACATTTCAACAAATAAAAGCTCAAAGAGTAGAGACATAACGCGATCTCGCTCTTCTTGCTCTTCATCGAGAACCGCTTCGATCGGCCCACCCGGCACGAATGTCATTGCCAGAATCCGATCAGTTGTTAGTGAGGGAATGACCCGCGGCAACATAAAGCGCTCGTCATCACCCAACGCTCGAACAAAGGCATTGAGATACTTTGCCTCCTGCTCATAGTCCGCCTCATCACGTAGCTGCTCTTTTATCTCTGTCAGCAGGGGCTTGAGATCAATATGTTTTGGTAGCAAGCCCGACAGTCTAAGTAGCGTTGCAAGGTTATTCACATCTGAGTCGATACTTTCTCGGACACCCGGATATTGAATTTTCAAAACGGCCGCACGCCCGTCTCGCGCAGTCAGTCGATGGACTTGCCCAATAGACGCTGCAGCGAACGGCTGTACGTCAAAGTCTTTTAGCTTACGCAGATAATCCTCACCATAGGCTTGGTTGAGCATTTCCTGTAGCTGCTTTTCCGGCATCGTAAAGGCCTGCGAGCGCATCGTCGCAAGTATATCGGCGAGTTCCTTGGGTAAAAAATCACCGCTATCCATTGATAGGATCTGCCCTAGTTTCATGGCAGCGCCCCGCATTTCTGACAGCTGTTTCGTTAGCCGTCGAGCATTTGAAGCGGTCAGCAACAAATCTTTTGCACGTGGGCGGTTACCCGAACTGACTTGCTTAACACCCTCGGCGAGCATACTGCCGGCCACGCCACCGGCGAGTCGCGCAAACTTACCTAGGCGCCGAGCGCGACTTCGAGGAACAGCTCTGGCTTCATTGGTCATGGCGTCGTCCTATGCTCTTCGATGAACGACCCCATCACATCCCAGGCATTGAATTCCGCCTCTAGTACCGCGATAAAAGTAAACACGCCAGTGAGCTTTCGTGCAATCAAAGCAAACTCCGCGCTGGGCACACTGAAATGACGAGTAGCTGCTGAACCCGCCGCTTTCTTACCCGCGCGAGTCATAAGGTCCGACGTTGCCCAGGCGTACTCGCCATCGGAATTTAAGTAGCGTTCAGGAAGTCGCTCGGGATGACGTAACGGTTCAAGTAAATGACGCACAAAGCTTTGAAACGTCTGTCTCGCGTAGTCCGTGCTGTCTTCACGCAGACACCCAAGACGAATGAGAGCATCCATTAACCGCTCATCGTCCTCGTCATGCCCTGAAATAATAGTATCCGCGAGTGCACGTTGAATTGTGGCATCCAGCTCGATAACCGAACCAAAGTCCAAAAGACTTAAACGCCGGCCATCCCGATCGATAAGGTAGTTGCCAAAGTTTGGATCAGACTGCATGAGACCCAAATCAAACACCTCGACAAAAAATAGTCGCAACATGGTCTTGCCGAGATTGTTTCGAGTCTCCTGTGTGAGTTCAGCCACCAATTCTGCAGACAACCGCTGGCCGTCAATGTATTCCATTGCGAGCACATCGGCGCTGCAAAAATCCGGATAATACTCTGGCACGTAGACTTCGCAGGCAAACGCGCTCTTCGCGTTGCTGGCGTTAAGTGCAGTAGCCATCCGCTCGGCCATGCGACGTTCACGAGGATAATCGACTTCGGCTTTAAGCTGCTCACGCATCAAACTTAGCCATCCATCAAAGTCACGACTGGCCGGCAACCAGCGCGCCAGGCGCAGCATCCGCACGACCGCGTCAAAGTCTTCGTCGAGCAGATCGATCAGCTCAGGATACTGTCCCTTTATGACAATCTCAGCGTTCGACGAAACAATACGCGCTCGGTGCACTTGTGCGAGCGAAGCTGCGGCCAACGCCTGTGGCTCGATTTGAAGCGCTGTGAGCTTATTCCCGAGGGCCTGACTAAACACTTCCTCCATGTGGCGCCAGTCAAGAGGCTGCGTGTCAGACTCTAAACTGTGCAGCGCTTTCGTCAGTGGCTCTGGAAGAAAGTGTTCGCCGAGCAGCGCAAATATTTGTCCTATTTTTACGTAGCTGCCTTTTAGGGCACCAAGACTGCGGGCAAAACGCTCTGCCTCACGCTGTAAGCGCAAATCATTGCCCTCACCTTTTAACTTGCGTAGGGCGCCATCGAGAGCAAACACGCTCCCGGCCCGAGCGCCAGCGAGAGACACCGCAAGACCCCGCCCGAGGGCCCCACGTCGAATTGGATTTCGTTTAGACATGTTGATATTACGTACAAGAGCGTTGAGTGGACTCACCGCTCTTGTACGTGCGCGCTACTTAACTATGACCAAACCAAGCATTAGTCGCTAAGAAGCAATCGACCGAGATGCTTTCTGTGATGGGCAGGATCGCCAAACGCTTGTGCAGTCCACTGGGCCCGCCGAATAAACAGCGTGGAGTCGCAATCCCAAGTGAAACCAATGCCACCATGAAATTGCACCGAACGATCGCCTGCATAAGACATAACGTCACTCGCCTGTACCTTTGCCATTCGACAAGCTAACTCAGCATCAAGGCTCAAACCGTCGTCAGTGACATGAGTCGCCGCGTGATAAACAAATGAGCGAGCATCTTCCATACCACAGTAGATATCAACTGTCGGGTGCTTAAGCGCCTGATAAGAGCCAATCAACTTGCCGAACTGCTTCCGCGTCTTCAGGTAATCGACAATACCGTTGAGGCAACGTGCCGCTGAACCCGCGGCTTCCGCTGCAACCAGCAGGGCACCCAGCAGATGAAAATCGCGCAGCGCACTAACAACAGTGTCGCCACAACAACTAAAGACTGCAGTAACACCGCTAAAATCAACATTTCCTGCGCGCTTGGTTAAATCAATCAAGGTATTAGCTTTGACCGCGTCATCGCTCAGCGCATCGCGCTCAACCACCGCGAGCGCAGGCTGCCCATCTTGCTGACACACGACGACAAAAAGATCGGCGACCGTCGCATCGCCGACCATGAGCTTACGCCCATTTAAGACGCCGTCAGCCGTCAGATCTAGCGCCGTATTCGTTGTCCCCCAGTCGCCACTATCGAGCAGTGCAACCGTCGCTATTTCGCCTTCGGTAATACGCTGCAGCCACGGCTCAGCACGAGCACCACCAGCACGCCATAAGAGCTGCCCCGCGAGGGTCGTATTAATCAAAGGCGTGCCAAGCAGCCCAGCACCCAGTGATTCAACTACCGGGACAACCGAGCCTACGCCCATTGCTGAGCCACCCACACTCTCGGGCAGAGCGATACCTGTCCAACCGAGATTCACCATTTCTTGCCATACATTGGCATCAAAGCCTGAAGCCGTTTCGAGTTGCGCTCGCACGGCATCAATCGGCGCCTTATCCGCCACAAAACCGCGCGCAACGTCCAACAACATGCCCTGCTCTTCAGTCAGCGCAATCGACAAATCACCTAATACAGATGTCATATCAAGGCCTCCTTATTTGGGCAGTCCGAGCACATGCTCGGCGATAATATTGGCTTGAACCTCGGTGGTGCCGCCACCAATCGTGGCACCGAAGTTAGAGAAATAGGCGCGCTGCCAAAATCCACCCTGATAGGCATCTTCATCGCCCACATAAAGCGCGCTGTGCCCGCCTTGCATAGCCGCCGTAAAGAGCTTCATTCGTCGGGCATACTCGGTCCAGCGGTATTTTGATGACAGTGGCAATCCCATTGGGTAGTCGCTCGTTAACGGACCGATCCGCATACGACTGCGTGCGAGCGCTGACGCCTTGGCCTCCATGATCAGCTTCACGGTGTCATCACGAACAATCGGATCATTCAGTAACGCTTCGCCATCGCGCTGATACCCGCGCAGCTGATCCACCATATCGTCAATCTGAATAGATACCATCCAGTGAGCACTGGCTTGGCCTGCAGATACGCCGCGCTCGTACTCGAGTGTTTTCATCGCTACGCTCCAGCCTTGCCCTTCTTCACGCATTAAGGTGGCGGCAGGAATACGAGCATCGGTGAAAAATACTTGGTTAAAACCATACTCACCCGTCACCTTACGAATGGGATGAGCATCAACCCCAGCTATCTTCATCGGTGCCAAGAAGAACGAAAGGCCATCGTATTTTCGCTCTGTCTCCGTGTTAGTGCG
>CAJQLP010000196.1 GCA_905479205.1 uncultured Luminiphilus sp.
GCAAGCCGAGAACACTCTCGCTCAACGAGCGCGCGACCCGCATCAACGTTATCGTCTCTTGTTTGCTCCTTAAACCATTGATGAACTCGCCCACGTGCGCGCGAGGTCCTCAAATAACCAGCGCTGACCAATAACCAATCGCGCCGCGGCTTACTCTCAGTTCCGGTCAAAATCTCCACACGTTCACCGGTTCGTAAAGCGTGGGTTAACGGCACAATACTGCCGTTGACCTTGGCTCCGCGGCAACGATGTCCAACCTCAGTGTGAACGTGATAAGCGAAATCGAGCGGTGTCGCACCCTGTATTAAGCTCACCACATCCCCCTTGGGAGTAAATACATAGACCCGATCCTGAGCGGAGTCGAAACTGAATTGCTCTGCAACCTCGTCGTCATCACCTAACGCCTCGTGCCACTCCAGTACTTGACGCAGCCAAGCTAACTTCTCTTCATAGGTATCAGAGCCTTTATGCTGGCTATCGCTACCTTTGTAGCGCCAGTGGGCACAAACACCGAGCTCAGCCTCCTCATGCATCGTATGAGTTCGAATTTGTACTTCCAGTATTTTCCCTTCTGGACCAATAACCGCGGTATGCAGTGATCGATAGCCGTTCTCCTTTGGGCTTGCAATATAATCATCGAACTCATTGGGTATGTTGCGCCACATGCCATGAACAATTCCCAAGGTGTGGTAACAGTCGCGAACACTTTCCACCAGGATTCGAAGCGCACGAATATCGTGGACTTGGGAAAAGCCAATGCCTTTGCGCTGCATTTTTCGCCAGATACTGTATATGTGTTTCGCGCGACCCGTGATTTGAAAAACTAAACCAGCATCACCCAGTGCTTGGGTTAAATCAGCGTTCACTCTCTCAATAAAACGATTGCGTTCTAGTCGGCGACCATCTAACAATTTAGCGATACGGTGATAGGCCTCTCCATGCGTGTAACGGAAAGATAAATCCTCCAACTCCCACTTCAGGTGGCCTATTCCCAATCGATGCGCAAGCGGTGCATAAACGCTAAATACTTCTCCCGCTATGCGCTGGCGATCTATCTCATTGGCAGTTTTTAGAACCCGCATAGCCACGGTACGTTCAGCCAGCTTGATGAGCGCTACGCGAACATCATCAACCATAGCAATAAGCATTCGTCGAATATTCGCGTTAGGTGTATCAGACTGGCCTAGAACAGGTGCATCGGATGCGCCTGTAAGCTCACTCACCGCCGCCATGCGTAAGACACCATCGAGTAGTCGAGCGACTGCTGAGCCGTACCGCTTTGTGACCTCAACCATAGTCAATCGCTGCTCGCGTACACTTCGGTAGATAAGTCCTGCTATTAGGACATCGACGCTTAACCGTAACTCCGACAATATGTAGACGATTTCTAGACCTACCGCTAGTGGATCCGACTCACCTGCCCAATCACAGGTTTCAACACTGGCGATGTTAGCGAGCGTCTTGAGATGCTCCACCGCACTCACGATCCTTAGACGCTCATCATCTTCAAGATCCAGACTCAGCCGGGAAAGCCACTGTTCAATGGCTGCCTCATCGAGCTTCTGAGTGTCGGGCAATACCCTTACTTGAACCATTTTTAAGAGGCCTCGGGGTTGTAAATTCCCGTGGATAAATAGCGGTCGCCTCGATCACAGACAATGGCCACAATCGTGGCGTTTTGAAGCTCATTATTTAACTGTAGCGCCGCACTGATTGAACCTCCCGAGGACACCCCAGCGAAAATACCCTCTTCACGAGCTAACCTCCGCATAACGTGCTCAGAGGTTGCTTGAGAAATATCAATCACACGATCGACCTTTGCTGCATCGAAAATCGTAGGCAGATACTCTGATGACCAGCGCCGAATGCCCGGAATCGCTGAACCATCCTCAGGCTGCAAACCAATGATTTGAATAGCTGGATTTTGCTGCTTTAAATAAGCGGACACACCCATAATAGTACCGGTCGTCCCCATAGAGCTTACGAAATGGGTAATACGCCCACCTGTCTGGCGCCAAATCTCAGGCCCAGTTCCTTTATAGTGAGCCAGCGGATTATCAAAATTGGCAAACTGGTTGAGCACCTTGCCCTCACCGCGAACTTCCATAGCGAGCGCTAAGTCTCGAGCCCCTTCCATACCCTGCTTAGACGTTACCTCAATGAGTTGGGCGCCATAAGCCGTCATCGCCCATTTTCGCTCATTACTCATGTGGGCAGGCATAATGAGCACCATACGATAGCCTCGGATAGCGGCCGCCATCGCTAGAGCGATACCGGTATTGCCGCTAGTAGCCTCGATGAGGGTATCTCCCGGTCTAATGTCTCCGCGCGCTTCCGCTTCCGCAATCATACTCATCGCAGCACGATCCTTGACCGATCCGGCCGGATTATTGCCCTCGAGTTTAGCTAACACGGTATTAGATGTTTTTCCCGGCAGACGTTGCAGTCGCACCAGCGGCGTTTCACCAATTACATCTTCAATCGTCGGATAATGGAGCGTTGAATCGGACATACGGCCCTCCTGTCGACGGCAAGTATAACGGTGTGAGCCGATAGATTCAGCCTCGACACCGACTCAATCAGAAGTCACTACAGCAGCCGAGAATGCCTTAAAAAGTTCGCGACTCTGAAGAGGTCGATCGCCTATGTGGCGCTTTAGGGCTAAGCGAGTCAACTGTTTGAGGGTACGCAAACCCTCAGAGTTCAGGGCTGTATCGGCATGACGCCATTGCGCCAGCGCAAAAAGCGATTCGCCACTCACATCGAGCGTGTTATCGAACACGTCCTGACGCTGCTGACCGAAATACTTACAATGAAACCCTGTATCGGCATGGTATCGATACATACCACTTGGATCGATGAGATTACCATCGGCATCGTGCGCAAAAATAAGCTCATAACCGAGCTCGTCCAGCAAGGCTAATTCGAACAGGCGCAGCTGGACCTCGTCATCATCAGTGAGTCGCGAGAGTATCTCACCGTAATGAGCAAACAAGCGCGGAACTGGATCGAACCTCGGCAGTACGCGATTAAGTAACTCGTTAATATACAAACCGCTAAATAACGCTCTACCAGCCAGTGGCACAGCGTGGCCCGCGATTTCGACTTGCCTGAGCGTTTTCAGATCGCCGCGACCTGTCGCTTTTATCAGTAGAGGATTGAACGGTTGGGTTTGGCCCCCTAGCGAACCTCCCCGGTGCTTGCGTTGGGCACCACGAAGTACGGCTGAAAAACGCCCGGAGTCTAAACCGAAGCATTCGACAATAAGACTACCATCACCGTAGGGACGACGATGCAAAACCCAAGCAGGTTCTAGACGCGACACCATCGCAACTTAACGCTCGTCAAAACCCAAACTGCGCAAGGCTCGGTCATCGTCAGACCAACCAGACTTTACTTTAACCCATAGCTTGAGCATGACCTTAGTATCGAAAGCCTGCTCCATATCTTTGCGAGCCTCGGTACCAATAGAGCGTAATCGACTCCCTTTCTCACCAATCATGATAGCCTTTTGGCCCGCACGCTCCACGTAAATGAGCGCGTCAATATGAAGGATTTTGCCCTCATGTTTAAAAGCCTCAATTTCTACCGCGGTGGTATAGGGTAATTCGTCACCCAGCTGACGAACAATTTTCTCACGAATTAATTCAGCTGCGAGAAAGCGTTCCGTGCGATCGGTAACCTGATCTTCGGGAAAAAAATGCGGGCCCGCGGGCATTTTCTCACCCAAATATTGCCTGAGTGTCTTGAGATTGTTCTTACGTAAAGCAGAAATAGGAAACAGCGCATCAAAGTCTTCTGTTGCTAGCAATTTTTCGCTGTAAGGTAACAATACTGCCTTGTCGTCCAGCATATCGATTTTATTAACGATCAGGGCCACAGGTGCGCTAGCCGCTTTGACGGCATTGAATACCATCTCATCTTCAGGCGTCCATCGCAGGCGATCAACAATGAACAAAATGAGATCCACATGAGCCAGAGCACTGTTCGCTGCTCGGTTCATATAGCGATTGATCGCTTTAGCCTGCTCTTTGTGCATTCCAGGGGTATCGACAAAAATAATTTGGTCTGGGCCTTCGGTTAAAATACCCAAAACCTGATGCCGGGTAGTCTGGGGCTTGCGAGAGGTTATGCTGATCTTTTGTCCCAATAAATAATTAAGCAGGGTCGACTTGCCCACATTAGGTCGCCCAACAATAGCGACGTACCCACAGCGGGTTGATGATTCCGTCATTGACTCAGTGCCTCCAGCACTTTTGAGGCTGCGGCTTGCTCAGCACTTCTTCGACTTTTACCTGTACCTGCGACACCCTCCGGAAGGGGTTCGACGTGGCACACTACAGTGAACAGCTGATCATGATCAACGCCCTCTACCGATCCCATGCGGTAATCTGGCAATGGATGACCACGACCTTGTAGCCACTCCTGAAGCTGCGTTTTAGCATCGCGCTCATCATTGAGCATCAAAGTGTCAAAGCTATCAGTGAACCAATGAGAGATGACAGCATGCACGCTGGTAAAGTCGCTATCACAAAAAATAGCGCCGGCGATCGCTTCAAGTGCGTCAGCAAGAATGGATTCTCGATGGCGACCTCCACTTTTTCGCTCACCACTACCTAAAATTAAGCAATCCCCTAGGCCCATGTCACCCGCTAATTTGGCAAGGTAAGTTCCCCGTACGAGCTTCGCACGGAGCCTACTCAGCTGACCCTCGGATGCCTTTGGAAACCGAACAAACAAATGCTCTGCAACCACATGGTTAATAAGCGAATCGCCTAGAAACTCTAAACGCTCATTATTGGTCTTACCCGCGCTGCGATGGGTTAACGCGAGCTCTAGCTGTGCGAGATCGGTAAACGTGTAACCAAGGCGGGCTTGTAACTGCACGAGGCGCAATGTTTTCCCGTCGATAGTCAAAGCGATCAATGACCCGGCATTTCTATCAGTAAGTCATCAAACACCATCACACCGTCGATGATCCATACCAACGGAAAACGCACTTCATAGGTCGCATCGATGATGACCTTGCCATTATCGCGAAAGACCTCAATGTTCTCTGCCTTAATGTCGTACACCTGGCTTGTATTCAACAACTTTCGAATCCGCGTCCGAACGTCTGCCAGCGATTGACTTTTGGGGTCGTATTCTTCAGCAGCGCGCTCGACAATATCTTTAACCGTCAAATACGTCATATAGGAGGGCGCGATGCGCAGCAATACCACTAAGAAACTGCCTAAGATGAATACGTTTAGCGCAATACCCCAAAAACTCATGCCTCGCTGTCGCGATAACGACGATACATTATTTTTCGTGTGCATAGCTCCCCCTTATTGCCATCAATTGATGGTGCCGACACGCCCAAAACTCGGTACCGACAAAAACGATTCCCAATGCATCCAAATAGCCACAGCCTTGCCTACAATATCGCGCTCTGGCACTTGACCCCAAACGCGAGAATCACTGGAGTTATCGCGGTTATCGCCCATCATAAAGTAATGGCCAGGTTTGACACGAACTGAAAAATCTCGAGGCGGTCGCAGATTATCGATCTGCATCAAATAAGGCGCGTCGTCGCCAACCGTTTCCAGACCCTTCCTAGTGCGCTTTGAATCGCCCGATGCTGAGTCGAGCCATTCACGAGGCACCTGCTCACCGTTAACCCAGAGATGCTTATCACGGTACTCAATAAGATCGCCGGGAACACCGATAACTCGCTTGATGTAGTAAGTCTTGTTCTGATGTGGTGGAAAAAACACCATTACATCTCCTCGCTCAGGGGAGTTGATACTCACCACTTTGTCACGCAAAACCGGCAAACGCAGACCGTAGGTATACTTATTCACAAGAATATAGTCGCCTACTTCAAGAGTCGGCACCATCGATGACGAAGGTATTTGAAAAGGCTCAAAAAGAAATGAACGCAAGACGAACACAGCCGCAAGCACAGGGAAAAAGGAGCGGGCATATTCCACAATAGCAGGCTCAGTCGCAGAGGCATTAACCGCCGCCATGAACTTTTTAGCGTCAGTGGTTTGCACATCTTCCCACTGGGGAAACTCTGCTCTCAATGCTTCTATGCGCTTTTTACGGGGCCCTGCAGCAATCACCGCATCCAGCGCCCAAATGACGCCACTGCCAAAGACGAGAATGACTAAAATTAACGGGAAATCTATATTCAAAATACGCCTCGCCTTAGGTCTTTAATCGACTTGTAGAACAGCAAGAAACGCTGACTGGGGAATTTCTACGTTACCCACCTGTTTCATGCGTTTCTTACCCGCCTTCTGCTTTTCCAGTAGCTTTCGCTTTCGGGTAGCGTCACCACCATAGCACTTAGCGGTCACATTTTTTCGTAGAGCCTTTACGGTCTGGCGCGCGACAATCTTACCGCCTACAGCCGCTTGAATTGCCACGTCAAACATTTGCCGCGGAATCAATTCTTTCATCTTCTCGGTCAGCACTCGACCACGGCTTTGTATGTAGTCCCTGTGTACAATCACCGCGAGTGCATCGACTCGTTCGCCGTTGATCAATACGTCAAGACGGGCCAGAGGCGCTTGCTGAAAGCGATGGAAACCATAATCGAGCGATGCATAACCTCGACTAACTGATTTCAGTCGATCAAAAAAATCGAGGACAACTTCAGCCATCGGAACGTCATAGATCACCTGTACCTGCTGCCCTAAAAACTGGAGATCTACCTGCATGCCCCGTTTCTCAACACAAAGCGTAATGCAATTACCTAAGTACTCTTGGGGGGTGAGAATAGTGCAGCGCGCGATGGGTTCACGCATCTCGTCAATATCACCTACGTCAGGTAATCTCGAGGGGTTATCAACTTCAATGACCGAGCCATCTTTTTTAACCACTTCATAGATAACGGTTGGAGCGGTCGTAATTAGATCGAGGTTGTACTCTCGCTCAAGACGCTCTTGAATAATCTCCATATGCAGCATGCCTAAAAAGCCACAGCGGAAACCGAAACCAAGCGCATCGGAAGTTTCTGGCTCGTAAAAAAGTGACGCATCGTTAAGCGTCAACTTGCTCAAGGCATCCCTAAAGTCCTCATAGTCGTCTGACGATACTGTAAAAATACCCGCGTAAACCTGCGGCTTTGCCTTTTTAAACCCCGCAAGCGAGGGTGTATCGGGGGCCTTCGCTGACACCAGCGTGTCACCAACAGGTGCGCCGTGAATATCCTTAATACCAGCAACCACGAACCCTACTTCACCAGCCAGTAGCTGTGGTGTTTCGGTTCGGTGCGGGGTGAAAACCCCAACCATGTCGGCACCGTGTTGTTTCCCCGTAGATTTAACTAAAAACTTCTCGCGTTTTGTCAGCACGCCCTGCATCACACGGACAAGAGATACTACGCCCAGATAGGTATCGAACCAGGAATCAATAATGAGTGCCTGTAGCGGCTGGTCTCTATCGCCTGCTGGCGGAGGAATATGGGTAATGAGGTATTCGAGCGCATCTTCAATACCCAAACCGGTCTTGGCACTGACGGGGCACGCGTCAGTGGCATCGATTCCGATGATTTCTTCAATCTCGATTTTTACCTTGTCAGGGTCAGCTTGTGGTAAATCCATCTTATTGAGAATGGGTAATACCTCAAGACCTTGCTCTAGGGCTGTGTAGCAATTTGCTACCGACTGGGCTTCCACACCCTGCCCTGCATCGACAACCAAAAGGGCACCTTCACAGGCAGCTAATGAACGGGAGACCTCATAGGAAAAATCGACGTGTCCGGGCGTATCAATGAAATTCAATTGATACTCTTCACCGTTGCGTGCTTGGTAACGCAAGGTGACGCTCTGCGCTTTGATAGTAATGCCGCGCTCGCGCTCCAAGTCCATGGAGTCCAGCACCTGAGCTTCCATCTCTCGTTCACTAAGGCCACCACAATGCTGAATAAAACGATCCGCAAGGGTAGATTTACCGTGATCGATATGCGCGATAATAGAAAAATTTCGGATATGGCTTAAGTCAGTCACGCAAGAGCGCCTCTAATTAAGCCGCCACAGCAGTAGCGGCAAGCTGCGCAGCCCTGAAAGAAGGGCTGCCGGTGAAAAGCCGCGAATTCTAACCCACCCGGCGCGCAACTGCATGAGTCATCGCGCTAGATGTCGACATATTGACGTGAAGAAGCCGCCAGTTGGCGGTTATTCGACCTCGGGCACCCGTATAGCCAGGAAAAACGGTGCTCCCTGCCTGATTAAGCGCACCGCGACTGATTGGCCGGGCGATAGGCGATCAATAGCCTCGGCCAGATCGCTCGCATCCTGAATTGCACTTTTACCCAGCCGAGTGATTACATCACCCCCAACAATACCGCTCTCAGCGGCTGCAGAGTCTGGAGCGACCTCTAAGACCAATACCCCGCCTGTCAACCCAAGATCTGCCATCATCTCGGTATCCGCATCTTCAATGACCAAACCGAGTTTATTGCCAGAACCCTTAGCTTTTGCATTTCCTGCGACGGAAAGCTGCTGATCAGCGTCAAGCCCCCCCACTTTCACGTTCAGCACTCGCTCTTTACCATCGCGAACAATAATAGCGTCCACTGTGGTGCCCGGCGTGATTAGACCCACAACATGTGGAAGATCCGATGTGGTTTCGATGGCTTGCCCGGCGAAAGCTAAAATAATGTCACCGCTCTCAATACCCGCTTGCTCAGCCGGCGAGTCTGGGCCTACTTGGGACACAAGCGCGCCTCTCGGTCTATCGAGACCGAATGATTCAGCCAGATTACGATCTACCTCTTGAATACTGACGCCCAGCCAGCCCCGGACTACTTCTCCGTTGGCCTTGAGTTGATCGATCACATTGCGAACAACTACTGAGGGAATAGCGAAACTCAGTCCTATAGAACCGCCTGAGCGAGTGAAAATCTGAGAATTAACGCCCACAACATTGCCGTCGAGATTAAACAAGGGACCGCCTGAGTTGCCGGGATTAATCGCGACGTCGGTTTGAAGGAATGGCACGTAATTCTCGCCGTTCTCGGTCGGTAAGCTCCGGCCTTTTGCGCTGACGATACCTGCTGTCACCGAAAAATCGAGCCCGAAAGGCGAACCTATCGCCAGCACCCACTCCCCTACGTCAGTACTATCATCGCTCGCTAATTGCAGTGTTGGCAGGTTACTTTCCTCGATCTTTAACAACGCTAGGTCAGATCTCGGATCGAGACCCACGATTTCAGCGTCATATTCCCTGCGATCTGTAAAACGTACGGTCACTGAAGTAGCGCCCTCAACGACATGGTTATTGGTAACAATATAACCGTCCGCTGAAACAACGAAACCTGACCCTGTATTTCTGCGCTGGCGCTGACGCCGAGGTTGTTCTCCACGAAACTGGAAAAACCTTTGCAGATACTCGGGTAGCTGCTCGAGTTCTTCGGGACTCCGAGGCGCTTCAGCCTTGGACTCTACCAATATTTTTACAACCGCGGGAGTCGACTCTTTAACGATACTGCGGAAATCTGGCAGCTCTGCATGTACTACGAGAGGCAACACTACGAGGGTAAACGCCCATAAAAGCTTACGCATAACTACTCACTCCTGTTGAGTTAGATACTGTTGGGACACTGTAGCGAATTTGACGGGGGTTTCAGCCTGAGGCCAACACATTGGCATCGGGAGTAGATTTTCGAATCGCAGCGAGTCGAGGCTCAAAAGTTTCACGCTGTCCGGTCCAAGCGGGAATAATACGAACTAGCAAAAAACCCAGAGCAAGCCCACTGATAAATCCCGCAATGGCTGGTACATCACCTACGTCGCCCGTTAAATAGTCTCCGACAAGAGCACCGCAAACGGCCAGCAGCAAGGGCAAGAGATAAACAAGTATTGAGCCACGTAATATGGCCGACTCGGGAAGCTCTATCTCGACCTCATCATCCAGTGCGCATTCTCCGGCCAAAACATTGGGTGATGCGAGTGCGCGGACAAGCCCTTTGCCGCCAGCTGCGCGTGCAACAACACCTTGACCACAGCCAGCTTTAGCTGCACAGCTACCGCAAAGTGAACTGCGAATCGTTTCAACCCACACCGCATCACTCTCAATTGCTACTACTCTACCCGACTCTCGCAGCATACGTTTAAGGCACCTGTGGAACGCGCACCGCGTCCGCAAGTAATCGCGCAGTAGTGATGGGGACTTCGCCCATAACAGTGATGAGGAAGTTGTTTGGAATGCCGCGTGTATAGGCCAACGTGCTTCCACGGAGGGCAACGCCCTCTCCGGCCGCAAGGGCGCGTGGCTGAGGCTCAATAAATATCGATACTGACGCCAATCCATCGCTCACCACCTTGTGCGCGACAGGACTTGCACCTTGACCAATAACGATGAAACCAGGGGGTAAATTGGCAAACTGAAATACATCTGGCCCACTTTCAGACGCGAGGACGGCAACGTGTTCAATCGCTTGACCCAGCTGGAATTGTGCAAACTCAAATCGCTCGAGCACCTGACCTTCAGGCGTCGCCGATACGACCCTTAATGGCAAACCACTCTCAGCATCGATGTCCATTAAATAGCCTAATCTCAAAGTATCGCGTGGTCGAATCGAAATTCTTCGCGCTGCACGCCCAGCAACCACTTGCTCTGACTCGATACTAAAAGCGTAAAAACGGGCGAGACCACATGCTGACGTAGGACCCAATGGCTGCACCGCAACCGTCTCCAGCGGGGCGTCCGCCTGACGATTCAGTCGTGTCAGCGAACCCTCACCCTGTCCCTGCCGCGAATTAACTGCAATGAACTCTCGATCATTGCCGTACTCAACGAGCAACGTACCCGAGTAATCATAAACGCTGCTTGCGCCGAGCAGTTTGTTGACGTCCCGCTCCAACTCAGGCGCGAGCCCGCAGCCCGCTTCTTGCGAGTGACTGGGCACTACGAAGACACACGATAGCAACACAAAACAAGCTTGCATTACGCGAGCACGGATTGCCTTAGACAAGAGGGCTGTTATTGGCATCATCAGGGACTGGGACTGTGCGCTCGAATCGTCGGTACTCGAGCGAAAGGCACGAGAGAGTTAGGCTGTAGAGCTGCGGTTTGATGGGCGTGCTCAAATCCATAGCGCTCGAAACGTTCACGCGCTAACTGCTCATACACTTTGTTCGTTGAGGATCGCCCAGCAACGTTGACCGTTGGAGTAGGCGCAACTGCTTGCATCTGGGGTGGAGCGCCATAGCGAGCTTGCACGGGAGTGCCACCTTGAACCGTCATCACGCCACCAGGAACCTGCGCTATTGGCAGGTTGGCATCATTCGTTTGTAACAATTGCTGACCACCAAATACCACCGCCAATGTCACGGAGGCCGCAACGGCAAGAGAGGTAAGAGGACCTGGCTGTCGCCGGCCACCATGAGCGCTACTCACGTTAGCCCGGACGCCTTCCGAGATATCGATACTGAGCGGCATAGCACCCGTTTTGAGCAAAGTTTGAGCACCTTGCAACCGCTGCCAGTAAGCTCGGGCATCAGAGCTTGACTCAACAGCTTTCAGTACTCTGGCAAGGTCCATCTCGCTTGCTTCACCGTCCATGACCGCAGACATTGACTCTCGAATCACGTCATCTACTGCCATATCTTTCCTCTCTCTTCGTTATACAGGATGCTACTCACCCTGTATTTGGGCTGATATCCGCGCCTCTAAGGCTTCACGGGCTCTAAAAATCCTAGATCGTACGGTCCCTACGGGACATTCCATGATCTCGGCTATTTCCTCGTAGCTCATACCGTCAAACTCACGCAATACGAGCGCAGTTTTAAGTTCCCTAGGAAGCCCATCGAGGGTTTCCTTCACTACATGTGCCAGTTCATGGCCAAATAAATTGTTCTCTGGCGTCTCTGCGTCTCGAAGGGCATCTCCCTCTTCGAAATACTCGGCGTCGTCGACATCAGCATCCGCCCTGGGGCGTCGCCCCTTCGCTACCAAATAATTCTTAGCTGCATTGGTCGCAATTCTGTAAAGCCACGTATAAAAAGCACTATCACCGCGAAACTTCGAAAGTGCTCGATATGCCTTGATGAACGCTTCTTGCGTCACATCCTCCACTTCTGACGAATCTTGTACAAAACGACTCACCAGAGATGCAATACGCCCCTG
>CAJQLP010000197.1 GCA_905479205.1 uncultured Luminiphilus sp.
TGCACCAAAGCCTCTGCAAGATAGCTTCGTCGATCGCTTCGTGCGACTTGAATCCTGGGAGCAGCATCAAATAGTAGCCGCACTTGAGAGGGTGGCCACCATGATGGATGCAGAAGAATTGGATGCGGCGCCTATTCTCCTGAGCGGTGAAAACGTTTTTTAAACGTGATCGCAGCGTCCGTACGCTAACATTCTGACTCAAGCCTTGAGATGAACGCTACGAGACGCGAATCTTCTCCACGATCGAAGAGAAATCACGCGAGCCATTACCCTCGCTCTGGTGTGCCTTATAGAGCTCAAGGGCCAACTGCCCAAGACGATTCTCGACACCGGCGCTGCCAGCTACTTCACTCGCTAAACCCAAGTCTTTGACCATTAAATCGACCATGAAGCCGGGCTTATAATCGTTACTTGCGGGTACGTTGGGCATAACGTCCGGCCACGGGTTGTACACCTGTAGCGACCAATTATTACCCGAACTGGCTTTCATAATGTCGGAGAGCACCGCGGGGTCCAAACCTTTTGCTGCGCCCATAGCCAGTGCTTCACAGCTGCCTATCATATGCACCGCTAAGAGCATGTTATTCACGGCTTTGGCAACTTGGCCTGCACCTGCAGGCCCAGCATGGAAGATTTTCTCCGCATTTCCCATACCTTCAAGAATACGCCTCGCCCGCTCAAATGCTTCGGCGCTGCCACCGCACATAAACGCCAGACTGCCGGCGGCAGCCGCAGCAACACCCCCAGAGACGGGCGTGTCCATGAAAGCGATACCAGCATCTGCGGCAGCGGCACCGACCTGCTGTGCAGTTTCACTGTCGATGGTACTGGCATCTAACGCGAGGGCACCCTTAGCCATATGGGCAAGCAAGCCGTCGTCACCGAGATAAACCTGTGCCACGTGCTTACCCGCCGGCAGCATAGTAATAACCACGTCAGCGCTGCGGGCGGCGTCAATCGCAGAGCTCGATGCTTGAGCTCCCGAGGCAACAACTTCTGCCATAGCCGCTTCAGATAAATCGAATACGGTAACCGCATGGCCCGCGTTAATAAGGTTACAGGCCATCGGCCCACCCATATTGCCCAAGCCGACAAAAGCAACAGATGCCATAAGGTGTTTACTCCGGTAATTCCAAGACAGGCGCCCCTTCAGGCTCCTCAAAAAATTGGCCTATTAGCGCTTCGGGAACGGAACGAACGTCCGGGAAAGACCATGCAGGATTGCGATCTTTGTCCACCAACAAGGCACGAACGCCCTCGGCAAACTCAGGAAAGCGTAGGACGTTGGCGCCGAGCCTAAGCTCACTGCGGAAAACCTCTGAGAGGCTCGCGTCACGGGTTTCATTCAGTTGGCGGAAAATCCAACACGCGGCAAGGCTCGAACCGTGCAACAACCCGGCCTTCGCTTTTTGTAGCCACTCATTCTCACCGCTGTAGTTTTCAACCCGATCGACAATAACAGCCAGATCATCACCGGCCATCAATGAATTAATGTCACTCAGTACTGGCTCGACCTGCGCAGCCGGTTGCTCGGCGCTAGGTGCTAAAGCAGACAGTAAATCGGTCACCGCTTTTCGATTACTGTCGGAATCGTCGCTCCACGCTTGGGCGGCCAACTGATTCACGACTGCTTCGCGTTGATCGGCGCCTAAAAAATGGCTGCCCAGGCCCGTAAATAGCGCATCTGTGGCATTAATATTAGCGGCTGTTAACGCCAAGAAGCGACCCACTTGGCCGGGCATACGATTAAGGAACCAACTACCACCAACATCGGGGAATAGCGCAATGGTAATTTCAGGCATGCCAATACGTGTACGCTCACTCACCACGCGATGACTGCAGCCCGCGAGAATCCCCAAGCCGCCACCCATCACAACACCGTGGCCCCAGCAGACAATAGGCTTGGGGTACGTGTGCAATAAGTAGTTCATTCGGTATTCGCGAGCGAAGAAATTCTCCGCGTACTCACAGGGACCACCGGGCGTTGCCAAGGATGAGTTACGTAGCGCTTGAACGTCGCCACCAGCGCAGAATGCTTTATCGCCTGCGCCATCAATAAAGACCGCAGCGACGCAAGGATCATCGCGCCAACTTAGCAATGTTTCTGCCAATACCTCGACCATGTCCAAGGTAAGGGAATTGAGCGTCTTTGGAGCATCGAGGGTAAGCCGCCCTACTTTTCGTACGCCGTCACCTACCAGCTGAACGCGGACTTCACCGGTCATCGGTTCTTCCACTCAGGCTTACGCTTCTCTAAGAAGGCATTCACGCCTTCTCGCTGATCTTCAGTACTGAACAGTTGCACAAATTCGCCTCGTTCAGCATCTAAACCGCTGGCTATCGCGATATCACGCGCGCTGTGCACAAGACGCTTACACGCAGCTACGGCCACTGGGCTCTGATTACCTACTTGCTCTGCCAGGGCCTTAGCTGTCGCAAGCGCCTCGCCGGTAGGCACAACCTCTTCAACTAACCCTAGCTGCAGAGCCTTTTCGGCACCCATCCGTTCGCCAACTAAAATCATGCGCTTAGCCCAACCGTCACCTACTAACTGTGCCAGACGCTGCGTGCCACCCGCACAAGGCAGCAACCCAACCTTCGCTTCCGGTAACGCCATTTGCGCTTGCGTTTCAGCAATACGAATATCGCAGGCTAAGGCGACTTCCAGGCCACCGCCCATCGCAAAACCATTAATGGCTGCTATGGACACACCGCGAAAGTCCGCCAGTGTTTCGAAAGCGGAGCCAAACGCATGGGCCATTTCTTCGGCAACTGAAGGATCGCCATCAGCAAAAAGCGTGAGGTCTGCGCCAGCAGAGAAGAATTTTTCACCCGCACCGGTAAGTACCAAGGCGTAAATATTACGATCGGCGTTTAGCGCTTCAACAACGGCCTTCAATGCCGGCAGGCTCTCAACGTCCCACGTATTTGCAGCAGGATTATCAATAGTTACCACTGCCACGTGACCGTCGATCGTCACTTTGATCTTCTCTGAGGGGCTAATACTCATTTAATCATCTCCAATGCACCGTCCATGAGTAGGCGACGCCCAATAATGACGCGCATAATCTCGTTAGTGCCTTCTAAAATTTGATGAACCCGGGTGTCGCGCACATAACGCTCCATAGGGTACTCGCGAATATAACCATAGCCACCCAAGAGTTGCAGCGCGTCGTTGCACACATTGAAACCGACATCGGTGGCAAAGCGTTTAGCCATAGCACAGTAGGTTGTTGCCTGAAAATCAGCATTGTCCAACTTACTCGCTGCGAGGCGAATCATCTGTCTTGCCGCAACAAGCTCGGTAGCCATGTCGGCCAGTTTGAATTGTGTATTCTGAAAGTCTCCAATGGCCGTCCCAAACTGCTTGCGCTCTTGCACATAGGCAGCAGCATCTACCAGTGCTTGCTGAGCAGTCCCTACTGAACACGTTGCGATATTAATCCGCCCGCCATCGAGACCTTCCATCGCAATGGCAAAACCTTGCCCTTCTTCACCCAAACGATTGGCAACGGGCACACGAACATTATCGAAGGTCACCATGCGAGTAGGCTGCGCGTTCCAACCCATTTTTTGCTCTTTCTTACCGTAACCTACACCCTCGGCATCGGCGGGGATAACCAGAGCACTGATGCCTTTCGGACCATCGGCACCGGTTCGAGTCATGACGACTAGTACATCAGTCTCTCCAGCACCCGAGATAAACACCTTGCTACCATTGACGACATAATGGTCACCATCGCGCTCGGCGCGAGTGCGCAAGGAAGCTGCATCTGAGCCGGCGCCCGGCTCGGTGAGGCAATACGAAGCCAGCTTCTCTCCAGCAACAAGCGACGGGCACCACACGTCAATCGTTGCAGCCTGACCGTATTTCCCAATCATGCTTGTGGCCATATTGTGAATGGTGAGAAAAGCGGCGGTGGTTGTGCATCCGCGAGACAGCTCTTCGACGATAAGACTGGCGTCGAGACGGCTCATTCCTAGGCCACCCGCAGACTCCGGGGTGTACATGCCCATAAACCCCAACTCCCCTGCCTGCCGCAACTCTTCAACGGGGAAAATGGACTCTTCATCCCAGCGCGCTGCATTGGGTGCCAGCACGCCTTCCGAAAATGCACGCGCAGTTGCTACATAGGACTCTTGGTCATCCGATAAACTAAAATCCACCTAACCGCTCCCTATCTGCTTGGGTTTATTTACTTGAACTTCGCCATAACTGAACCAAACAATTCCTCATCAGAGGGAATTTCCTTGCTCTTTGCCAGCGGCTTAGAAACCCAAGTCTCGTTAATAAGGTCACGCCAGGTGATGTTGTTATTGGTGGAATTGCCGCCCCATGAGCCGCAGCCCAATGAGAAAGTCTGACGCATGCCATTCCACAAGTTGCCGCTATTAGAAGCTGATTGAGGCTGGTTCACCATAACGCGAGATGTGCGGGTTTGATGCGCAAATTCCATAATATTGTCGTCAGAGTATGAGTAAATACCACACGAGTGGCCTTCGCCCTGATAAGCCTGGATAGCATTTGTCATCTCAATGGCTTCATGGATGTCTTTAACTTTGTAGAGCGCCATGGTCACGGACAATTTTTCACCTGAGAACGGATACTCAGGACCCGCACCTGTCTCCGGAATAATCAAAAACTCTCTGCCCTCGGGAAGATCAATGCCCGCCATACCCGCAATCTTGTATACCGACTGAGCAACAATTGCTGTATTTAGATGGCCGTCATGCCAAATGGTCGCTTGTAACTTAGCTTTCTCTGCCTCATTGAGCACGTAACCGCCTTCGGCAACTAGCTTGGCGAGCATCTCGTCATAAATTGACTCAAACAGCAGTACTGAGTTGTCAGACGAACACGATGCCGCAAGATCGAGGGTTTTCGAAATACGAATTTTCTCTGCGGCTTCATCGAGGTTGGCAGTGTCGTCAACGGTAATACACGCGTTACCAACGCCTACACCTAGAGCAGGCGTGCCACTTGAGTAAGCGGCAGTCACCATGGGCCCACCACCGGTAGCAAGAATACGATCGCATTGCGCCATTAATTGATTGGTTAGATCTAGCGATGGCGTCTCGATGTAAAGTACGAGATCTGCGGGAGCACCACACAGCTCTAGCGCCTCGCGCATATAATCGCAGATCAACTTGTTGGTCAGCTTTGCTCTAGGGTGCGGCGCTACAATAATTGAATTTCGCCCCTTAACCGCAGCAATGCCCTTTATAACAGGCGTTGCCTCAGGGTTCGTTGAAGGTGACAACGCACCAATAACACCAATCGGCTTGGCAATCTTAACAATGTTGCGCTCCGGCAACTCTTCGATCACGCCAACGGATTTATCGTCAATAATGTCCAGTAATGTAGCGCGGGTTTTTCGATGGATCTTCAGATACTTGCCGTCGTAGTTACCGAGCTGCGTTTCCTCAACGGTAAACTTGGCAATCTCCTCTGCGCGGTCTTCACGGGCAACCGCGTAAACCATCGCGGTGATCAACTCGTCTACTTGCTCTTGCGTGTAATTGGCGATTTGAGCCTGAGCTTTGCGCGAGCGCTCAATGAGTGTGGCGATTTCGGCCGCAGGATCGGACATGTTGGCGCTCCCTAAATGTTGTAACACTGTGTGATGGATAATGGTGCATTAACATACCACCGCAATGGGGCGGGGTATATTGACTAAATTGCGCAATATATGGATTATATTGTGATGAAATTCCCGCTAAAACTAAATTTTAATTCACCCCTCTATTCATGAGCTCACCCTCAAAATGGCCGCTATCGGATGAGAGCATTCGCTTTATAGCGCCCACTTTTTTGATTAACAACCTAAAAAATCATCCGTTAACTCGCGATTGCTATCCGACCGCTATGGGCTATTACCCCAAAGCCTTCGGACACCGCATGCAGCGGCTAAAGCCTGACGACAACCTGTTACTTTATTGCGTTGAAGGCGAGGGCGCGCTGACCGTAAACGGGCGGCTTAGCAGCGTAAATGCAGGAGACTGTATTTTGCTGCGCCAAGGCATTAGTCATGAGTACAGCGCCGACCCTAATAACCCGTGGACTCTGTATTGGGTCCACTTCCAAGGTGATAGCGCGAACAGCTTTTTAGACTACATGGGTTATAGGGAAGCGCAGCAGCAATTTTTCATCGGTGTGTCAGCCACGCTCATCGCGACTTTTAATCATTTACTCGCAGCACGCCGCACGGGATATAGTGACCCTGCGTTCATCAATGCCGCTAACCAACTCAGGCACTTATTTACGCAATTTGCCCTTCAGTCACAGCAGCCCGTCGCGGAGCCTGAAACCCTCAACCTCGTCAATGTCCAAGCCTATATGCACGACAACATTCATCGCGCACTAGATCTAGACGCTCTTGCCGCGGTTTCCGGACTGTCGAAGTTCCACTTTAGTCATCGATACCGCGCACAAACGGGGTATCCCCCTATTCGGCACTTTACCCATATGAAAATGGAGGCTGCATGCCGATTATTGGACACCACGGAGCAGAGCGTTAAAAGCATTGCACTCGGCCTCGCCTTCGACGACCCGCTCTATTTCTCGCGCGTTTTCCGCAAAATTATCGGACGAAGCCCCAGGCAATATCGCGCCTTGCGCCTCGGCTGATAAGACCTAGCGACTTTTAGCACGTCAACATTAAGCGCATTCTTCTGATTCACGCATGCTGACTGCTATGAAACACGTGGTGCGGTGAGCATTTCGAGCAAGGAGTTGTCCTCTCCAAGCCTGGGTGGCGGACGATCATAAATCACTGGCGTTCGCGATAACTTAATAGGACTGCCTACTAACCTTAGCGCAGGATTATCGGGGTGGGGCACATTAACTAGCATTTCTCGAGCTGCTACTTGTGGCTGCTCAAATGCCTCGGCAATGGTATTGATTGGACCTGCGGGTACGTTACGTGCCTCAAAGCCCACCAGCCAATGCTGGGATGCACGGCTCGCAATCCGCTCGGCAAGCAATGGGATCAGCTCATCACGATGTAAAACCCGCGCCTCATTGGTGACAAAACGCGTATCTGTTGCCAAGTGCGTTAATTCCAGTACCTCGCAAAAATGGCAGAACTGGCTATCGTTACCAACGGCGACGACAATGTGGCCATCCAGTGTCTCAAAGCTTTGGTAAGGCACAATCGATGCATGAGCGTTACCAATGCGCTGCGGGGTAACCCCCCCGATAACATAGTTAGCCGCCTGATTAGATAACGTGGCCAGGGTGACATCTAACAGCGCCACGTCAACATGCTGACCCAACCCCGAGCGCTCTCGCTCGGCAAGAGCCGCCAGCGTGCCAATGGTGCCGTAAAGTCCGGTCATAATATCGCTTAAGGCGACACCGACCTTCTGTGGCTCGCCCTCGGGTGCTCCAGTGATGCTCATAAGCCCCCCCATGGCCTGAACAAGCAAGTCGTAGCCAGGCCGACTCGCTAAAGGGCCTGTTTGACCAAACCCCGTTATCGAGCAGTAAACCAATCGAGGGTTCTCAGCGCGCAAGGTCGGGTAGTCGAGTCCCATTGATTGGGTGCCCCCCACCTTAAAGTTCTCTATCACAACATCGCAATGTTTCGCGATATCGCGAACGCAGCTCTGACCTTCTTTCGATTTTAAGTCGACCGCGAGTGAGTGCTTGCCGCGATTCGTACACAGATAATAGGCAGAGCTATCACTCTGGTTGCCCGCAGCATCAGGCATCCACGGAGGTCCCCAGCTACGCGTATCATCGCCCCCGCCTGGTCGTTCAATTTTAATAACCTCTGCCCCCAGGTCTGCAAAGATCTGTGAGGCCCAAGGCCCTGCCAGCACTCGGGATAAGTCCAATACACGCAGGTGGGAAAGACTACCCATTCGATAAATTCCTGTCAGACGTAAGAGCAGAGTGTAACAACAGGTAAGGAGTGTTTGTGCCTTCATGGCAACTGAGGCTAAGCTTAGGTATGCCAACACTCGCCCATTTTTCATCCGCACTCGCTCCGGTTATCGCCGCGGTTCACACCGACACGTTTCCCGTTGCACTGGGCGCGCTCCTAAGCAGCCTAGTAAAAGCCGATGACGTCAGTCTGCTTCGGTACCGGGAAGGCCACTTACCCGAGGTCGAATACTCATCGCCACCGATTGAAGGCCAGGCAACCACGCTTGATACCTATTTAACAGGTCCGTTTTTACTCGATCCTTTTTATCGAGCGGCCGCTATGGAACAGCAGTACGGAGTGTTTCATTTAAGAGAGCTCGCTCCGGCAGGCTTCACCGACAGTGAGTACTACAAGACTTGGTATAAAAGCTGCGGCTTTAAAGACGAGTGCGGCTTACTCATTGCGCTTGACGATGGCTTTGTGAACATAGCACTAGGGCTAACCGCTGCGAGCAAAAAAGCCACGCCAAAGTTTTACAAAGCACATTTAGCACTACTGCAAGATATTTTCCCCGTGGTGTCGTCGTTGGCGAGGACGCACTGGCAAACCTCGCCTCAGCACAAAAATGGTAGCCATTTGCTACGCGAGCAGCTTCATAGCAGTCTTGCCGCCTTTGGCAGCAGCGTACTGACTCGACGCGAGCAGCAAGTGACAGAGCTGGTCTTACTGGGCAACAGTACGCGACTGATTGCCGAAAAGCTGGGTATCTCAACTGAGACTGTGAAGCTCCATCGCAAACATGCCTATGCCAAACTCGACGTTTCCTCCCAAGCGGAGTTATTTTTACTGTTCATGGAAGCACTCGCCTATAGCCCCGACAGCGGTGGCATCGACCCACTCATCGCCTACCACAGCAAACCGGCTAAATAGATGAACCAAACTCTCGCTGACATACTCAAAGAAGGCTTCGCAGCACTCAACCGAGGCCAGCTCGCGCAGGCAGGTCAAGCCTGCAAGCGCGCCATTGAACTCGATGAGCACGAGCCGGCAGCACACTTTCTCATTGGGCTTGTCGCACTCGAGGCGGACGATAGACCTAATGCGCACAAAGCGTTTCGCTCCGTTGTGCAACTGGATGCCAACCACGCGGCAGCGTGGTCACAACTTGCTAGACTCAACGCCAGTGAGGGGCGTGTAGCCCAGGCCGAGCGAGCGCTCAAAGAAGTGCGCCGCATCAAACCCTCAGATCCCAACGTGCTCGATACAGTGGGTACCGTGCTTACCCAGCTCGGTGAGTATGAGGCTGCAAAAGCTTTTTTTGCTCGAGCTAATACCGCCGCCCCGCGCACAGCGCAATTTATGATGAACTTGGCCAATAACTTAGTATTTTTAGGGGAGATCGATACCGCAGCAGAGATTTTCCGCGAAGTTATAGCTCTTCAACCCAACACACCCCAAGGGCATTGGGGACTGGCTAGCGCCGTTAAAGCTCAAAACACCGACCATGTTCAGCACATGCGCACCCTGCTAGAGCGCAACAGCAAGAACCCACGCGGGCAGGGCTTTCTTTACTATGCCATCGGTAAAGAATGTGAAGATTTAGGTGATTGGAAGGGTGCTTTTGAGGCCTTTTCAGCGGGTGCCGCGGCACGCCGCCAAACGGTAGAGTTCGACGAACCCACCGAAGAGATGCTGTTCAAAACCCTAGCCCAAACCTATACCGCTGATTGGCTTGGCCGGTGCTCAGCAGGCAATCCTGACCCTTCACCTATCTTCGTGCTCGGGCAGCCTCGCACCGGCACCACACTCATCGAGCGCATCATAACGAGTCACACCCAAGTGCACTCAGCCGGCGAACTGCAGCAATTTGGCCTCTCAGTTCGCAGACTCACCCAAACGCAAAACCCTCGGCGCTTCAGTCCCGAACTCTTTGAAGCAGCAGCGAGCATTGACCCCCTCGATCTGGGCACTGCTTATCTGCAGTCATCGACACGTATGAGAGGAAATTTACCGCGATTTGTCGACAAACTGCCCATAAATTACCTAAATGTCGGGCTTATCCTCGCTTCCTTACCAAACGCCAAAATCGTTCATTTGGTGCGCAATCCCATGGATGCGTGCTTTGCTAGCTTTAAACAACTATTTGCGGACGCCTATCTACACTCCTATGACCAACGGGAAATGGCGCGCCATCACGTCCGTTATCGTGCACTCATGGATCATTGGCGCGAGCAATTCCCCGGGCGCATCATCGACGTCAGCTACGAAAAAACCGCACGTGACATCGAACCCAACGCGCGACGACTTATCAATGACCTCGAACTACCTTGGGAAGACGCTTGCCTCGAGTTTTATAAATCCTCCCAAGGTGTTGCCACCGCGAGCGCCGTCCAAGTGCGTGAGCCCGCCCACACCCGCTCGATTGGCCGCTGGCGGCGCTATGAAGAGCAACTTACTCCGATGCGCCAAGAACTCGAAGCAGCAAACATTGAAATCAGCGAATAAGATTGCGGGCACAAATTCACAGCCGGTTATTGGTGTTAATAACACTTCACATCATTTACCACTATACAAAATATGGGCGTACTTGCTAATTTAGGACGTTAAGCGCCGATTAGTGCGCCCATCATGTTCCCGTTAGGAGTTTTGCCATGAGTCAACGTTCCCACGCGTTTCGTAAGCTGACCCTGCCGCTTGCGGTTTCGACTGCGCTAATAGGCACCCAAGCCATTGCGCAAACACTGGAAGAAGTCGTTGTTACCGCCACCAAACGCGAGCAGAGCGTTATGGACGTCCCGCTAGCTATAACGGCACTGTCGGGCGATTTCATCATGAGCACCAACCTCAATGATGTAAAAGACCTCATCGCTTACACCCCAGGCGTCAGCGGCAACTCTCAAGATTCCTATATCGATGCGGTCAGTGTTCGCGGCGTGCGAACCCAGGACTTTGGCGTTGGTGGCGATCCTTCGTCGGGCTTCTTCAAAAACGATCTCTACGAGGGCCGAAACGGTGCTGTTGTCACCAGCCTCTACGATATTGAGCGTGCTGAAATTTTGCGTGGCCCCCAAGGCTTCCTATTTGGCCGAAATGCCATTGGTGGCGCGTTCAGCGTGTACACCAAAAAAGCCGATCTCGACAGCCAGAATGGCTATATCGACCTGGATGTAGGCGAGCGCGACCACATGGTCGTTGAAGGCGCGGTGAACCTACCGGTAAGTAATAATTTTGCCATGCGCTTGTCTGGCTACTACTCGACTGAAGACGGTTTTGCCAAAAACGTTGCCACTGGGCGAGACGAAATCGACCACGAGAAATGGGCGCTGCGCTGGTCGACTACGTACGAAACCGATCGCTTGAGCATCAACACCACTGCCGAATACGAAGAGCGGCGTCAGTCAGGCTCCATGTATCGCGCCATTGACGAGGGGGACATCTGGGACACCTTCGACCGTTACATCACCGCTGACACCACGTTAGGCGGTAGCAACGAGGAATTAGACTCAGATATCAGTCAAGGCGATCGTGATGATGCCGACATTATGACGCTGGGACTGTTTGTGAATTATGACCTGGGGTTCGCGACTCTCACCTCGAACACCGGCTACAAGGATCACGACTATTTTTATCGCGAAGATTACGATGGCACACCGCTAACTATCAGCAACTTTCAATTTGATCAGAGCGGTTCCTATTTCCAGCAGGAACTGCGTTTGTCATCGAATGATGACGGCCCGCTCAGCTGGTACACCGGTGTAAGCTATTACGAGGAAGACTTGGACGCCGAGTTCCGCAATATTGGCTCCGAAGACCTCCTATGTCAGTACTACTTGAACTACTACGCTGACTACTATGGCTATGACTTTTACAACGGCTGTAGCGACTACTACTACGATTTCTACTCTTCAGCAGACGGCAATCTAACCGAAACTGGAATTATTAAAGGCAAGTACAAAGGCTGGGCGGCATATGTCAGCGCCGATTACGACCTGACCGACACGCTGAACCTTGAGCTCGGCGTCCGTTACACCGAAGATAAAAAAGATTTCAGTATTTTAGTGCCCGAGCCTGAGAGTTACTTAGGCCCCTACGTCACCTATGGCTTTGCTACCGCAGAATACATAAACGACAGTCAAAGCTGGGACGACGTCACCTCGCGCGCCATGCTGACCTGGACGCCGGGCGAAGACACTATGTTCTACGCCAGTTACACCGAAGGCTTTAAGTCCGGTGGTTTTGGTAGTTTCTGGATAGAAGACTCGGCGGGGGGTGTTCCTGCCTATGAGACAGGCATTACCCAAGGAGACGGTTATTTACCGGGCACTTTCGAGCCAGAGACCGTGGATTCCTACGAAGTGGGGATGAAGACCAGTTATCTGGATGGTCGCGGCAACTTCGATGTCACCCTGTTCATGTATGAATACCAAGATATGCAAGTCATCAACTACGTTGAAGTTGAGGAAACTGGCGCCTTTGCGGGTCGCGTACTGAACGTTGGCGAAACCGATGGCTACGGTATTGAAGCATCCACCACCGTCGCACTCAGCGAAAACTTTACCTTGTATCTGGCCGCTGGCTACCTCGACACCGAGGCGACTGGTATCCAAGATATTTGTGGCCTAGAAGACGCCAATGGCTGTGAAGGCTCCTCGCTGTTTTGGGCGCCCGAGATCACTGCGGCAGGCAAGCTAGATGCCTTCTTCCCCACCAGTGACGGCGCCATTACAGGTAGCTTCGAAATCTCTTATGAAGGTGAACGCGGCGGTGGCTGGGAGAATTTGTCAGAAACCAAAATCGATGCCTTCGCGGTGGCTAACCTTCGAGTGGGTTATGAATCGAACAACAACTGGTACGTCCGAGCCTACGCAGAAAATCTGTTTGATGAATTTACCTGGGATGGCCAGAACAATAATGGCGGATTGCTTCCATCGCACTTCTTCGGACCCATGCGACCGCTTACCCTCGGAGTCATGGCCGGTATGAGCTGGGATTAATAGCTACTCCGCGGCTGCTAAGACTAAGCCGCATACATCATCAAACGCTAGCCTCGTGCTGGCGTTTTTTTTATCTTCTTTTACCCAAGGCCACACCAAAGGGGTAGGGCGGTGGTCAATCGGCTGTGAAATGATAAGGGCAACTGTCGTAGCGATCGGAGTGCTGCTCTTGTTCGCTGCGTTACTTCCCTGTGCTTAGAACCACAGCCCGTGCCCGCTGAGGAGAATCTTCCGTGACCGCTAAATTAGATACCGCGACCCTTAAGCAGCTTGATCAAGCCCACCACCTCCACCCGTTCACAGATTTCAAAGACTACGCTGAACACGGTGGCCGTATAATTAGCCGAGCAGAGCATGTTTACATCTATGACTCCGATGGCAACAAGATCCAAGATGGCATGTCCGGCCTATGGTGCTGCAACTTGGGTTATAGCCAAAACACGATTAAAGACGCCGTTGCGGCACAGCTTCACGAGCTACCGTTCTACAACAACTTTTTCAGATGCTCTAACCAGCCGGCAGTTGAACTGGCCGGCAAGCTCTGTGAACTGTCCCCAGAGCGCTTTCAGCACGTGTTTTTTACCAACTCAGGGTCTGAGGCAAACGACACCCAGATTAAACTTGTACATCGCTACTTTGACCTGCTCGGTAAACCGAAGAAAAAGCACATTATCAGTCGCATAAACGCATACCACGGCTCAACTATTGCCGCCGGCTCCTTAGGTGGCATGCAATTCATGCACGAGCAGACTATTGGCCTTAATTACGTCCATCACATTAACCAGCCCCACTGGTTTGAATTGGGTGGAGAGATGGATGAAGATAGCTTTGGTATTCAAGTCGCCCGCGAACTTGAGGCTAAGATCGATGAACTGGGCGAAGAAAATGTGGCTGCGTTTATCGCCGAGCCAATCCAAGGGGCAGGAGGTGTCATTATTCCACCCGCTACCTATTGGCCCGAAGTGAAGCGCATTCTCGACGAGCGTGACATCTTATTTATTTCTGACGAAGTGATCTGCGGATTTGGCCGTACAGGCCAGTGGTACGGGGCGGATACCTATGGTACTGAGCCCGACCTCATCACGTTTGCGAAAGCGGTAACCAACGGTTATATGCCTCTTGGTGGTTCGTTAGTATCGAATAAAGTGTCCGATGTATTGCTTTCCGGAGGCGGTGAATTCGCTCACGGTCTTACTTATTCGGGCCATCCCGCATCGTGCGCTGCAGGTCTTGCAACGATGGCTATTTACGAGAACAGCAACATCATCGAGGAGACAGCCAAGGTGCTGGCACCTCACTTTGCGCGCAACTTACGGGCACTTGAAGACCACCCCATTGTCGGCCAAGTCCGAGTGAAAGGGCTCTTTGCTGCGGTAGAGTTGGTGCGAAACAAAAATAGCCGCGAGCGATTGGCACCGGATTCGGCTGCGGCCGTGTTCTGTCGTGATCAAGCGGTGGCGGACAACCTTATGGTACGCCAAACCGGCGACGCCATGATCATGGCCCCGCCCTTCGTTACAACCCCAGCAGAACTCGACACGCTGACCGCCAAACTCGCCATTGCTCTGGATAAGACGGCTAAGCATTTCGGGGTCGCCTAATCTAACTAGTGGGCTGCGGCGTATTTATGCCGTGGCCCAACTTACTCAACAGATTAATAAACTTCGCGCTTATGGCATCATCGATAAGCCGTGGTTCAACGCGCTCTGGTTTCAGCTGACCTGGTTTTCCTGTGTAGCAGGTCGCGAAAGCTGGATTGGCGCGTCTTTCGCACTCATAGGCCTGCATTTTTTACTCGCGTCAGCACCCCGTAAAGAGCTTTATAACTTGACTCCGATCATTGCAGTTGGCGTAACCGTTGATGCGCTGTTAAGTGCCGTTGGCGTGTTTGACTTTGGCGGCACGCTAATCCCTATGTGGCTCATCGTTCTTTGGGTCGCCTTTGCAACCACCATTACGCGCGCCTTCGCCTTTTTCGAACAGCGACCTCTCATGGCCGCGGGAGTAGGGGCATTAGGAGTCCCGTTTAATTATGCGATCGGCGCTAAATTAGGCGCCGTCAATTTGCCACTGGAACCAATGTTTACCGCGGTGGTCTTAATCTGTGTGTGGGGTTTATTGTTTCCAAGCCTATTTCGGATCGCAGCCCACAGGAAATCGGGAGCTTGCTGATGACGCTATTGAGATCGCTGACACTGTTCGCTTACATTTTTGTTGCTGCTGCAGCCGCCAATACACCACTCGAAAAATGCGGCGAGGCAAAGCTTACCGTGTTGTTCTGGGATATATACGAGTCTTCACTTTACACGCCAGAAGGCCGTTACACGCCGGACATACGGCCGCTCCGACTCGAAATAAAATATTTACGCGACATCAAGGCACAAGACCTCATTGAACAAACGGGCAAAGAGTGGCGTGCACAAGGCCTCGATGATCCACGTCACGTGCAGTGGCTGACAGAGCTCGCTACCTTGTGGCCTGATGTCAGTGGTAACGACGTGATCACCCTGACGATTGATGAGGCAAGTTACGCGCATTTTTCATTCAACGGGGAACCGGTTGGAAGTATCGAAGACCCCGATTTTGCCCGAGACTTTAGCGGCATTTGGCTCTCACCTCTCACCACTCGCCCTGAGATTAGGGCTGCTTTGATTGGAAGTGACACGAACGCTTAAATGCAGGCTTGCAAGCACCTCACTCATCCTTACGATAAGCCTCCACCATCAGCGCCGCTTTATCGCCAAAAAACAGTTGCGCGACTTCTAAGAGGCCCTCGTCGTTCACAATGTCAGCACGACGTACCACTTGCTCTACCTTAGACCGACGGCGCAAAAAGTCATGTAAATCGACTACCATCTCGCGCTCAGCTGTCACACGCAGCTCCGCGCGCGTGTACTCAGCATCATTCAGAATATGCTCAGCTTCTGTAGCGTCGTTTGCAATATGATTGAGAACCTCGTGAGCTTTGCGTCCATAGCGTCGCCAAAATCTCAAGGATAATGGCTCTGAGGCAGACACTGGGGTCAGTGCATCGAGCTCCATATTAGCCGCGCGTGCCATGAAAGCTGCGCGCTCTGCTAATGATGGCTCTCCATACCAACGACCGCCGGCATTGGGGACTGAAATACCCAAATCCATCAGTGACTCGACAACTTCCTCTCCAACATTAATGCAATCGGTTAGCTTGCCACCAAAGACGCTTAAGTAACGACGCGCATGATCAATTTCTATCTCATGTTTGCGCGATAACTGCACCCAGTCTCTGCCGTTCTGAGCGCCAGCGAGCGCTAGGGGGCGGACGCCCACCCGTTCAGCAATCACATCCGCCGCCGTTAATGGCTCATCGAGGTCGAGTAATTGATTGGCATTGGCCAACACAAAATCCCGATCTTCCCGCGTTACCTCGACACCAGCGCTGTCGACGGGGGTATCTGTCGTACCAATGCAGGTTTTAGGCCCCATAGGAATAACGAAAAACAATCGGCCATCACTCGCAAAAAACGTCAGGACTTTGTTCTGGTCGGTGACGCGATCGACAATAAGATGAATGCCCTTCGATAGAACATGATGATGCTCCGTAGACACGCCGACTGTCGCATTCAATGTATCTGCACTAGGGCCTGTTGCATTAACTATGGATAGCGCCTTAACAGTCATTGACCGTCCACTCACATGATCGATGAGCCGCGCCCCCCAGCAGCTCTCTGCACTCAGCCAAGCGAGTGCTTCTACCGACGTGTAATTACACGCCTTTCCGCCCGCATCGATGCTGCTGCGAATAAAATTAAAAACGAATCGAGAGTCATTGTCGTAGAGATAGCAATCGGAATATTCCAAGCCACCGACAATATCAGCCGGCGCCACCACCGGCGCCTCTCGCCGAATCTTGGCTGCACTCAAATACCGCGGCATAGCCATCCGACAATTGCCCATCAGCCAGTACAACAGCGCACCTAGCCAGACGAACACCGACCATAAACGGAATCC
>CAJQLP010000198.1 GCA_905479205.1 uncultured Luminiphilus sp.
GGGTATTATTGAGGGCTTACTCTCACTCGAGCAACCAACGGTGATCTTTAGCCACTTCTTGGTGATTAATACGGTGGTGGCTTACGTACGCGAACATCAGGACACATTGCAATTTTGGCCAGACAACGGCTCGGTCCATGAATTCGGATTGGATTTTCAGGGAAATTTAAGACTTGTTAAGTTGGGCGAAGAAATGGCCACCCGCATCAATTAGTGCGTTTTCTTTCGCATCAACCCTTCTTGAGTTGTTGATGCCAGTAGCACGCCATCTGGACTCCAGAATTGACCTCGGTTAAAACCGCGCGCGTTACCGGACCATGGACTATCACAGTGATAAAGCACTGTATCGTTCAGATTAATGGGGGCATGAAACCAAATTGCGTGGTCGAGACTCGCAAGGATGAAGTCCCGCTCCCAATCCACGACTTCATGTGCGCCTAAAGCAGTGCCAAGCAGTGAAAAATCAGAAATGAGTGCTAGCGCCGCTTGATGCACCCGATGATCATCGCGCAAAACGCCTTTGCCACGATACCAGTTATTTTGAACAACCTTCCCTCCGGTAGCACGGTCCGCGGCGCCACGCATACGCTCAACGGCAAAGCGATCGAGAAGCGGGAAGCGTAGCTTGCCGTTCTTATCTATTTCAGGCTGATTATTAAATTCGGGGATCTCCACGTTCGGCATGTCAATGCTGTGGCCAACACCGTCCTCGGTTACTTGATAACTGATCGACGTGTTGAATATGGCTTGATCATGCTGCCGCGCAACAACGCGACGAGTAGCGAAAGATCGACCATTGCGAATGGGATCCACCTCAAACTCAATGGGCGCATTAGGATCGCCAGCGCGAAGGAAGTAAGCATGCATAGAGTGCGCATTCATTTCTTCGGCTATCGTTTGGTTAGCGGCCATTAAGCATTGGGCGAGCACCTGGCCGCCAAAAATTCGCATTTGAGGTCTGATACTGTTGCCTCGAAACCAGAACCGTCCAACTTGCTCGGGTTGGATAAAGTCGAGTACTTCCTGAAATGTTTCCACCGATACCTCCTGTAGCAGTGTCAGCGACGATCGGCCGCTAGGCCAAATTGAAAGACATCGAAGTACTCGATGGCAGTTGCATCTAAATCGTCGACTTGGCGCCATTGAGCGATGTCCATCGATGCGTTGATAGCGCCTTGAAGCATATTCTGTGCAACTAGCGCATTGGCGGGCCGAAATTCTCCCTTAGCCTGCCCATCTCGAATAATGTCGCCAATGTGATCGTTGATTTTTTCTGTCCGCGCGAGCACTCGGCGACGTATGGGCGGTGGCAAAGCGGTAATAGTGTTGTAGCGAATAAGTGGGCCGAGATCAGAGTTCTGAACACTGAAGATGCGACGGCAAATTTCATCTAACTTGGCGGTCGCAGGTTGCTCCTTGGCGAGGACTTCGTTGTAAATCGCCTGTAGCTGATCGAGAGAGTAGTCATAGCACTGTGTTAACAGTGACTCTTTGTTGGCGAAATGATAGTAGAAAGCGCCTTTAGAGACCTGTAGGTACTCGGCTATCTCGTCGAGCGAGGTGCCCGTGAATCCCTTGCGATTGAAGAAGCGTGTGCCGGCTTTAAAGAACGCCTCCTGTTTTAAGCGATTCTGCGCTTCCCGGTCGAAACCGCCAGCGGGCGGCGCGGCTTCAGGTCGTATGCGGTGGGCGCAAGAGACGAAGTCAGTAGAAAGTGACAGCAAGCCATTGGCACAGATATCCGCTACGGCCGCGGATGCTTTCTCGGCCTCTTCTCTAGGGATTTCATAAAGCCAATAAAATGACCAATCGAGTGCGCCTATAAGCGCACGCGTCGTGGTGGTGGAGTGGCAGGGTCGGATCGAGCCCGCTTCTATGCCCTCGCGGATGTACGCTCTGACACGCTTAAACATTTCGAGGTATTCGGCGGTTAGAGCATCTCTGTGCTGTGGCTTCAGTGACGCGAGTTCAAGCGGTGCCGCATAGTAGTCGGCGTTATCCTGGAGGGCTTGTAATATTGAGTCGATGCGAGACTGCATAAAACGCAGGGTGCGCTCGAGGGGATCATCCGTTTCCTGCTCAATCTCGTCGAGAGACCGCAGCGCATGCTTCATGGACGCGTCATAGCACTGAAAAATTAGGTCTTCCTTGGTTTTTACGTAGTAGTAAAGACTCGTTTTTGTAAGGCCAAGTTTATTGGCGACATCGCTCAACGTTGTTGCGCGGGCGCCTTTCGTATTAAAAAGTTTTGCCGCTCTTGAGAGTATCGCGCTCTGTTTTGCCTCGTGCTGGATACCTCGGTTAAAGGGTGATCCGCCGTCATTTGAATTCGTTGCCACAGGGTTACCTTATTATTGATTTAGCGCTACTTTGTGACTGGATGCCTACCTTAGTTTGTGGGTCAGGCGTGCTAGCTCTGTGTTATGCATCAAAATTCTTAAGATTCGAATTTTTGAACTTTAAGTATTTTTTTTGTCCATGTCCAATGTTGAAGTGGCTTTGACGAAAAATATTTACACCTGTGCGAAACTAGAGCATTGATCATGTGGGAAAAGCTTATGACCCAGACCATTGTTTTTGAGGAATTTGATGGAATAGCTCGTCTTGGCTTCAATAGAGCAGCGCAACACAATGCGCTAGGAAAAATGGAGCTTGCTGGCATCGAAAGCGCGCTGAAAAATCTCAGCGCTGATACTCGAGTGCTGATGATCTACTCTGAAGGTGGGCGTACTTTTTGCGCCGGTGCCGACTTAGGCCAAATCAGTAGCGGTGAGCTGACAGGTGACCAGTTTCAGGCGGTAACTAATCAGATTGCAGATTTATCTATTCCAACAATTTGTGTTGCTAACGGCAATATATTTGGCGGTGGTGTGGAGCTTGCGATGTCGTGCGATTTCCGCATGGCGGCCGATGACATTCTCATGCGAGTGCCTGCCGCGGCTATTGGCCTGTGTTATCCCACGGATGGTATCGAGCGTTTTGTGAGTCGTTTGGGTGTTACGGTCGCCAAACGCATTCTCGTTGGTGCGGAGGAACTTTCCGCCGACGAAATGAAGGCCTTGAGAATTGTTGATTGGACAGCATCGGCATCGGGGATCATGGAGGCGGCATTAGACGTGGCGAATGCGCTGGCTAGCCTGGCACCTTTGGCGGTTTCTGCAATGCTTGAAATTATTAAGCAAGCCGAGGCGGGGAGCATTGACCGTGTCAGAGCTGCGCAGTTAACTGAGATGTGCGGAGGGTCAGAGGACCTTAAAGAAGGCCTGTTAGCGAAGCGTGAGCGGCGTGCTCCGCGTTTTTTAGGGCACTAAAGTTAAGCGCTATAGTTATGGCAGTATGCGCTCGCGCTCAATGAAAATGTCGAGTTCCGCGAGCGTGAGTGTGCAGATTTGATTGACTGAAGTAATGTCCTCAACCGAAAGCCGATGGCTTTGTTCCTTTGCTTTGCGCTCGAGGTCGCCTAGTAGATTGGATAACTGACTGGCCCCGACGTTTACGCTCATAGATTTCATGGCATGGCAGGCCTTTCGGGTGGCCTCATAATCGTCACTGTCAGTTTGCGTCGATATCTCGGCAAGAAGAGTCGGGAGCTGTTCTTTAAAGGTAGCAACTACCTTGATTAAAAGCTCCTTTCCTTTGAGAGGGTTAATGTCTTTTATGGCCAGTAACCTGCTCTCGTCAATAATTGGATCGTTTGGCACTGCTGATGATGTAGTGGTCATAGCCGCGTCAACTGCGGACGGTTCGCCTGCGATGTCTGCGCCGAGAATGTCGCCAATTTTGCGCTCTAGCTGCGCCACATTGAATGGCTTGGTCATGAAATGATCCATGCCTGAAGCCAAGGCTTCTTGATACTCTTCTTCTCTGGCGGCTGCCGTTAAGGCCATAATGGGCACTCGTTTGGAGTGGTTTCGTACTTCCATAGCTCTTATTTGTCTGGTCGCCTCGAACCCATCGAGTACTGGCATTTGGCAATCCATTAAGATCAGATCGAACTGATGTTGCTGATACTTGTCGACAGCTTCTTGCCCGTTTTCGGCTATATCAACCGATAGGCCGAGTCCTTGTAAAATCTCATTGACTAGAATTTGGTTAACTCTATTGTCCTCAACTACCAGCACATTGCCCACGTAGCGGGCGGTCTTAGCGTCGTCAGATTGACGCGTGAAAAGCATGCTCTCGATTGCATCAAGCAGCGCGACCGAAGTGACGGGTCTGTGTAAACCAAACCAAGCGGAGCTTTCTAGTCGGCTACTGAGGCTTCGGATTGGAGACACAAGAATGAGTTGCCTGCTTGCGCCGGAATTTTCGAGTGCATCTAGCGTGCTTTTTGGCAAAGAGTCATCGGCGATTATCACGTCCACGTCATCCGCAATGGCTTCTTCTAGCGAGCCCACGCGGACATACTCGGCGCCCGTAAAGCCAAGATGGCTCGAGATACTGTCTGCAAGTAGGTCGTCGCTGGTATAGACGCCTATTACTTTCGAAGTACTTGCAGCTTGGAGATCACCGCCAAATTTGAGGGGTAACTCTACGCGAATCAGCGTTCCCTCAGAGTCGAGAGGCTGTTCAATCGTAAGTTCACCCTCCATAGCCAACACGAAATTTCGGCTGATTGTTAGTCCAAGGCCAGTGCCTCCGTATTTTCTCGTTGTGCTCGCGTCGGCTTGAGTGAATTTTTCAAAGATACGATCGCGAGCCTCATCAGGTATGCCAATGCCAGTGTCGCTGACCGAGATGCTGAGATGATTATTTTCGTTGAGCCACGCGCGTACAGTAATGCGGCCACGATCGGTAAACTTGATGGCATTTCCAATCAGGTTAGTAGTGATCTGGCGAATTTTTTGCGCGTCGCATACAAATGTAGTGCTAATACTGTTGCTGGGAATAAAATCGAGCTTCAGGCCTTTTCGCTGGGCGGGCTCGCCTTGCAGATAGCAAATCTCGTCGATAAGCGCGATTAAGTCGGTATCAATTTCGTCTAACTCAACGCGATCGGCTTCAATTTTGGCAAGGTCTAATACCTCATTGATAAGATGAAGTAAGGTCTTTCCACTATTTAGTGCTGCCAGTCCAAAGCGCGTCTGCTGTGAAGTGAGATCGGTTTTTAGGAGGAGTTCATTCATGCCGATCATGCCGTGGAGAGGTGTGCGAATTTCATGGGACATTACTGCCAAGAATTCGGACTTCGCACGGTTCGCCGCTTCTGCATCAATCTTCGCACGCTCGAGATCAATGGTTCGCTCTCTTACTCGGTCCGACAGTTCGCTCTCCCTTCTGCGTGACTCTTGAATGTTCGAGTTGTAGCGCCATATGATGAGTATGAAAAGAAGGATTGTGGCTAGGGCATAGCTCAGATACGCGACCGTTGACGCCCACCAAGGTGGTTTGACAGTTATCGGTATCTGAAGAGCTGTCCAGTTCCAATCGCTTAACGTTCCTTTCGCAGCGAGTTCTAAGGTGTAATTACCCGCAGGAAGCGTGGTTAAGCTGACCGTGCGCTCATTGCCCCGTTGAATCCATTCGTCCTCAAGTCCTGTGATTCGGTAGGCGTATTTGATGTCGTCTGGGACAACATACTCGGCGCCAAAAAATTCGATGGTTGCAATAGTGTCCTTGTGGTCTAAATCCAGAGAGAAGTTTTTTAATTCGTTGGGGATGGGTATGTAACGGTCCATTACTTTGATTGAGGACAAGCCAACATGGATAAGACTTTGCTCTTCTCCAGTGCTGGATCCCTCTAGGACCGCCAAACCATTTGTTCCACCAAAAAATACCGCGCCATCTTTAATGTGTGCGGATGATCCGATATAAAATTCCGTGTTACTGACGCCAAATTTACTACTAAAGTGCTTAAATTCTAGGGTTTTCGGGTCAAATCTTGAAAGTCCTTTGTTGTGCGATATCCATAAATACCCTTCTGCATCCGGCTCAATTCCCGCAATGCTCAGGCTGGGAAGTTGCAGTTTTCGTGATAGGTTGGATACGACCTCTGTTTCGAGTAACGCATTTCGTTGAATGACGAACAGGCCTGTTTGAAACGTTCCTGCATACACTTCATTGTTGATGCCATGTTGCAGCGAGACCACATTAATATTCTCGGGCATCGACCCTTTGTTTATGATGCGACCTTCAAAGTCTACGGGTTCAATGACTCTGTAGTCTCGAGTGAGCTTTGCCACCCCTTTCTCATGACCAACTAGAATTTCCCCCGTTATATCCTCCAGCAGAGAGAAGCTGGTGTCACTGATTCCCGTTCCAGTATTGGCATGTATCGTTCTCTCAACCTTTCCCGATGGTAGGACAATGGATATTCCTCCACCGTAAGTCCCCACTACGAGTTTGCCGCTTCTAGTTGTTAGTAGAGAGGTAATTCCTTTCGCATGCAAGGCAGTCGTCGAAGTTGGGTCTACGTTAACAGGTGTGAGGCTTTGTGTGGTTACATCGTAACGGTAGAGACCTCCCTCAAAAGTACCCAGCCACACAATATTGTCGGTAGCGGAAATGGCCATAATAGTGTCATCTGTTAGGCTAGGGTTTGTAGTTGAGTTGATAAACTTGAAGTTGTCCGATCCAGGTTTGCGAAAGCTCGCGCCACTTTCAGTCCCGATCCACAAAGTACCGTCTGGAGATACGTCCACCGCGTTTACAGTGTTGTTAGTTAAATTACTATTGAAGGTGGAGATTGTATAAGTAACGCTTTTCCTACCCTGCGCTAGACCTGCGTAAGTCCCAATCCAATATGTTCCATCACTAGTTTTGTAGATGCTATATACAGGTTCGTCGCTTAATCCATTGTCGAAGCTTGCGTGGACATGAAAAGTTCGGGCTCCATCGTCTGTAATGGCAAGCCCGCTCCCAGTGCCGACCCACAAACGATCATCATCTTGAAATATGGCGATTATCTGATTGCTTGGCAGGTCTGATGGGCTTGATCCTGCAGTGATGTGAGTTACTTCATTGTTGGTTACGCCGACTTTGAAAAGGCCGGAAGAAAGAGTTCCAAGCCAAACAGTGTCCCCAGAAGAATATAAAGAAGTAGGATTGAAATTAGTTAATGCTGGGTGATCAATCAATCTTTGAAGAGATAAAGTTGTGTCGTCATCTACAACGCTGAATAAACCTGCGCCACCGATTGCGGCTATGACTCCAAGCTGTTTTGAGAACTCTAGCTTAATGTTTCCTGTTGAAAGGCCTCCGTTCAAAACCGGTATGTCTCGCAGAATGATCTGATCGGATGCAGGTATGTATATGCCGATTTTGTTCTTGCTTACGAACCAAATGTTGCCATTGGACCCGAAAACAAACTCGTCAATACTAATTTGTGAATCCTGAAAAGCTTTGGGAGTTTTGAACTTACGCAGCTCTGGTTTGAACTCTTGAATCGCTGTTTGAGTCACTACCCACAGCTTCCCTTGTGTTCCTTGTTGAACACCATGGATTAGACCTGGAGATATGCCACCCTCTTCGATTGTATTTGCCTGATAGATTTCAACTTTCTTTCCATCGTACCTGTTGAGCCCTTCTTGCGTTGAAAACCATAGGGCTCCTGTCGAGTCTTGGTAAGTATCCGTAACAATACTTTGACTGAGTTTGGCCGAGACTGGTGATTCCCAAAAAATCAGTTCAGGAGAGGATGGTGATGCGCCGACCTCTGAAGCTAGAAAGCACAATAAAAGGTAAGCATATTGGAGAGGCTTCAGCATCGGTTTGTTTGGTCACCGTATTAATTCTACGCCAGTTTGACACTACTACTACTACTACGAATATAAAACTACCTTAGCTTGGCATGTTCGGCATTAACAGGCGAGGGATTTTTCCAACTCGAAAAAAAGCCCGCAATTTGCGGGCTCACAACAATTTTTCCTTAAAAAGTTTAGTTTTGGGTGCTGCGCATGCTGCGCATTACCCACCTAGAGGCAGATTGGTCGGCGTCGTTGCGCATAACCCACCTAGAGGCAGATTGGTCGGCGTCGTTGCGCATAACCCATCTAGAGGCAGATTGGTTGGCGTCGTTGCGCATAACCCAGCGAGATGCTGTCTGTTCGCCATCCACAGATGCCGTCATTTCTCCGGTCTGGCGTGCACCCTCGGCCCACTTAAAGTTGTTGCCGGATGGTCGCTGGGTGTTATTCACAACGCTGCCAGTCTGGCTAGATTTATTAA
>CAJQLP010000199.1 GCA_905479205.1 uncultured Luminiphilus sp.
TGAGTTTAAAAAGTCCATTCAGTCCTTGAATGGCTGAGTTTTCTATTAATGCCTGTCTGTCTTATGAATGAGGATGCTTTTTATTAAATAGCGTCGACACCCGTCTCGCCAGTACGAATACGCACGACTTGCTCCAGCTCTGACACAAAGATTTTACCATCACCAATTTTACCGGTGCTTGCTGAGCCGATGATCGCCTCAACAATAGCATCGACTTGATCAGAGGCGGCAGCCACTTCCAGTTTTAGCTTCGGCAGAAAGTCGACCACATATTCAGCGCCCCGATAGAGCTCCGTGTGACCGCGCTGACGCCCAAAGCCTTTTACTTCCGTGACCGTCACGCCTTGCACGCCAATATCGGAGAGTGCAGACCGAACATCGTCCATCTTGAAGGGTTTGATGATCGCAGTGACAAGCTTCATGGCTTTTCCTTAGTTGGGTTAAAGCCCTACATTATGAGCGCCTTGGCGTATTTGGCAATGCTTCTTGAGGAAGATTTGCATAAAAAAAGGGGCCCAAGGGCCCCAAGATCACTCCGAAAGAAATTGAAGCTAGCGACCGGTTGTGAATTCCGGATAGGCTTCCATACCGCATTCAGACAAATCGGAACCGTCGTATTCCTCTTCCTCTGACACTCGTAAACCCATGACCAACTTGATCACTGTAAACACAACCAAGGAGGCGCCAAATACCCAGCCAAAGATGGTCAGTGCACCGATGATTTGACCGGAAAAGCTCGCCCCATCATTCGTTACTGGGACTAGAAGTAGACCCAACAGACCAACAACACCGTGTACAGAGATAGCACCGACAGGATCATCAATTTTCAGCTTATCGAGCGTCACAATTGAGAACACTACCAGCATGCCACCCAGTGCGCCAAAGATGGTCGCCAACAGTGCGGTAGGTGTGTCTGGACCGGCTGTAATAGCCACTAAGCCCGCGAGGCAGCCATTGAGTGCCATCGTTAAGTCGGCCTTACCGAACAGCATTTTTGCCGTCAGTAACGCGGCGATACAGCCACCCGCTGCTGCTGCGTTGGTGTTCATGAACACCACGGCAACCGCGTTAGCCGATTCAACCGAGGCAGTTGCCAACACGGAACCACCATTGAACCCAAACCAACCCAACCACAAAATAAAGGTGCCGAGGGTCGCGAGAGGTAAGTTAGCTCCCGGGAACGCATTGACTTCACCATTGGGTCCGTACTTGCCTTTGCGCGCACCTACGATTAGCACACCAGCTAGCGCCGCAGCGGCACCCGCCATGTGGACAATGCCGGATCCCGCAAAATCCAGGAATCCAAGATCACCGAGATTGTACAAACCAAAGACGTCATTGCCGCCCCAAGTCCAACTGCCCTCCATAGGGTAAATAATGCCTGTCATAACAACGGCGAACGCAAGAAATGAGAATAACTTCATGCGCTCCGCTACTGCACCCGAGACAATTGACATCGCGGTTGCGACAAACACCACTTGGAAGAAGAAGTCTGCGGAAGGCGCATAGGTTGCCGCTTCCTCAGCGCCTGTAACGCCATCCCCCGTGATGCTGCTCAGCAGAATATCTCCTCCATACATGACGGCGTATCCGCAAATCATGTACATCGTGCAAGCAACGGCAAACAGTGTGACGTTCTTAGTCAAAATTTCGACGGTATTTTTAGAACGGACAAGCCCCGCTTCCAACATGGCAAAACCTGCCGCCATCCACATGACTAAGGCGCCACATACGAGGAAGTAAAAGGTGTCCAGCGCGTACTGCAACTGAAAAATTTCGTTTTCCATGACTGATCCTTACTCTTGTATCAGGGTTAAATAGCCGCGTCGCCGGTCTCGCCGGTGCGGATGCGAATGGTCTGCTCGAGGGACGTGACAAAGATCTTGCCATCACCAATCTTGCCGGTGTGCGCCGCGTTGGTGATCGCCTCGATAGTTTGATCAACTAAGTCGGATTTCACCGCCGCCTCGATCTTAATTTTGGGAAGAAAATCCACGACGTATTCAGCACCTCGATACAATTCCGTGTGACCTTTTTGTCGACCGAATCCTTTGACCTCACTCACGGTGATACCCTGAATACCAATCTGCGACAGTGCCTCACGGACATCATCGAGCTTGAATGGTTTGATAACTGCTGTGATTAATTTCATTATTTCCTCCGGGGAGTGGCTCACTGGCCCCGTTGCTGAGTTAACTTCACCGATGCACGTTTGCGGGGAAACGCACACACCGGACTCAACCCGTAATAGCGATTGCCGTACCATTAAGAAAAAAATTTATTATTTTCAATGGGTTAAATAACTAAAACGACTGCCATAGCAATCGATATGGCGGCTCACCACACTGTTTTCGCACCATTAAGGTGCGCGCTACCCATTCAAGGGCGCTCTAACTATCACTCACTGAAAACTTGGACTTACGGAAGGAATTTGCTGTTTTAGGGTGTGCTACCAGGTGCTCGACTGGGTTACATTGTGGGTCTCACAGCGACATTTATGGAATCACAATGAGTATTGACGACGATGGCAGCAATGACACATCGACCAGTAGCGCGAACACTGGTGGCGCGAAAGGCGCAAGGCTTGATAGCCCCGGCGCATTTTTTAATCGCCTTTTGAATGAGACTAATCCCATGCGGGACCAGCTTGACCGAAATGCTCGAGCATTGGCTCAGTCGGCCTTGAGCAAGCTCGATGTCGTGAGCCGCCAAGAATTCGATGCACAAAGTGCAGTACTCGCACGCACTCGTCAACGAGTCGTTGAATTAGAAACCGAGTTAGAACGATTGAGTCAAATTATCGAGTCCAACACAAGCGACAAGTAAAACACCACAATCGGTGGTCACGGATGACCATGACGGATTTCAGGGAAGAAAAATGTCTACCGCACATATTTGCTCACGAGCGACGGCCGGTCTGTCTGCACCAGAAGTTATCGTCGAGGTCCACCTAAGCAACGGTCTACCCTGCTTTACAATTGTCGGATTGCCAGAGAGTACGGTTCGCGAAGCGAGAGAGCGTGTCCGCAGCGCGCTGCTCACTTCACACTATGACTGGCCAGACCATAGGATCACCGTCAATTTGGCGCCCGCAGAGTTACCCAAGGCCGGCGGCCGATTTGATCTACCCATCGCGCTAGGCATACTTGTTGCCTCTCAACAGCTTGACGCTCGAGCCACCGAGAACCGCGAGTTCTATGGCGAACTAGGCCTCAATGGCGGCTTGCGCGCGACAAAAGGCATCTTGCCTGCGGTAAGCCTTGCTACTAAAGCCGGACGCGTATGCGGCATACCAGAATGCCAACGAAGTGCCATGGCACACGTACCCAATTGCAGGGTCATCAGCGCGCCAGATCTGCTGACATTGTGCGCCCGCCTAAAGCAGGAAAATCCCGCTCATCCAATTCAGCAACACCGAGAAAGAACCTCAGAGGTTGAGACCGATGTCGCCGATATCGCGGGTCAAGCGCTCGCTAAACGAGCGCTCGAAATTAGCGCCGTCGGCGCACATCATTTATTGATGTCGGGCCCACCCGGGGCGGGAAAAACATTACTTGCGTCGGCACTGCCTGGACTGCTGCCGGCGATGACTGCGGCCGAAACGTTTGAGCTAGCGATGATCCGCGATATGGCAGGCCTAGACAGCGATAGTCGACGTCCCTTTCGAGCCCCACACCATGCGACCAGCGGCGCTGCATTGGTGGGCGGCGGAAGCCTCGCGCTACCCGGCGAGGTTTCATTAGCGACCCATGGCGTATTATTTTTGGATGAACTGCCCGAATTCTCGGCCCGCACACTCGATTTGTTACGCCAACCTCTAGAACAAGGCCGGATTACCATTAATCGCGCCAAAACAACCAACACGTACCCAGCACAATTTCAGCTGGTATCAGCAATGAACCCATGCCCATGTGGCTATGCCGGCTCTTTAGATCGTCGTTGCCGATGTAGCAATGAGGCGGTCACACGATATCAAGCCAGAGTGTCTGGGCCTTTACTGGACCGGATCGATCTACACATTCAGCTTGAACGGCAGTCTAGCGCCCAGCTGTTCGACGCCGATAAAGATGCGGAAAGCTCCAAGACTATTCGACTGCGGGTAACGGGTGCGAGGGCACATCAACTAAGACGCCAACAGGTACTCAATGCGCAACTGGAGGGGAAAGCCCTACTCCGACATTGCGCCATGGATAACAGCGTGCAGCGCTGGTTTGAATCAGCCAGTGACCGACTAAACCTTTCCGCTCGCGGTGTACACCGATCGCTTCGGATCGCTCGCACACTGGCAGACATGGAAGAGCAAGAATGTGTTGAGGAGCCGCACTTAATGGAAGCGCTCAGCTACAGGCCTCGTGTCGCGAGCTGATGCCAGATCGGCACACAGCCACTGTGTCCAGTGGCCGCTGAAGGCTCCTAACAGCCACTGTGTCCAGTGGCCGCTGAAGGCTCCGATATGTCTCGGTGATATTGGCGGACCTTACGGTCCGCCACGGCGTGGGTTACTGGCTATTTTCTACCATGTAATCAACCGCCGCATTGATCTCTTCATCAGAACAGGTCATGCAGCCGCCTTTCGCGATCATGCCACTTCCGGCAACGCCATTAATGCCGCTATCGTAAAGCGCGTCCATGCCTTTCGCGAGACGATTGGACCAAGCTGCTACGTCACCTACTTTAGGCGCGCCCGCGGCACCTGTCGAATGACAGGCCATGCACGCACCATTGTAAACATCCTCACCAGAGCGCGGACCGCCTGCAACGGTTGTCGCTGCGCCACCGGCACAAGATTCATCCCCAGCGATACAGACTTGGCTGTACGGCTGAATACGCTCTTCGATAGCGGCGCGCTGCTCTTTCGAAAGATCGATGGCAGACGCCATAAGTGGGATAAGGGCAAATATGATGGCAATAAAACGCATGGGGTATCTCCTTTGAACGTGGCGCGGAGTATAGCGATTGCTAGCCTCGGGGAAAACTCGCAGTTGTGCTTCATTTACACTAAATTAGTGTCTTTACTGACGACGCCGGCTTTTGCAACCAAAAAGCATGTCAGCTGTTACTCACACTTTTTCGCTAATGGGCCCTCTATGAAGCTTTATACCTACGATTCCGCACCCAATCCTGCGCGCTTGAAGATGTTTTTAGACTACAAGGGCATTGAGATCGAAACCCAGCAGATCGATATGACCAAGATGGAGCAACACAGCGAAGAGTTTTTAGCAGTATGCCCCAATGCAACCGTTCCTACCTTGGTTTTAGACGATGGAACTCGTCTCACAGAGGTTATTGCCATTGTTCATTTTCTAGAAAGCGTGTACCCCGAAAAGCCACTCTTAGGCGTAACACCCAATGAGCGCGGCATGATTCTTAACTGGAATCACCGTCTGTTCATGAGCGTTGCCATGGCGACAGCGGACGCCTTCCGCAATGCGCATCCAGCCTTTAAAGACCGTGCGTTGCCTGGCATCCATCCGGTTACACAAATCCCCGAGTTAGCAGAACGCGGCAAAACGCGGTTGCTGCAGAGCTTTGAGGAAATAAATGCCGAACTGGGTACGCGCGACTTTATGGGCGGCGCTAATTTCTCATTTGCAGATATTGACCTGCTGGTGCTGTTGAACTTTGCAGGCTGGGCAGCAAAAACAACACCTGATGCTTCACTCGACAATATAAGACGTTGGAAACAGCAAGCCGAGCAAGCGCTTAATAGTTGAGGCAGTATGGCAAAACGACTACGGTGGGCGCGGGTCCACCTTTATTGGTTATCCCGCGCAATTGCAGTCATCACTGTCGCTTGCCTGACCGCGTGCAGCCCTCATTCTGAGGGCCCTAGTCGACTCGATGACTACCTCAGTAGATTAGAGCGAGCCGTTGGTGCAACCCGTGAATCGCCTCCGCCTATCCGTCCACCGCGACTCTCAGAAGCGCGCCTTGAACCGCTGGCAATCAGCGCCCAATCAATCTCAGTTCTCGATTTTCTTGCGCTGTCTGGCTGTGAGCTACAGCATAACCTCGGCAGGCGTAACAGCAGCCTTGGTCGGAGTGCGTCGGACTCACAGCGTCTGCTGCTAGACCTGGAATTCATCGATCTTGTCCCCGCCTGTGTCATTCACTTAAATGCTAGTGGCAATACTGAGCTCGGAGAGCACCTGCAGATTTTGGCGCTGGAACGCAAAAAGCTTCTTCCGAAACGTATCTATAATGCGCTATTTGTCGGCCCAGAATTTCATGCTTTCTGGCAGCTCCCGCGGCAACTTGCTAATTATCCTGCGGAAGTCGGTGGAGAAGTTATCGATACGCTTGGCTACCTTGAGCAGCAAGTTAAGCGCTGGCTAGGCGGCGATTACCGCGCTGATAACGGGGAGCTGGAGCAGCATTTATCGGTACTACGCAGCGGTGATGGCGGGGCCTTGCTCCTTGCCAGTACCGTACAAAGCAAAACGCTTTTCCAAGCCAGCGCGATTCTTCGTCACAACGAGACAGTCAAATCACTGTGCCCAAAAGGTCGTTCGACCGATGCTGCACTGATTACTCAAACCGTCGTCAGCAAGTTTTTTGCAGGCCAGGTACAGCAATGGCTCGCGCAGCTGGCTTTACGCGAATCTTCGCTCATGCCACCTTTGCGTGGCATTGAGGATCTACTTAACGACGTTTTACCGCCTGAATATCGAGACTGGCAAATAAGCCGCGATGCGCGCCTGCTTAGCTTGCGCGGTGAACCAAAAGCGCATGTGGATACGATTCAAGCCGCACTCAGTGATTGCACCGCGCTCCCATGGCGCCCATGAGCACTGCCCCAATACCGAGTGTCTCTGCTACACTCTGGGGCTTACCGACCTCAGGAACAGTGTGTGATTGGGAATTACTTGCATGACAAAACCGGAATCGGAATTAGATCGAGTACAACTCAATAACGAGTGGCATGCGCGACCAGTGGCCAATATGGCCACGCCCTGTCGCTGCACTCATCAGGTGATTCGCCGAAAAATAAGCGCCAGTGATTCCAGAGCACGCTTCGCGCAGCTGTGTGGACAATATTCGCAGGCAGCGCCCAGCGCCCAAAGCCGTCACCATATGGTTCAGATAGGCACCGCCCTAGTGAAGTGGGAAGGCCACACTGAAGCTGACTCCATAACGCACCTAATACCCGGCAATGCCAGCCCGCTTTTTAGCGAGCATGCCGCTCACTTCACTCCTGCCGACCTCATCCAATGCTTTGGCGACGAAATCATCTGTGGCGTCCATATTGAAGTTTTCAAACAATCTAAAGACGACATGGATTTGGAAACAATCAAAGCGACCCTTGGCAGTAATGAGATTTTCGGCGGCCCAATCGCCGATGGCAACGCGGCATTGTGGTCCAGCTTCCGACTCGATGCTGAAGGTTATGCACGCATTGTTATGGTCGATCACAGCTTACCTGCCTCTGCGGTAGGTCGTTACTTGCAGCGTATTGTCGAGAGCGAGAGCTATCGGCTGCAAGCTATGAGCGCCCTCCCATTGGCGCGCCAGACTATGGCCGCACTGACTGTACTCGAGGAAGAGTTAGAGCCCTTGATGAATCAGCTGACGCGTGCCGGCGACGACATTGATCACGAGCTCCTACTGACTGATTTATCGCATATGGCGGCTCGTATCGAACATCTTGCTGCGGAGAGTAGCTATCGCTTTGCGGCTGCTCGTGCATACTCACAAATTGTTCAGCAGCGGCTGAAAGAGCTGCGTGAGGAACGAGTCCTTACTCAGCCTAGGTATTCGATGTTTTTACAGCGAACGCTGCAGCCCGCCATGCGAACCTGCGAGGCTGCTGAGCGGCGCATCGAAGAGTTAGCACAGCGTGTGTCACGAGCACTGACGCTTCTCAACTCCATGGTAGATATGATTCAGACCCGACAGACAAACGCCATGATGCGCACTATGAGTCAAAATGCTCAAATTCAAGTGCGCCTGCAGCAAGCAGTCGAAGGCTTTTCTACGTTTGTTATTAGCTACTATGCATTAGGCATACTCAGCTACGTCCTCGTGGGTTTAGAAGCTGCAGGGTATTTACCCTTTGACCCCAAACTTATCCTCGCTGCAACGGCGCCGCTATTACTTGCCAGCGTCTGGTTCATGAGTCGCAAATTGCGCAAGCGGCTTACCGGCGAGTTGAAGTAGCACCGCCCTACCTCTGTTAGTAGGTTGTGCCGCTGGTGAGCAGACCGTAATCTGTGCGCTTCTATTATCTGGTGATGTTATGGACATACTCAAAGCACGGATGCAGCCCAGTCTCTGCCCCCCAGACCAAGACGACCGTCCAGCTCGAACGACAACCGTGGGCTTGGTTCAAACTCGTTGGCACAGCGATCCACTGCGGCATGAAGAGATACTGCGAGAGGGTATTGCGGCCGCATCCTGCCAAGGCGCTGAGATTGTTTTCCTGCCGGAACTCACGCTTTCGCGCTATCCCGCTGACACCCTGCCTGACGTTAATGCGAGCAGTAACGCCGAGGCGCTTGTGGGCGGTGCAACCCATAAATTTGCTGCGCAAGCTGCCCGCGATCACGATGTATTTATTCATGCGTCACTGTTTCAGTATAGCGGCGCTCCCGATGGGCGCGGCCTGAATACTGCCATCGTGGTAGCACCCGACGGAAACATTATTGCCCAAACTCATAAGCTCCATATCCCCGTGACAGCTGGCTATTTTGAAGACCACTATTTTGCCGAAGGGCCTGCTGAAAACCCCTACCCTGTGCATACCATCAGCACGGATAACTGCGACCTCAACGTCGGATTACCCACCTGCTGGGACGAGTGGTTTCCTGAGGTTGCACGCTGCTACGGCTTACAAGGCGCGGAGCTACTGTGTTATCCGACAGCGATCGGCTCTGAACCTGATCACCCTAATTTCGATACTCAGCCACTCTGGCAGCAGGTGATTGTCGGACACGCCATCGCCAATGGCCTATTTATTGTCGTGCCCAATCGTTATGGCAGCGAGGGCTTACTCAATTTTTATGGCTCAAGCTTTATTGTTGATCCGTTTGGGCGAATTTTAGCGCAGGCACCTCGCAGCGAAGACGCGGTACTGGTTGCAGAGCTTGATCTGAATCAACGCGCCGACTGGCTAACGCTCTTTCCTTTTTACGCTACTCGACGGCCGGACACCTATGGCGCACTTACCCAGGCTATCGAAAACCCGCGCTCTGCTAGCGGCGAGGGCATCAATGGTGGTATTCCAGGAGTAGCCTCAAGGTGAGCAACATGCCGCCAGAATGGGCACCCCATTCAGCCACCTGGATGGGCTACCCAAGTGCAGCGTACGACGGCTGCGGGGTCTCTACCGAAGAGGCACAGCAAGCGTGGGCTAATGTGGCCAACGCAATTTCAGATCATGAAAGGCTGTTCATGCTGTGTCACCCGACGCAAAAGACATCGGCCAAGAAGCGACTCAGCAGTGCGATTGAACTCGTCGATTATTCACTCAACGATGCCTGGTTACGCGATACCGGTCCCACGTTTATCATCGAGAGCAACCGATTAGTGGGCATCGATTGGCGCTTCAACGGCTGGGGAAACAACACCCAGCTTGAATGGCAGCAAGATGCAGGTATTGCTAGGTTTATCTGCGAATACCTAGACTGTGAGGCACGTTCGTCAACTCTGACCAATGAAGGTGGCGGCCTACATGTGAGCGGTCAAGACCAGGTACTGTTAACGAAGACTGTGCAGCTTGATCCAGGGCGTAATCCCGACTGGAGCCAGTCGGACGTTGAAAGTGAGATACACGCGCTGCTCGGTACGGAGCGTGCCATATGGCTTGAGCGTGGTTTGTACCGCGACTATGAGGAAAACGGTACTCGGGGCCATGTGGATATAGTGGCCTGCTTTACTCCCAATGACGATGTCTTGTTTCATGAGCAAACGCAGGAACAACATCCGGACCACATCAACTGTCGAGAACTCAGAGCACAACTTGCGGACGCCGGTCTTAATGTTGTGCCGATCGCTGCGCCGAAGGTGCTTCGAGACAACTATAATTGGGTCGATTACAGCTATTTGAATCACTACGTGTGTAATGGTGCGGTTATTGTCCCCACGTTTGCTGACCCCAATGACGACCCTGCGCTGGAACGATTGGCGGAAGTGTATCCAGATCGAGCGATACGTGGCATTGATGCCCGAGTCATCTTTGCGATGGGTGGCGGCGTACATTGCATAACCCAACAACAGCCTTTGGCGTAATTCTCAAGGCGCAAACCGAGATTTATCATGTTCACATATCTAAACCCTGCAGTGCGCAAAAGCCTGATTGACCAAGGCAAGCTCGTTAGAATCAACGCCGATGGACAGCCATTGAGTGTTGAAGCCGAGGCGCCTTCGGGCCAGCGTAGTTTGAACTTACTCGGACCCGTGCCTTTACCCATAATGAGAGGAGAGTCTCGCCCAGAGGCCCAGTGGTATGCAGCGGTACGCAGCACCGAACTGAGCGAGGTGGAAAATTTGGCCAGCACCCTGCGCAAGCAAGGGGGTCAACACTTATTCTCCGAACTGGCATCGAGCATGGCCGTAAACAGTGTGTTGGTTATTGGGGATGCCGCCAACGCCGAATCTCCCATGATACGCGTGCATTCCAACTGCCTGACTGGCGATGTGTTCGGATCGCGCCGCTGCGAATGCGGCCCGCAGCTCGAGGCGGCGATTGATCGTATCGCCGAGGAACCGGGTGGTGGATATCTCGTCTACATGGCGGGCCACGAAGGTCGCGGCATTGGGTTATGGGCAAAAGCGGCTACCTACCTACTGCAAGATGCGGGCGAAGATACCTATCAAGCCAACCGCTCACTGGGTTTACCGGACGATTCGCGGGATTTCAGCGACGCAGCAACACTGCTGAAATTTTTTGGTCGCGGTCGCCCGCTCCGTCTGCTGACCAATAACCCGAAGAAACTCAAAGATCTTACCGATAACGGCGTAACCAATATTGAAAGAATCAAGCATGTGTCGGGAGTCGACGACTGTAACCTGCGCTATTTACAGGCGAAGCGCGACTGGGGCCACAATATCGATGATGACGATTTAACCGGAGCTTGAGACACCCCCGCATGCCACTTAGCTGAGCCACTCCGGTAGAGGCTCGCTCCCCATGGGTATTTCCATTGTGTTCGCATTTGCAGCGTAGCTGTGCCCAACCATCTCATCATAGGCACTTTGCTGGCGCAGGAAAAATTCGCACGTCACCAGCGCTTTTAATCGGCGTTTCATAGCGAGTAAGTTATGTGTCTTGACGAATTTGCCGTTCGCGTCGGCGATCATTAACTCTTGTCCGTCAATAACCGCCCGGGCGAGATACAAGCTGAGGTCCACAGACTCGATCACAATCCGTTCTACGTCAGCTGCTCGGCGCTTAAGCTCTTTTTCAGTGATTTTCATAGGGCCGCCTTTACCGTTCATTATCCTTACGCTCGGCCTGCTGAGACGGTTTTATAAAGCAGCCAGCGGAGCGCGACAGAACTAGCACAGTTAACTATGGATGGCAGTATTTGCGATATTTCTCGAGCGCAGGTGCAAGCACATCGAAGTTTTTGTATCGGCGAACAGACTCTGGGTTAGCATCTATCGCATCAAATAGCGCCTGCATTGCCCCAGGCGATGCCCCCAAACTCTCGAGGGGATCGATATGCACCGCGATTGTAAAAGCCAATGCTTCAGATTCTGGTAACCGAGACAGGGTTTGGCGTTCAACGCGATAAAACAAGGGATGCTCGGGCGCGAAGCTTTGTTCGTGATCCAGAGGCCAGCAGAACAACACATCATCCTCTTGAATCGACCAATTGAAGCGCTCAACGGGGCGATCGACGGTTAAAAACTCAAACACGCGATCGATCTTCGGTGTAAGCCGATCGTGAATGGTGGGAATAGGATCGTGAATACGGGACATCGGGCGGCCAATTTTTTCAGGTAATCGCCAGTGACTTGGGCTGCACAGGCTTGCCGCGACCATCGTGTACTCCCCTCCAATAGACGCCATAACGACTAGATCTTCATGAATTGCCAGTGACGCCTGCCACAGCCACTCTTCCCGCGGAAACTGCTCTAACGGTAACGGCTCTGACAGGGCAAACTCAGACACCTTACGCGCTAGTTCACAGGCTGCATCGAGCCCCTCTGGCAGTACCTTGTAAACAGCCTCACCCAAGGCAGCACGCCGCTCTTGCTTGTGTGCTGTTAGCGCAGCTTGATGCTCTGAGCGCTCCAACCAGTGGGATCCCATAGGCTGCATACCCATACTGATGACATCGGGATGTCGACAATGCGGTATGTAAAGCGGTGGTGAGTACACGGGTTGATTCCTACAAAAGATGGACGGGTCAGTTTTTAGTCGGCGTAACGCGCGATCATAGTACCTATGATGCCTGAGCTTGAAACTGTCGAAATTACCACCGCGGGAGTAGCATGCTCCGAGCTGCCGCGCTTTAGTGGCGTCTATCGCTTTTTTGGCGACGATAATAGCTTGCTCTACATCGGCAAAAGTGTCGACATCCGTGCGCGCGTACAGTCCCATTTTCAGGAGGGCCGAAAACCCGGTCGGCACCAGCGTATGATGCAACAAGTTCTGCGCATCGACTGCACCGCTACGGCCGGTGAGATTGGCGCCTTGCTCGTCGAAAACGCGGCGATCAAAGCTGAAACCCCCCTCTATAACCGACGTCAACGACGACTGCACAAGCTATGGACGATACAGCTACAGCAGGGAAAGGATGGCTTTCTTAAGCCCACCGCCGCTGACTTTAAGCCCGAATCGGAGCGGCGGATCGATAGTTACGGTCTGTACAGTAACCAAAAGCAGATTGAGTCGAGCCTGCGGCGTCACGCCCGTGATCATGGGCTTTGCTCACAAATGCTGGGATTCGATAAAGGCAGCGGACCCTGCTTTCAGTTTCAACTAAAGCGCTGTGATGGCGCCTGTGCCGGACAGGAAAGCGCGAGCGAACACAACGCTCGACTACTGTCGGTGCTTGATAGCGACCGGATAGCGGCATGGCCGTTCACCGGTCCCCTCGCGCTGGGCGAGGTCAATATTCGACCCTGGGAAGGTCAGCCTTCGAACCAGTACCACATTGTGGATCACTGGTCATATCTCGGGAGCGTCGAAAAAATCGATGCGTCACGGCCCTTATTGCAGAGTGCGGGCGCACGCTTTTTTGATCGAGACGCTTATCGACTGTTAATTTCAGCCATGAGCAAAGGCCGGGTCGAAATCTACGATGCAGCCACGGGCGAGCCGTTGGACAATCCGTTTCTAGTCACGGGTCCGCGCGAATGAGCGGCACCGTCGTTTGGTTAAAAAGAGACTTGCGGCTCGATGATCACGCGCCACTGGCAGAGGCTTTGGCGATAGGGGAGCCCGTACTGCTTGTGTACATTGTGGAACCCATTCTACTAAATAACGCGCACTACCGCGGTCGGCACTGGCATTTTATTGCTCAATCGCTCGACGATATCAATCGAAAGCTTGCGCGCTTTGGTGCCGAGGTGGTGATTCTCGAAGGGTCAGCGCCGGAGCTGCTCGCGACCCTGCACAAGACTTTTCCTTTCCAACGATTATTAAGCTACGAAGAGACGGGACTCGCAGTAACCTTCGAGCGAGACCGTGACGTCACGAAGATCGCGCAACAATGCCGGTTTGTCTGGCAAGAGTCTCCCACCAACGGCATTGAGCGCGGGCGAACTAATCGACGCGGCTGGAGTCGCCGATGGGCTCAAATAATGTCGTCGCCCATCCGCACAACCGACTTAAACCGGCTCGCAGAGCTCTGTATCGACACGCCATCAACACTGGAGGCAAGTCGCTGTCAGCGGATTAATCGATGGCGGCAACAGCACAAGGATTTCCAAACCGGTGGAATCACGGCGGCGCAAAGTACGCTGGACGGATTTTTAAACGAGCGTGCGTGGGGTTATCAGCGATTCATCTCCAAACCCGAAGAGAGTCGCGGCCACTGCTCGCGACTTTCACCGCACATTGCGTGGGGGAATCTTTCGATTCGGCAAGTCATGTTTGCACTCGAGCAGCGCAGGCAACAAGGGGGCTGGAAGCGACCTCTCGACGCATTCGAATCGCGGCTGCATTGGCATTGTCATTTCATTCAGAAATTCGAGAGTGAGTGCCGCATGGAATTCGAAGATATTAATAGAGGCTACCTTTATCACCCCAGAGATCAACACGCTGAATTACTTTCCGCATGGTGCGAGGGACGCACAGGCTTACCGCTTATCGATGCATCCATGCGCTGCTTGCTGGCCACCGGTTATATCAATTTCCGATCCCGCGCCATGCTAGTGAGTTTCCTCACTCACTACCTCTGGTTAGATTGGCGCCTAGGCGCGGCCCATCTAGGCTCGTTATTCCTAGATTTTGAGCCAGGCATTCACTACCCACAAATGCAGATGCAGGCAGGCGTCACAGGGATAAATACCATTCGTATCTATAACCCCGTTAAGCAATCTCTGGAGCATGACCCCGAGGGACGATTTATACGCCGCTGGCTGCCGGAGCTCGCCGAGCTACCGACGCCGCTGGTACATCAGCCATGGTTGCGCTCGCCCATGGAAAAAATGCTCCACCCCGTTGAGTACCCGGATCCAGTCGTCGATCTTGAAGAGGCCCATCGAAGTGCCCGGGACAGGCTGTGGGCATTAAAAGACGACCCCGTCATCGCGAGAGAACGGCAACGTATTCTTAACCGACACGTAGAACGTCAGTACTCAGCGCCGCTCTCGCCACGAAAACCCGCAAAAGTGTAGCAACCCAAACATTGCTGTCTGTTATGATCTGGTCATAGCAGAGGAGAATAAACATGGCCTTCTTACTGATTGTCATTGGTGTCATCGTCGCTGTCGTTGTGGTGGCATTAGTGGTCTTGCCCAGCTTTATCGACGAATCGCAAATTATCGCCTTGGCGCAAGAGCAAGTTCGTAAAGCGACCGGCGGTGAGCTCTCTGTTGAAGGTGAAACACAGCTTTCCCTAATCCCTCAGATCGTCATTGTCTTGGGAGACACTACGATCGACTTACCCCCCCAAGGACAAGACAGTGGGCGCATTCTTGCCGAAGTAGGGACGATCGATATTGGGATTTCGCCCTGGTCACTATTAATGGGGGATACTGAAGTCGGGCGGGTCGCCTTGAACAATACTGAGGTCACGCTATTTGATGTCGATGGCGCAGTTGCAACCCAATTAACACTCAAGGAAATAGTCGCCGAGGGCTTGAATACAGCCAATAGTCCTATGGGTTTGCGCGCCGAGTTAGCACTCGCAAATCTTGACGGTGGCGAACCGATTGTAGTGACCATGAAAGGAACGGTACGAGTCCCTAAAGATCTCGACCGCATTTCCATTGATAAACTGCAAACAGACGTCGATGGCGCACTGACTGAACGTATTCGAACCACATTGAGCGGTACCGTTATGCTCTCACCGCTCGAAGCAACGTTGGATCTAGTCGCCAATCTTCCCGGCGGCGATATTGATGGCGACTTGGTGTATGCAGCCCAACAGAGCCCTCAGATTGATCTGACCTTTAGCTCTGAGCAACTTGATCTCGACAAGATCTCTCCCGTCTCGAGCACGGCAGAGACCGATACTGCGCAAGACAATGGCATCAAGCCTCCGCCCATTCCCGTGCCTGTTGGCCCCTTAAGGGATTTGGATATGCGCTTGGCCGTCACTGCTAATTCGCTCATAAGTAACGGTCAAGAGATAACAGGGGCGCAGTTATTGATGCGGGTTGTGAATGGCGTGAGCGACCTCAAATACTTACGCGGGGTGTTACACGGAGGTCAGCTCGATACCAACATGGTTATTGACGCTCGAAAACCTGTTATTGAAGTGAGCCTAGCAGGTGGGCTCAGTGGCTTTAATATTGATAGCCTTATGACAAGCTTAGATAGCCCTGACACTGCGCGCGGCCGAGTGGATATGACTTGGGATGTTGACACCCAAGGCACGACGAGCGAAGACCTTAAGTTGGGTTTGGATGGAGACGTGAACGTTACAGGTAGCAATGTCGAGATTCTTTCCGTCTCTGCGCAAGGCGAGATGTGTCGAGCGATCGCCCAAGTCAACGCGGAGTCACTGACGGCAGACATGCCGACTACCACCAAAGTGACAGCGTTGGGCGGCCGCATTGCATTCGACAACGGTCAGGCCCAGCTTAAAACCTTCAATGTGGCAACCCCCGGTCTTGTTATGCAAGGCAGCGGGGCAGCCTCCCTCGATGACCTGACGTTTGCGCTGACCGTTAATGCCAGCGTCAATAAGGAGCTCGAGGAGCTAGACCGCGCCTGTCGAATTGAAGAGCGCTATATTGCCGTGAAGTGGCCCGTTCAGTGTTCGGGAAATCTTATGGACGAGCCCAGTGAGTGGTGCCGCATTGATACGGACAGCATCGTCAAACAAATGCTTCAGTACGAGGCAAAGTCCAAGCTGCAGCGTGAGGCCGATAAGCTAGGTCGAGACGCGGGCAAAGCATTGAAGAAACTGTTCGGTAACTGAGCTATGGATCGCCGCCAATTTATTCGGTTTGTTCCTCTTGTTGCGCTGGCGTCCAGCGCTTTCGCACAACAAGACGAAGTGGACCCTAAAAGCCCCACTGCTATTGCATTGGGCTACAGCACCGATCACAGCCGTGTCGATACAACACGGTGGAGCAAGAAGGGACAAGACGTTCAGGGACAGCAGCGATGCCAAACGTGCGCGCTATTCACAAGCACAGACAATGGCAACGGAATCTGCAGTATTTTTGCTGGCAGACAGGTGGCCGGTAACGGCTGGTGTAATGCTTGGACTCGCCGTTAATTAAACGACTTCTGTTTAACCACATTGGTCAAACCACATCTTGGTAAAACCACTTCGCGCTGAACCTTGCTAGGCTATAGAACCGATATCTCGGAGTAATACAGTTCATGAGCGCACATTTCGATAACAGCTATGCACGCCTAGGTGATCATTATTCGTCGTCAGTGCAACCGTCTACGGCGGCGAATCCGGGCTGGATGCTGTTTAACGACGAACTGGCGAACGAGATTAGCTGGCCAAGTGAATGGCGGCAGTCGGAGTCGACCCTCGAGGCCCTCGCGGGCAATCGATTACTCGCAGGTAGTGACCCTATTGCTACCGTGTACGCAGGCCACCAATTCGGGAGCTACAACCCCCAGCTCGGCGACGGGCGAGCAATTTTACTAGGCGAATGGCTAACTGATACCGGCCGCAGAGTCGACATACAGTTAAAGGGTGCGGGCGCTACGCCCTTCTCCCGGGGAGGCGATGGTCGCTCTCCAATAGGTCCCGTCGTTCGAGAGTTCTTAATCAGCGAAGCCATGCACACCTTAGGAGTACCCACCACGCGCGCACTAGCGGCAGTTGCTACGGGAGAGCGGGTTTATCGAACGCGCGTTGAACCCGGAGCAATTCTGACCCGTGTTGCCAGCAGCCACCTACGTATCGGCACCGCGCAATACTTCGCCATGACCCAAGGCGGTGAAGGCCTGTCCACATGGGTAGATTACGTCTTAGAGCGCCACTATGGAGAAGCCTGGGAGAGAGAATCAAGCGCAACTTCCGCGAGTCATTCGCTAGGCTTTTATAAATCCAAAGCATCTGTACTACTCGCCGAAGTGGGCAAGCGATTGGCCTCGTTAGCCGCACACTGGCAGAGCTTAGGCTTCATCCATGGCGTTTTAAATACTGACAATATGCTCCTGTGTGGTGAAACCATCGACTACGGCCCCTGTGCTTTTATGGACGGTCACGATCCCAAGCGCGTATTTAGCTCCATCGACTCCCAGGGTCGGTACGCGTACGGCAATCAACCCAGTATCGTGCACTGGAACTTGAGCGTGCTGGCGCAGTGCCTGCTACCGCTTATCAGTGATGACGAAGAACAAGCATTGTCCGTAGCGCAAAGCATCGTAGATGCCTTCCCACAGCAATACACCGATGCGTACTCCGCATTTATGGCCGCAAAGTTTGGTCTTGATGGCCTTCGACCCGATGACAAGCAGCTAGTCGACGAGTTTTTTGAGGCCATTAGCGCAGATGCACTGGATTTCACGCTCGCATTCCGATGGCTGACGGAGACCGCCCACGGCACGATCGATCACACACCGATGCCCGAATTGTTTACCCCTAACCCCGCATTGAATACGTGGCTACCGAAGTGGCAGGCACGCAGAAGCAACGCATCAGAGGCATCTGACAGCCGCATGGCGGCGTGTAATCCGGTGGTCATACCAAGAAATCACCAAATAGCGCGCGCGATTGAAGCCGCTGAAGCCCATGATTATTCCATCATGGCGGCGCTTTATAAGCGCTTACGTGCGCCCGCAGTTTGGTCTGAAGGGGATACTACGTGGGCCGCCAGCCCTCAACCGGAAGAAATTGTGCAAAGGACTTTTTGTGGCACATGACGTCGCCGCGTATAATTAACGTATTCTGATATCGAGAGCTCCCGTGACTTACGAATTCCTTGGCAAAACTGTTAGCGGCCCCTTTACGATTCCGTCAGGTATCGTGACCACCGCCCCGAGTATTATTCAGCGCATCATGCGCGACGTACCCGCCGTCGGCGTCATCACCACCAAAAGCATTGGCTTAGAGCCTCGAGTGGGCAATCGTGAGCCCATCTACAGCCAATATGCGCCAGGCAGCTTTGTTAACGCAGTAGGACTCACTAATCCTGGCGCCTATGCATCGCTTGAGGCGCTGAGCAAGCTTGACGTACCGGACGACAAGTTTCTGTTGGTGTCTATTTTCGGTGGCAGCGTCGAAGAGTTTGTAACCACTGCCACGTTACTCGAACCCGTAGCAGATGGCTTTGAACTCAATCTGTCATGCCCGCACGCCTCAGGCTACGGCATGGCAATGGGTCAAGACCCTCAAATGGTCGGCGATATCATCCGCGCGGTTAAAGCGGCTGTGAGTGTGCCGGTCATACCGAAGCTCACGCCCAATGTTGCTGACATCGCTGAGATCGGGAAAGCTGCCATTGCTGCAGGTGCTGATGGCTTGTGCGCGATCAATACGGTAGGCCCGGGGTATACCGAGAGTCACGGCTCCCCTGTCCTGAGTAATGGCGTCGGCGGCATGTCTGGCAAAGGAGTTTTACCGATTGCTTTAAAATGTATACGAGAGCTTCGACAGATTACCGATAAACCCATAATAGGTTGCGGTGGCTTTTCAAGCGCGGCGGACTGCAAAGCAGCTCTTTCGGCGGGCGCAAGCATACTCGGTGTCGGCTCAGCACTGACTGGCATGGACACCGCGGACTTACAGCACTACTTTGAAACGTTGACTCATGATCTTGATCGCGGCACCGAGAACGCCGAAACACTGATTCGATACGATATGGATATGGCGTTCAAAGCGGTCACAGTTGTTAGTAACGACGCCGTGTGTGACGACATCACCGTGCTCACTTTTAAAGAGCAGCTCAATATTCAACCGGGAGAGTATGTTTTCGTTTGGATTCCCGGCGTGGGCGAAAAGCCCTTTTCATGCCTAACCGACAGCCCCTTCCGACTTGCAGTCATCGACGTCGGTGAATTTACCCATGCTTGTTACAATCTTGCTCCTGGGTCAGAGATTTATGTTCGCGGCCCTTATGGAACACCTGTAGAGCCACCCGAAGACGCTAGTATTATGTGTGTCGCTGGCGGAACAGGACTGGCTGCCGTTTACCAGATAGCGCGCGATTTTGGCACCAACGAGCAACCTGCAACGATCTTTGCCGGCGCGAGGAGCGCCGATCGACTCTACTTCCTTGATGAATGCGAGGCAGTAGCGCAGGTCGTCGTTGCTACCGACGATGGCAGCGCTGGCCACCATGGTCGAGTGACGGAGGCGCTGGAAGCGCGGCTTTCGACAATGACAGCTACTGAACTCGACACGCTTATGTTTTACAACTGCGGACCGGCACCCATGATTCATGCGGCAGAGGCGGTACAGCGTAAGTATTGCAAACCCGAGCAAGTTTTCAGTGCAATCGACTACATGACCAAGTGTGGCGTGGGTATCTGCGGCGCTTGCGCATCGCCCGACGGCAGGCGTATTTGCATGGATGGCCCGTTTATTAACATTGAGCCACCCATGTTGCCGGCTGCTTAAGCGAATAGGCGCTTTGAGGCAATTTCGCAGCCTTGAGACAGCGAGGCCAATTTCGCGAATGCCACATCTGGATCAATACTTGTGCTACCCACATGTACCGAGAATCCACAGTCGACGCCAGCTATTAAACGCTCGGGATCTACCACCTGAGCCCACTGACCCAACCGTTGTGCGATCAAATCGGGGTGCTCAATGTAGTTTGATTGGGGCTCAATAACGCCAGGACACAGCTTTTTATTTGCTGGCACACCCAATTCTTTCAGCACAGCCCACTCATGCGCATGGCGCGAATTAGCACCCTCAATAAGCACCGTCTGTGGCTTTGCGGTCCAGACAATATCAATAATGTCCGACACTGGCACGTCGTGGTGATGCGGGCCCGGATAGTTACCCCAACACAAGTGCATGCGTAATTGTTCCTCGGGAATATTGCGAACGGCATGGTTCAGCGCCGCTACGTTGATAGCAATAGTTTTTCGGAAAGTCTCTAAATCTTGCGTTGCATATGCCGAGTGACGCCCCATCGCTAAATCGGGACAGTCGAGCTGCACCACCGCGCCCGCATTTGCGATGGCCTCGTACTCATGGCGCATAGCCTCGGCGATTGCAAAAACATACTCCTCATGGCTTGGGTAGTAGTCGTTGCCAAAAAATAGCGAGATCACGCCAGGTGAGGCTGCGCTAGAAAAAATCTGTTCATGGCCCCGCGCCTTCGCAGCGGCTACCAAGGCAGTCATGTCATCGATAGCCGCCTGGCCATCCACCACGGTGATAGCCTCAGTACAACTGGGCGCTTTCCGCTTACGCCGACCAGGGTTACCCGCCACCATCTCCGCACTGCGAGGAAAGTCTTGCAGGTCGTCGAAGAAGTAGTTCTGTACCGATTCGCCTTGGAAACCCGATAAGCGATCTTGCACATAGGTTGCATATGAAGGCTTGGACATCTCACCGTCATTGATGATACTGACACCCGCATCAATTTGCTTTTGAACAACTTCGTTTATGGCATCGTTTACCGCCGACTCCATGGCTGTCAGATCGACAGGGATATCATCGGCGGCGGCAAACATGAGGCGCACCAAATTATCTGGGCGCGGCAGGCTGCCAGTGTGTGTGCAGGGAATACGTGAAGAGGCCATAGTCGGTTCCAATACTAAGTTTAAGCGCGTAGCTTAGACCAGATTGAACGCGAGGCATAATCCGCTATTGCTGCAATGAATTTAACTGCGTCAACATAAGGCTGCTGATCGCATTACGCTGGCCGTCAATGTAGCGATCCATAGGCACGCTGTACAGCGCGTCGAGATATACTTGATCGTAGATCGAAATCCCACCCATGGTCGCCGCCTTTGGCGCAGTGTCAAATAGTCTTAGCACAGACTCGACTGCTGGTTTGGACTGAGGTGACGGGTTGGCGAGAATGACGAATGCTACGTAATCAGCGATGTCCTGAAAATAGCGTCCTTGAGCTTGCGTTACATCGACCACGATAAGCATGAAATCAACCGCAGGTGCACTGCTAGCCGTGATTCGTGAGTTGGCAAGTCGGCAGCCAAAACCGCAACGATCGTAGGTATTTATCCAGCGAACGGGTGCGGGGCTTTCCATAAAATCCTGAACGCGTACGTTGCTGTCTTGTCGCAGTGGAATTTCGTAATGCCTTGCTAGCTGCTGGCTAACGCGACCTGCATCTGAAGCGAAAAATAGCAAAACATTCTCCGCACACCCCTCATCGAGTACCGAAATACGAACCTTGCTCGAGGCGTCGGCGACCCGATCACGAAGGATGCGTTGCTGCTGGCTGGGCAGTCCCTCAATGCGCAAGCACAATGAACTGTTCCAACGTGCTATTTGATTATCTCGATTCACCGAGACGATGCCCGACACGTGGGTTACTAGTTTATTAAGGGCGGTGCCCACCACCACGACTTCCTCGGGCTCCGCTTTGACAAAACCTATAAAGAACGCCAGCGCCAACGCGACGACTAATCGCGCTTTGGAAAGTGCCAAAAAAGATCGATTATTTTGAGGAAAGTACAGCATAGCTGGGCCAGGTCTAAGTGAAGGAGTTAGGCATGTGGTCCGCCCAGAGAAAACAGATAAAAGGGTAACCCTATAGAAAGGGTAAGTGTGTAAAAAGAAGCGTTAATGATCACGCGCTGCCTCACGGTAGCACCTCATTATGCCAAGCGATACCAGTGTCATTAAATTTGGGGGATATAAACCTCGGGAGAAAGGCAAACGCTGTCGTGTAGATGGTTGCACTCCATAACGTTTGTGTGGCTCTAGCTGGCGAGCGTTACGTTTTTCTTGAACGAGTGCCTTGCTGTTTTTCTGCGATCCATGGGGGTGAGGCTAGCTTTGCTCCGCAACCGGCTAATGCTGTATTCTCGTCGGCACGCTGCGGCAATTGCTTAAGGGGAAAGCTCAATGCCAGAAAAAAATGATCAGCACAAGCACACCACTGACAATGTGGTAGCGGAACTGTCACGATCGGAATCTTACGCGGCATACCTGGGCAGCCCCGAGCCATCTTTCAAGCACACGACATATTTTCCAGCCTACGATGCGCTTTTGTCGAAATTTCGCGGCAAGCCAATCACTTTTGTTGAAATTGGTGTACTCAATGGCGGTTCTTTATTCATGTGGCGAAATTTTTTTGGGCCCGCCGCCCGAATTATCGGCGTCGATCTTAATCCTGGTGCCAAACAGTGGGAGCAACATGGATTTGAAATCTATATAGGCTCCCAGCAAGATCCAGTTTTTTGGCAAGAATTTTGCGAAAGCGTCGGTCAAGTTAATGTCGTCCTTGATGATGGAGGGCATACCTATTTGCAGCAAATAATTACTGCTGAATGTTTACTCGATAATATCGTCGATGGTGGCATGCTAATTATTGAAGATACCCATACTTCTTATATGCCTGACTTTGGTAATAACAGTATCAACTTCTTGAAATACGTTTTTCAGTGGGTACATAAAATCAATTCGCGGTTTGGAGAATTCAAACCTACGCAAGAAGATCGCAGAGTCTTTTCTTTAGAAATCTTCGAATCAATAGTGGCATTTAAAGTAGATAGACCCAAATCAAATATCGTATCTGAGCCAACGTGGAACAAGCCCCCCAATGACGGCGACGAAGCGCAGGATTTCAGAAAGGCCGATAAAGAATCACTAGCTCGCAACAAAACGCTAATCGACCAAATTCTTAGTGACGCGTTCAGCATTCATAAGGCGCCCAACCGAGATCCTTCTTAGCTATAGGTCATGGCAACCACCATTGATCAAAGGTGCTTCAAATAAAAAAGACGCCCTGCACAACGAAGTTGCTCTGCATACAATGTCTCTTTTTGTTCAGCCAAGCCCGTGACGAAACAATGCGGTTCCTTCACACTACCACACTACCCCAACGCAGATAGGGACGAGTTGACCGCATGTCACTGTTAATAAACACCCCAAAACCGATACTCGTCACGGGCGCAGCAGGCTTCATCGGCGCGAACGTAAGCCGCGCGTTACTCGGCAAAGGCTGTGAAGTCATTGGCATTGATAATCTCAATGACTACTACGAACCGGCACTTAAAGAGCATCGTTTACAAGGTTTGCGTGGCGAGTCTCGCTTTTCATTTAGGCCCATTGATATTGCCGATGCGGCCGCGGTTAATGCATTGTTCGACGAGTATCAATTTGACATCGTAATTCATCTGGCCGCGCAGGCGGGTGTTCGCTATTCAATAGAAAACCCCAACGCCTACGTTGCGAGTAACTTGCTCGGCTTTCAGAATATTCTCGAAAATTGCCGTCGATATAAGCCGCAGCATTTAGTGTTTGCCTCGTCGAGCTCGGTCTATGGCAACAGCAATGCTGTCGAATTCCGCGAGAGCGATCGGACCGATGATCCGGTGAGTTTGTATGCGGCCACAAAGAAATCTAATGAGGTCGTTGGGCATAGTTATGCCAAGCTCTACGACATCCCAATGACGGGGCTGCGCTTCTTCACGGTTTATGGCCCAGCGGGCCGACCCGATATGGCCTATTTCTCGTTTACTAAGGCTATTCTGGCTGGGGATCCGATTAAAGTTTTTAACCACGGTAACTTAGAACGTGATTTTACCTACATCGACGATATCGTCGCGGGGGTGATTGGTATCACAGACCTGCCACCGACTGAGTTGGACATACCCCACCGCATTTTGAACTTGGGCAACAACACACCCGAAAAACTCGGTTATTTTATTGAGACACTTGAAAATCTGCTCGGCGTTGAGGCCAACAAAGAAATGACCGGCATGCAGCCCGGTGACGTTTTTAAGACCTGCGCCAATATCGACCTTGCGAAGCAGCTCATTGGCTACCAGCCAACAACCAATATTGAGACCGGCCTCAGTAAGTTTGTAGACTGGTACAAAAGCTACTACCACTAAGCCCATCGATTCCTGCGAGGCTCCATCCTATGGATCATGTTGTTGTCACTGAGCGGGATGGCCCGGTTTTAACGGTAACCATCAACCGACCCGATGCACGCAATGCAGTGGACAAGCCCACAGCAGACGCGCTTCGCCAAGCATTCCTAGACTTCGATGCCGACGACTCGCTGTCGGTCGCCGTACTTACGGGTGCACAAGGCAACTTCTGTGCCGGTGCCGACCTTAAAGCAATGGGTGACGACAGCCGGCGCAACGAGGTCGAACACTCGGGCCTTGGACCCGGACCCATGGGCCCCTCTCGACTACTGTTAAGCAAGCCTGTCATTGCCGCGGTTTCAGGTCATGCGGTCGCGGGGGGACTTGAACTTGCCCTTTGGTGTGACCTACGCATCGCAGATGAAACCGCCGTATTCGGCGTTTTTTGCCGCCGCTTCGGAGTACCACTTATCGATGGCGGTACCGTTCGGTTGCCTAGGGTTGTTGGCCAAGGCGTAGCCATGGATATGATATTAACGGGACGCCCCGTAGCGGCTGAAGAGGCCTTGCGCATTGGCCTCGCCACGCGCGTGGTCCCTGCGGGAGAAGCGCTTACCGCAGCGCAGGCATTAGCGTACGAGCTGGCCGCCTTCCCACAGCAATGTATGCGCGCCGACCGTCAGTCGGCACTTACGCAGTGGGATTTGCCACTTGAAGAAGCGCTCGTTCAAGAGGGCGCTGGGGGTTATCCCGTTGTACAGAAGGAAGCTATAGCGGGTGCTGAAAAATTCGCTCGTGGCGCTGGACGCCACGGCGCCTTTGAAAAATAGCCGCTATCAAGGACTTGAGCTCGGTCTTTACACGCCCTATACTTGCGCGCCTTAATAGGACCATAGCTCAGTTGGTTAGAGCGCTACCTTGACATGGTAGAGGTCGGCGGTTCGAATCCGCCTGGTCCTACCAA
>CAJQLP010000200.1 GCA_905479205.1 uncultured Luminiphilus sp.
AGCAGCTTGCACCTTACGTCATGTCCGGCAAGGTTAAATACCGTAGCCACGTCCTCGACGGTTTGGAATCGGCAATTGACGGACTCAACTTGTTCTTCACTGGGGGTAATCGAGGCAAGCTTATCGTAAGGCTGTAGGCGTATTTCCTTAACTATCACCTAATCGAGACTGGAAACGACTACTCGATGACGGCGTTGAAGCCTCCGACTCTATCGTGACGGACCTTTCCGTGGCGTTAGGTCGAGATGGATCACAGGACTACCAGCGTGATCTAAAAACCATTCGGTACGAAGACTGTGCGACTGCACGTTTGGTTTTTTGAATAAAGCCTGGCAAGCGTCTGCTGTCGTTTTGGGCAGTTCATCGATCGACACCAACGACACAACCACAATTTACCCTTGTTGTCGGGGCAATCTCGCAGGTAAGGAAGGCTTAATATTTGTTGCTCGATTGTGGCTGTAAGCGCTCTAATCAAAACGTTGTGCGTATTTAGTGACATTGATGAGCTAGAAAGTCTGAATATGAGCGCTATCGATAGACTTGAAGCAAACCTTATCTTTGAGTCGAAAGTCATCCACCGAAAATATTGCGCAGCTTTTTTACCATTGGTTTGTAGTGCTGAGTAGGTCATCGATTTAGTCGATATGAATAGGCAGTAACTGGCTAGCAATACGAGATCCAGGCTCTTAAGGGTTCAATTTTGCCGGTTATCGAGGTGTCGCTCGTCAAGTTATAAGGTACCTGTTGTCAGCTCTGGCAGTGGTCTTGACTGCCACGCTGTCTGACAGAAGCGTGTTTGCAACTCGAACTCAAAGAGTAGTGTCCTGTCGTCATCTATGGCTTGAATCAGGGTGCGCGTGGGTTTTGGAGGATCCGACTGATCGAGCCTGTCCACGGCAGCATAGTGAACAAGATAATCACCATTGGTTGTGGATTGATCGCGAAATACACTTGAACAAATATCACTGTAGATAAACGGGTCATAAGTCCACGTGAGTTCTGCGTTTCGAGACTCAAGATCAACCTTATAACGAGAAGCAGGACTCGATGTCAGAACCTCGCCTTGAGGTGCCCCGTCGGGGCTATTAAAACTGAATTGTCCGTTGTTAAAGAGCATTAGCTCGCCATCTACCAAAGACAATGCGTGCTGACCTATTGGTTTTACGTCGGATGAACTCAACGATAGAGCCTGCAAAGGTGGGTAATTTACATACCAGTGTTTCGTCTCATCACCGAGGAGCCAGATTACTTCGTTCGAGTCGTAGTCGATTTTTACAACAAAGTTTTCCCTGCTGGAGGCAATGATGCTGTCATCGGAAGAATCGTAAATTGCCGAATTCATGTGGAACCAATCGATACCGTCGCGAACAAAATTACTTGAATCATAGCCTTCGCCTTCAATGAGTTCTTTGAAAATGGTCCCAAAATCCCATTCTTTAATGGTATTTCCATCGCTGTCGATCTCGAGCAGAAGCGACTCGATGATGGTTGCAGAACGACCCTCTTTGTCAGCGTCAATTTCAACTAAATAGCCCGCTCGCCCTTTATCAACGTCATGGTGTGCCTTGATATTGGACAAGCCTGTCTGGGTGATTTTTGAAGTTGTCATCTCCCCAGATAGGGCTAATTTGTGCATATCATCGTCTACAAACACCGTAAATGCGCCTTCGTCATAGATGCTAGAGTTAGTATTCATCGCCGCACTTGCCGCCCATCGAACGTCACCATCGATGTCAAGAATATGAAGCCCAAGACGTGATTTCAGATAGAAGTAACTAAATGATGGCTTGTTGCCCTGACTGACCGGGAAATTAACTTTAGTGTTAATTGGATTGTCTTCATAAATACTCACCGAAACTTCTTTTGTTGCTGAAAGGCTGGATCCGTCAACAAAAACGAGGTCTAGCGTCACTGTATTGATGTAGTCACTGTAAAGGCCAAAAATTGGAACGATCATGCTGCTATCGCTTTGACTTAAAGACTCCACTGCGGTGGAAACAAATATTGGAGCGGCTGTTGCGGTTTGTTTAGGTTCAATCAAAAAAGAAACAGTACTGATCAGCTTTGGGTCAATGTCGACAACAAAAGATGAAATAAAGACTGAGGCATGACGATCATCTTCAGTAATTTGAGACTGAGAAAGAGGGTTTAAATCGGCGAGCGACTCTTGGACCAGTATCGACCATTCAGCTGATGTCGATCTGGCGCCCGTGTTGTCTTGTACTTCTAGCGAGAAAACTAAAGTTTGATCAGTTTCAACCTCGGGCGCCGTAAACTCTAAGGTTTGGTCTGAGTATGAGCGGGGCGAAATCTCGGGTCCGGACACTTGTAACCAGCGATAAGACTCAATAGTCCCATCGATGTCAGCCGCGTTCGATTGCAAAATGACTGGCGCGCGCTCAATGACTTCAGCCGGACCCGATACCGAGACCGTGGGCGGCGCATTTTGTGAGCCTGAACTGCATCCGTCCAAAGCGAAAACGATAAGAAAAGGACAAATATACTTCTGCATGTTGTCAGGGTCCGATTTTTGTAAAAACGTCGATCAGTATAGTGAAGGCGTTGGTTAGTTGTGAAAACTAATTGGTATCTTGTGTGTTCTCTTTTGGAGAGACCCATGACGCGGTCCTATCAAAACGTTCGCTGACAAGGTCACTAAGGATCTTCAAAACAGTGCGTTAGTTTTTTTCTATACACGCTCAACCGGTGAGTCTAGTTTAAGAAGTGTCATTTACCCTATTGATCCTTTATTGCCGTGGGCAGACCAGCTAAGACTGGCTGAGAGGTCGTTTTGAAACCTGGGCAGAGGAGGCTGAGGCAGGCGGCTTCGTCACAGTGATCCAGTTTGGATGTAGGCAGTATCAGTAGTGCATGGGGTGTTCGGTCGCGCGTAAGCTTTTAGGCCGTACCCCGTGTACTCAAGGTTTTATTGGCTGCATGCACAATGCCGATGCCATGACCCTCTAAGGTTAAAAAGTAGCCGCCGATGCCATTGACAATGCCCTCTGATTTTAAGCCCTTGTTGGCTGTGTGTAGTTTGTTTTTTCAGGCCTTAATCGCTCCGGAACTTGGGGCTTCTACTCAGCATTCTGAAGCCATTCGTCAGAGCTATTTACCAAGCGACTTTTCTCAGTTTGCTCCTCGGTCGGCGTTCGACTTGGTCAGACAAATTCCTGGATTTAGCGTTAACGAGGGCGGAGGTGACCGTGGTTTTGGTCAGGCGGATACTAACGTTCTTATTAACGGGCGTCGCATAT
>CAJQLP010000201.1 GCA_905479205.1 uncultured Luminiphilus sp.
CACGGCTAACAACATATCCGCAACGGCGCGGCGCGCGCCAGCTAATCCGGCGCGCACTTATTTTAGTTTGAAGGGGTGTACCAAACCGGCGAAGAGTATGCCCGCTCTTGAATGACTCCATCGTCATCTTCGGTGAGTGACTCATCAAAGCGCTTAGCATCATAGGCAGTCCATCGCGGTGTCGGAATCTCTAACACTCGAACATACCAAAAGGCAGGCGCCTTAGGGTCAAACTGAGGGTCCTGCCAAACAGTTTCTAGGGTAGCGTCACCAATACTGTTGTCGTAACTCGCATTTAGAACATCTACAGTGCTGCCCACTCCGGGCGCCTGCCCCGTTGCGGAATCCACCTCTCGGCCATCTGCCAAGGCCACATCGTAGACTTTTTCCTGTTGCTTACCGTAAGCATCAACCCAGCCTTTGACTACCTGCACTCGGTCCAAATTGGCACCCAGTGGGTCACGGGCTGCGGTAATCATTAATCGAGGCGCTGCATTGGCTGTGGGTGAACGGGGCAGTTCTCCACCCATGGGCACACCTTTTGCGTAGCCTCTAGCTGCTTGGTCATGCGCATTCAGATCAGCTTCATCGAAATCCCAGCCAGCAAACATGCGAAGGCGTATGCGCGTCCCGGTAGTTGCATAGACCTCTCGCCGCTTCATCGCATCGAAAATCCCTTCGCGAGTATTGTTTTCAGCCCATACTGCGGCCAAACCAGAAGACACTAGGCGCCACACTTTTTGCAATAAATCGGCCATTTGTAGCTGAGTCCGCCCAGGAGCGGGTTCATCGTGCACAAATTTGCCGAAGTAATTGTCTTCTTCGGTAGTACTGAGCGCCGTGTGCATGTCACTTGAGCCAATCATGCCAAACTTAAAGGGGTTTGCGCCGAGAGCCTGTCCGTGAGCAAGGCCTTGCTTTAAAGCAGACCTGGCGTATTCATTAGGAAGCATCTCAGGCTCTTTTGCCGTAGTAAGAGTAATATTGCCGTCATCCCACGTCTCAAAATCAGCAAAAGGGTCATCTGGGGATAGCAAAGGATGCGTTTCTCCATCACCCTTGATTTGAGTGACCTCGTAAATGGGTTCCCATCGACTACGTGCTTTCGCGTAATTTTCATCTAGAGCGGCGCCGTTCTCACGCGCAGGGCTAAACATACGTCCGTTACTGACGTTACCATTGTGTGCGATAGCCAAAACTTGACCACCCGTTGCGGATTCATAGTCAGCCAAATGGCGCCAGAGATCCTCTGGGTCCGTGCTGTCCTGGGCAGAGTAGGGCAACTGGCGCTTGGTCAGCTCTCCATGGTCGCGAAACAAGACCACGCGATGTAAATTGTCGCCGGTGACCATTGATGTCCACTCATATCCAATCAGGGTTGTAAATTGGCCCGGCACGTACCATTGATCGGCGCTCTCGCCGACCTTATTCCAGATGGGTTGTCGGAGCTTAGCCGGCGCACGCTTCGCAGCTTCCGTGCTCTGGATCGAGTTCGCAAATAACAGTTGAAGCTCTCGAGATTGGCCACTTTGCATGAGCTCTATCATTTGCTCACCCAATCCCCAGCCCGCTAGCCGATCGTCAGCCTTCTCAAGCATCGGAAAAACGCCCAGATACTCCGCGTGATCAGTAATCGCCAAGAAATCGAGGGGTCGACGTAAGCGCACAGGAATTCCATTCTCAGTCTCTACGGTTTCACCACGGGCAAACCGCCACGCTGCGTCTCTGCCAAGACGACTGCCAAGAGTGAACGCGTCAGCTGACTGGGTCGTGTGTAAGTGAGTGTCGCCCCAGTAAAGTTGTTTTGCGCCCTCGGCAATGGGTGCCGAATAGTTCTTTGCCGCGATATTGTCAGTAGCCGGGCCGGCAAGGCTGAGCGAGGCCATGGTCGTCAACACACATGTCATTAGTGTACGAAGGGTTGCGGTGCAAAGCTGCGTGTTATGCATAATTGGTGATGCCTCTGATTTTTAAGTTGACCTACAGTTCGGGTGCATTTGCAGCGGCTTCGGCTCGGGCCGCTTCACTCGCCACATCCACAAGTTCAATGCACCACGCTATGCCGCGCCGAAGAAGGGTATAAAACTCCGGCAATTCCCAAGAGCATCGATCTATGGTCGGCCAGTAATCCATTAGAGGCTGCATGTCATAGTGATGACGACAATGCCCTAAAGTGAGGTAGAGCACGGCTCCCTCACCCTGTGCATGAATATAAAATACAGGGTGCTTGGCATGTTCCCATTGATCTTCCACAAAACCCGGCGCGTCACCACCAAATTCAGTTTCCAATAACACCTTTAAGTCTCCATAGGTGTGCATTAGATACTGCTCATCCGTTACATCAAAGGGCTCTATCCCTTGGACAAGCGGGTGATCCGGATCGGCGACCGTCACGGTGTAAGGCTCTATTGGGGGATGGGAGCGAAACATGCTCCCGAGAGTTTCCATGTATAAAGGTGCCCAATCGGGGGTGCCAAAATTACCGTCTGACATTAGACGGATGACCGAGTTAGTGCCATGCAGCGCGTACCATCGGCCGCCGTTATGTACCCAGTCGCGAAGGGCTTCTTGGGCGCCTAGGGAGGGGATGACGTTGCAGGTGTAGCTGATCAAAAAATCGGCTTCCGCCAGCGCTTCGAGGTTTTCATAATCCTCAAAAACACGAATACGCACACGCTCGTGTTCGGCAAGCAACTTCAGTAGCTCTAATCGGGCAAAATCAATATCGTGCCACAAACCACTGGCCACTAAGATGCCGTTAATTCGACCACCGGTGCGTGCTGATTGATCCATGACTGCAGCCCTCTCAGCTATTAATGTACTTGTCGATCGTCATATGCAAATGTCGAATTCGGCTCTCTTGGTAGCTTGCAAGCACCACTGTACCGCCTTGCTTAGCCTTCATACCGGCCTGAACAGCAGGTAAGTTAGCGTCGTCTTGATCAAAAACCGGGCCCAAAGCACCTAACTCGGGGACCGATGCAAAAGGCTGATCCTCTGGAATAACAACACATTCAGCGGGCTCGGGTCGCTCCGTGCCATCGGGGTAGCGCAACAGCACCATGACGTCAAAGATACAGCTATCTGGATTATTGCCATCGGGAAGGAAGCGGTAAACGATATTACCGCTGTAGCCCACCCAAACCTGAAAGTTAGGGAACAGCCCATAGAGAATCGCGTCTTGGAGCTCCGCCATCGTGGCATCGCTCAAATCATCGCCAGAGGCTTCTTGAAAAATTTCGCGATTCAATTTTGCAACATATTCGCGTGCGGTAATGTCTGTTGGAATCTCCAAGCCTTCATCAGAATCCAGTGCCATACGGCCGGACATCAGCAAAATGTCACGAATAACAGATTCCTCTGGGACATCACCTAAATGTGGACTGGCAACACCCATAGGTGTCACCGAGCGACTTATATTGTCCCCAAAAGTGTCGTACTGGGAGTTGGCGTCACCTGTAAAAGTAAGAATCTGCTTATGGGTCTCTAAGGTGTGCCAAGACTCCATAAACGCCTCGGCACCCACCTTCCAGTTACACTTTATTTTTCGCTGAATATGCAAACCCTTCCAATACTTTTCTAAGGGGTAACGTTCAAAGTGCTCGGGCATGACCTCCATGTACTCGGCTAACGGTTTGCAATCATGGTCAAAATTAATAAATACAAAGCCACCCCATGTGTCTACTTTAACTTGGGGTAGGCTCATGTCGCGGCCCTCAAGATGCTTGAAATCCCAGTCGTTGGGGATACCGACAAAATCGCCGTTCAGATCCCACGTCGCGCCATGAAATGGACAGCGGAACTCACTGACACTTCCAGATTCATCACGCAAACATCGGCCGCGATGCAAGCAGGCATTGATATAGCCTTGAATTGCTCCACTTGGCGTGCGAGTAACCAAAACATTCTTATCAATTATTTTGTACACATAATGATCGCCAGGCTCGGGAATCTCCTCCTCACGGCACACCATTTGCCATACTTTGGGCCACATCTTGTCTTTCTCGAGATTAAAAAACGATTGACTGATGTAACGGTCGACAGGCAGGTCCTCGTCGCCAAGATAAGGGTTGCTTTTTATTCTTAAGTAATCGGGTACATCAACCTGCTCAACGTCAAGTAAGTCCTGCCAGGTAGTGCCTTCGAATCGGCCACCATCGCCTTGTAGCTTAACTTCGGGTTTATTCATACTTACGATCTCCGAAAAGTCGTCATTTATAGCCGCTTCAGACGGCGAGAATATTGACGCCGCTAATGCCCGGCGCACCGTATACATGGGTATATCCTACTTTGGGTGAGTTCGGCACCTGTCGAGCCCCAGCGCTACCTCGCAGCTGATGGCAGATTTCATAGACCTGCCGAAGCCCCGATGCACCGACCGGCTCACCATTGGCTAGGCAACCGCCATCGGTATTAACCGGTAAGGCACCCGTGATCTCGGTACGCCCCTCTGCAATCCATTTCTCTTGATCACCATGCGCGCAAAACCCGTTCTCGGCCATGTGCATAATCTCGGCCCCCACCTCGGTGTCTTGCAGTTGAGCGACATCGACGTCCTCTGGGCCTATACCCGCAAGCTCAAAGGCCGTGCGAGATGCCGTAACCGTGGGGGAATCGGCAACAAACGGCGCTTGAGACGGAGCAAAGACTTCAAAGCTACCGTAATTACGCGATCGCACCACGGCGGTTTTTAAGTAAATGGGCTTGCTCGTATAATTATGAGCGATATCGGCGCGGCAAATAACTAACGCACATCCACCCTCAGCAGGACTACAAAACATGTACTTATTCAGCGGCTCACTGACCATAGGAGCCTGCTCAATTTCCTCACGAGACAACGCGGTTTGCCGCCAAGCCGTGGGCGTTATGGAGCCGTTGCGAAACGCCTTCTCAGCAACACTCACCAGCGTCTCTCTAGAAATGTTGTAGTCATGCATATAACGCTGCAGTTTCATGGCGAAAAACTGGGTGGTCAACATGAGACCTGTTTCACCATACCAGTCATCCAAACCCCATTCGCTAGGCTTCGGATTAAACGCGCCTCTAGGATGCTTATCGAAACCGGTTACTAAACCAATGTCATATTGTCCCGACTTGATAGCCGAATAGGCGGCATTCAGGGAGCTGCCGCCCGTCGCGCAACCATTCCATATGTTAGTGAATTGCAGCCCCGTAAGACCGAGCAAATTCACCATCGAATCGGCATTACCTCCGTCTTGACTGCCACCAAAAGCAAACTGCATCGCTTTGAAGTCAGTACCCGCATCCGCCATCGCAGCTCGAGCTGCGACTGCTCCCTGCTCAAGACCCGATAAGCTCGGGCTTCGGCCAAATGGATGCAAACCCAAGCCAACAATTGCTACGTCCATTAATTGGGTTCCTTCTTGGTAAACTGAAAGGTCACAAGCTCAGCGCCCTGGTCGTCTTTGCGAACAGGAATAATCTCTAGCGTCATCGGCATACCAATAGCGAGGTCGGCTGTCGTATTTTGACGTAGACGACTTTCCACTCGCAGGCCGCACTCGAGCTCGACGTAACCAACCCCATAAGGAACAAATGTTTCCGGCGTTTCGTCGGTTAGATAAGGATCCTTTGGCATAAAAGTCTGAATAGTCCACGTCCACAGCTTTCCCTCACGACCTAAACCAACAACGGACGTGTTGTTACCCGTACAGTTCCGGCAGCTACTTTGGGGCGGAAACGCATGTTGGCCGCACTCGTTACAGCGACTCCCTAATATTTCGGGGTCGCTATCGGGCCAGCTAAATAAGCCGTCGTGCAAGGGTTTCTGTTCGATCATGGATTCCTCATTGAACAAATAATTCCACGCGTTTAACGATCGTAATCAACCGAATTGGACGGCAGATTCACATCAACATCAAAGCGGGCTCTTCAAGCAGCGCCCGAAGGTCTGCCATAAATCGCGCCGCATCAGCGCCATCAACCACCCTGTGGTCACTCGCTAAACTCAAGGACATTACCGAGCCGATGACTAACTGGCCATCGCGAACGACTGGCCGCTCTTGGGCCGCACCCACAGCTAAAATAGTCACTGCAGGCTGGTTGATGATGGCATCGAAGCTATCGATACCAAACATGCCAAGATTACTCACGCTAAATGTTGCAGTGGTCATCTCATCTGCACTCAACTGACCGGTTTTGGCGCGAGCTGCCAAGTCACGCATAGCGATCGAAACATCTGCCCACCCCATGCTTCCTACATTTTGTAACACGGGCATGAGTACGCCGTTGTCTGTGGCGACAGCTGAGGCAATATTGACTTGCGTATGATGTTCAAGGGTTTCGCCATCGAACCGCGCATTGATGCGCGGATTATCAGCGAGGGCAGCTGCACAGGCCTTTAATAAAATGTCATTCAATGAAACTTTGGCATCCGTAAGACGATTATTAAGCTGCTTTCTCAGCGACATCGCCGCCGACATATCGACGTCAACATTCACGCGGAAATGAGGCACCTCCTGCTTTGCCTTAGATACCGCACCCGCAATCGCACGACGCGCACCCGTCAATCCTTGTGATGTTATCTGCGCGCCACCCTTTGTGCGGCTTACCGGTGAGCCGGGGGAGGGCGCGGATAAAAGATTCAGCCGAGTGGCAGCAACTTCGACATCGGCCTTGCTGATACGTCCGTGTCGGCCTGTCTGGCGGCAGTCGTTTAAATTAACACCTAACGACGCAGCGAGACGCCGGGCTACGGGCGTCACTTTTAAGCCCGAGTCGTCCTGTGATGATGCCAACGCAAATTCACGGGGCGTGGGCATTTCAATGACTGCACCAACACCTGCAGCGGCCTGCCGCAAGTCTTCAAGACTTACCCGTCCGTGACGGCCAGTTCCCACAACATTGCTCAAATTAATGCCATTAACCGCGGCGACTCGCCGCGCTACCGGCGACGCAGCGACCTGGCTGTCATCGGGACCCTCCGACAAGCTAGTTGTCAGCCTTTGAGGGGGCGCAGGAGGCGTAACGCTTGACGGAGATGTTTCTGTAGAGGGCTCCGTATTAGCCGCAGGCTGAGGATCTACCGCCGCATCCGGGGCTGCAGAACCTGCGCGGCCAGCAAGAAAGGCATCGATTTCGTCTTCACTAGCATCACCGTCTGCCAAGACTGCTAGCACACCACCCACAGGCAAAATATCACCTACTGCTGCGCACAACCGGGCGACCGTACCAGCATCATTACTGGTCACGGTGTTGACGATTTTTGCAGTTTCCACATCAACAATGTCACTGCCCGCATTAACCGTCTCTCCTACGGCAACATGCCACTCGGCAAGTTCGCCTTCCGTCATTTCCATGCCCCACTTGGGCATGACGACACATGTCAGATTAGCCATTATCGAGCTCCCAGTACGTCCCTAACAGCCTGCTCAATGCGAGCCTCGCTTGGCATATAGGCATCCTCAAGATTCGGCGCAAAAGGTACAGGTGTATGGGGTGCTGTTACGCACTTGATGGGCGCTCGCAATGCGCTGAAGGCATGTTCGGCGACGATGGACGAGATATCCGCTGCAACGCTACAACGCGGATTTGCCTCATCAACCACCACAAGACGACCGCTAACTTCGACACTTTCTAAAATGGCTTCGCTATCCAATGGCGATGTGGTTCGAGGATCAATAACATCGCAATGAATACCTTCTGCCGCGAGCTTATCGGCTACCAAGATGGCGCGAGGCACCATGGCCCCCATGGCGACGATAGTGCAATCAGAACCCTCTCGACAAAATGCCGCCTCGCCAAAGGGAATAGTGTAAATCTCGTCTGGTACTGGGCAGCTCGTTTCATATAGCAATTTATGCTCAAGAAAACATACAGGATCGTTGTCTCGAATCGCTTGAATCATTAAACCCTTTGCGTCGTATGCATTACTGGGCATCACTACTTTTAAACCAGGCATATGCGTGAGAACGGGATGCAACATGCTCGAATGCTGCGCGGCGGCGCGCAAACCGGCTCCCGCGGTGGCGCGAATCACCATGGGAGTAGTGGCCTTGCCACCAAACATGTAACGGAACTTAGCGGCCTGATTGAAGATTTGATCGAAACAGACACCAATAAAATCGACAAACATGAGCTCAGCCACAGGACGTAACCCCGTGTTGGCCGCGCCTGCAGCCGCACCAATAATGGCGGACTCCGTAATAGGCGTATCAATAACCCTGCCTCTACCAAAGCGGGGGCCTAAACCTTTGGTAAGGCCAAAAACTCCGCCGTAGGCCTCGTCTGAGCCTTTACAACCCGCGCCACCGGCAACCTCTTCACCGAGAATAATGACCGTTGGATCCCGCTCCATCTCCTGGTGCAGCGCCTCGTTAATAGCTTCACGAACCGTTTTAATTGGATGATTCTGATTCCCTGCTGAAATACCTGCATTGGACATGGTGATTTCCTATATTCTTAGTAGCTACTGTAAACGTCGCTGTAAAGTTCGTCGGCGCTCGGCTGAGGTGCAGCTAAACCGCGCTGCACGCCTTTTTCGATGGCATCTGCGGCATGCTGATCTAGCTCATCAAGCTCCGTATCAGACATCCAGCCCTCACTCGTTACCCGTGCGCGGAAGATTTTTAGGCAGTCCTTGTGCTCACGCAAATATTCAAGCTCTCCCTCCCCACGATAGGCCTGTGGATCACCGATAAAATGGCCGTCGTATCGGATAACGTCTGCCTCAATACCGTAAGGGCCCTTGCCCGATCGGCAGTGCTTAATGGCTTTTTTCGACGCCTCATAGACCGCAAAAAAGTCAGTGCCATCAACCTTATCGCACGGAATATCAAATGCGCGAACACGTTCCGCGATCCCACCAGAAACCGCGTACTCGTCTCCGGTACCTTCAGCCAAGTGATTGTTTTCAAAAACAAAAAAGTGCGGCAAATCGAGCACGCCGGCTAGGTTGAGCGCCTCCATAACGGTACCCTGATTAGACGAGCCGTCGCCACTGAATGATACTGCAACATCCGGTTTACCCAGTGTTTTCATAGATAAGGCAGCCCCGTTCACAAGCGGTGGACCGCCGCCGACAATCGCATTGGCGCCAAGCATGCCTTTGTCCATATCCGCGATATGCATTGAGCCACCTTTCCCTTTGCAGAGACCACCGGATTTACCCATGATTTCAAGAATCATCAGCTCGATGTCGCAACCCTTCGCAATGCAGTGGCCATGGCCACGATGCGTACTGCCAATAATGTCTTCATCAGAAAGATGCATGCACACACCGACGCCGACAGCTTCCTGCCCATCATAGGTATGCACAAAGCCCGGGATGTTCCCCGCCATAAACTCTTTGATCATTCGCTCTTCAAACTGACGAATGGTGGTCATTGTTTTATAAGCCTCGACCAGTAGCTGTTTCGAGTACTTCATGATTTTGTCCTTAGTAAGTGGCACCGCGACCCTGATACTAGAAAGCGTATGAAAAAAAAGCAAGCGCGATTGTTTAGAACAATCACGAGCAATTGCTTAGAAAGTAAAAACGCGATATATATCCTACTCACATATTTTCAAAACAGTTTGTCCCTGGAGCTCAACGCACCTCATGATCGAAGTAAAACGGCCTAAAAACGCAAAAACGAGAGCAAAAAAAGCTCGCGCAATGACTGGAGAGGGTTGGCAAGCGGAAAAAAGCGCAATGACCCGTCGAGCCATTCTCGAAGCCGCCGTTAACTGCTTCGTCGAAGAAGGGTACGCCAAAACCACCACCGCCATGATTGCCGCCGATGCCGGCGTATCGCGCGGCGCTATGATGCACCACTTCCCCTCACGGTCTGCCGTTATGGAAGCGGTAGTAGGTCATCTTCATGCTCGTCGTCTGGAAGAATATCGAGATTTAATGGCCAATATAGACACTCCTGACCAGCAGCTAACCCGTGCAGATATCCGCCGATCCGTCCAAGCAGCGTGGGAGTACGTGAATTTACCATCCTTTGTTGCTTATCAAGAACTGTTAGCGGCGGCACGCACAGACCCCGAGCTTGGTGAACTTATAGGCGAGGTTGAGCGCGATTTTGAGCAACAATTTCTTCGCACAGTAAAAGCCGTGTTCCCCCACTGGAAAAAGGTCAAGGCGCTACAGGCGGCTCATGACCTTGTTCAGTTTGTGATGAACGGCATGGCTGTGAGCTACCGGTTCAGCAATAGAAAGAAGCGCGCAGAGCGTGTTATTGATCTCGTGACCGATCAGCTCGCTAGCATCTACGAGATTGATCGGCCCACATAACCCTCACAAGAGGCGGCCGAAGCAATCGCGTCTTGAAGCCTAAAAAAACATGCTGTATTGTCTTTTTCGTTTACTACTAACCATATGAAGATTGAGGTGCGCCATGTTTGGTTGCTTTAACGGTGCAGGAAAAATTGTCTCCATCGTTGGCGCGGGCAGTCCTGATAATATGGGACAGGTCATGGCGCGCCGCTTCGCAGAGACGGGCGCAAAAGTCGTGGTGTCCGGTAGGCGGACCGACGTACTTCAGCAACTGGCCCAAGAAATTAAAGGCGATTATGTTGCATGCGATCTGTGTGATCGAAGTGCCATTAGTGACATGGTTAGCACCATCGTCGAACGCCATAGCAAGATTGATGTTGCGATCAATGCCACTGGCTGGGGTCTGTTAACTCCCTTTTGTGACACCACCGAGGAAGAACTCGATCGAATGGTAGATCTGCAGTTCAAAGGGCCCTATGTTTGGCTACAGCGCCTTGTTGAGGTCATGTCGAAGCAGGGGTTTGGCAACATTATCCAAATTTCATCCGCGACCGCTAAAATTATGCTCGACAATCATGCGGCCTACATGGGAACCAAAGCAGGTATAGACCACGTCATCCGAACGGTGGCTAACGAGTTTGGCGCAGTCGGCATTCGTGCTAACACCATCTCGCCAGGCCTAACCGCTACGCCCATGACCGAAGAGGCCATGCAAAGTCCAGCGCTAGTCGATGCGTTCCGCCGCAGTTACCCCATGGAGCGAATTGGCACTTCTGATGATATCGCTGCCGCAGCGCTATTCTTGGCCAGCGATGACTGTTTTATGACGGGTGAAAATCTGCAGGTCAATGGTGGACTCTGTTTACGCCGGAATCCCCGGGCCCACGAACTTTACGACGCGATGCTCGCCGCGGGCGAGATACCAGCGCAATAACAGAGCGATATTATTTCGTAATTAATCAGAACAATAAGAGGTAATCATTATGGGTCTCGTACAAGACAAAGTCTGCCTAGTCACTGGTGGCGCTTCAAACCCTGGGCTTGGCCACGCCATTGCCCATAAATTTGCGTCCGAGGGCGCCACTGTCATAGTCACTGATATGGATGCGGATGGGGCTGCGCGCACTGCGGCCGAGATTATTGCAGCTGGCGGTAAAGCGGTTTCGTGGCGGCAAGATGTGACGTCCGATGCCGAATGGGACACCACCATGGCAAAAATTAAGGCAGATTTCGGACGCCTAGACGCTCTTGTAAACAATGCGGGCATGGTCATTCTCAAGCCTATAGAGGAGTTCACGCTAGAGGATTACAACAAGCAAATGTTAGTCAACATGACCAGCGTCTTCCTCGGCACCCAGCGCGCCATCGCGCTCATGCGTGAAAACGGAACAAAAGGCTCCATCATTAACATGTCATCAGTTGCGGCTTTGGTTGGTGTCTACGCAGTGTCAGCGTATGCCGCAAGTAAAGGTGGCGTATTAGGCTTTACGAAGGCAATCGCCGCGGAAACTGCAAAACAAGGGATTCGGTGCAATACGATCCACCCTGGAATGATTGCTACTAACATGAACGCCCAAGCGAGCGAAGAAAACTCAGCAGAATACGATGCAATTACCAGTGCCATTCCGATGGGATATATGGGCCCACCCTCGACGATTGCTGATGCGGCATTGTTTCTTGCCAGTGACCTTTCGTCGTATGTAACGGGCACACAGTTGGTCGTTGATGGCGGCATGATTAATCAATAATCATCGCAACACCTATCCAGCGCTGTGACGAGGAGGCTCCATGTCAGACCCAACACTAATGGATCAATTAGAAATTCGGGCGTTGCTTGATCGCTATTGCGATGGCGTCAATCAGCGGGACGCTGCTATTTGGGGAAGCACCTGGGCTGAAGATGCGGTGTGGGAACTGCCGCATTTAGCAATGGAAGGCCTCAAAGGTCGTGACACCATTGTTGCAGCGTGGACTGAAGCCATGACGCTATTTCCGTTTGTGAATATGATGGCCCAGCCCGGTTTCATCCACGTTGAGGGCGATCGCGCAACGATGCGTAGCTACACAACCGAAGTCGCAGTGACCCAAGACGGCAATGAAATTCGACCACGCGGTGAGTATCATGACGAGTGTGTTCGGGAGAAGGGCGTTTGGAAGTTTTCTCTAAGAAAATTTAAGGTGCTTCACGGCGAATAATGCCGCTCATCGCATAACCGCCCTTTTACACGCCGGGCAAACCTGCGGTTGATGCGCCATCGATCACAATTTCTGATCCAGTCATGAATTTGGACTCATCGGATGCCAAATACATGAGCAGCGATACGACTTCCGCCATTGATCCCATACGGCCCACTGGAGCGATATTTTCCAACATACCGCGAGCCGCAGCGGGGTCAGGCGCGCCATCGATAGCCCCTTTAATCAATGCGGTTTCAATAACGCCCGGATGAATGGTATTCACCCGAATGTTGGTTTTCTCGCGGGCGAGGTGCACGGCACTAGACTTAGCAAGTAAACGCAGAGCTCCCTTTGTTGTGGAATATGTGACATCTCCCGCCAATGCCAAAATGCCATTAATTGAGCTGTTAATGACAATTGAGCCTCCCGATCCCTCAGGGTTCGCGCGCATCAACTCAACGCTTGACTTAACGGTGAGCATTGGCCCGGTGAGATTAATATCTAAAAGATTTTGCCAAGCGTCTACCGTGACAGATTCAATATCACTGTCACCTGCGTTTGTTCCCGCGTTGGCAAACGCTATATCGAGTCGACCAAAACGGTCTCGAACCGTTTGTTTAACCCGCTCCCACCCTGAAACATCTTGCACCGCGTGCTGAACAAAAATAGCCCCTGTTGCCGCAGCAATTGCATTGCCTGCTTCTTGGTTGTTACCCGTGAACACGACGCCTGCGCCCTCTTTGGTGAAGCCCTCGACCGCCGCTTTACCAATGCCGCTCGTGCCGCCCGTAATCAGCGCAACCTTGCCCGCAAGTTTACCTGTCATGCTCTATTTCCCAAGAATTGTGATGAAGCCGCAGACCGTGCCTCTAAAGCAACGCGCGCCCATCTTTAATGCGTCTGTAAGTGATACTAGACAAGACTATTCAGGCTCCCCTAAAAAAGCAAGCACGCTTGACTTTTTATTTAGTGAGATCTAGCCTCATCACTGCATACGGCGAAGCAAGTTTTGTTCAAACAAGCCCACAAACGCCAAAAACAATCAGGGACAGAGACACTATGAGTACACTTGCGATTATCGCCTGCATTAGCCTGACTGAAGAGAGCGCCCCGCTTTACATTGAAGCAGCAAGGGGGCTGGTGGCGCCCACACGGGCAGAGCCTGGCTGTGAGCTATACGCTATGGCAATCGATGCAACAGACCCTACAAAAGTCTGGGTTTCAGAACAGTGGGCGTCTTTAGCGGCGCTACACGCACATTTTGATACGACACATGTTAAGAAATTTTTGGAGTATGTTAGTACGTTGGACATTGTCGACGTGGATGCGCGGCAGTACGCGGCTAGCTCCGTTTCACCCGTCGTGTTGCCGACAGAATAATCTCCAAATCAAACCCGCTAAACATTACCATCAGAGGGTATCAAGTGAACAAAGCAGACAGACAAGCGCAATACAACCGAATGGTTGTGCGTATGATGGAGCACGTCGAAAACGGCACAACCGATTGGGCTGACGATACGATGATCGTTTCCTCTCAGGAATACACCGACGCCGAATTCTGGCAGACCGAGATGGACGCTATTTATCGCAAGCTACCGATTCTCATCGGTATGAGTCATGAGGTTCCTAACGCCGGCGACTTCAAGAGTCTCGATATACTCGGCATACCCCTACTTATCAGTCGGCAGGCCGACGGCTCTGTGCGGGTATTTATGAATGTCTGCACCCATCGGTCAATGATTTTGGTAAAGGAAGAGACGGGTAATAAACGCGTCTTTACCTGCCCATATCATGCCTGGTCCTTTAGCGGTGATGGCTCACTGCGCGGCGTCGCCGAAGCATCAAAATTCGGCAGCGACTGCAAAGATCGCAATCTCGTGCAATTTCCCTGTCATGAAGAAGGTGGGTTGATTTTTGCTGTGCTCGACGCCGAATCAACCATTGATATCCGAGAGTTCCTTGGTGGCATGATGGACGACATTGTCGCTAAGGATTTCCCGAGCTGGAGCTACATTGGTAATCGCGTTATCACGGGCGCGAACTGGAAAGTGGCCTACGATGGCTATTTGGAGGGCTATCACTTCAAAGCCGCACACCCGGAAACCATTGAACCAAGAACATTCTCAAACATTATGGAGTTTGAGGCACACGGGCCCCACTTGATTGTTGGCTACCCTCAAAAAACGATTCTGGAACTGAGAGACGTGCCAGAAGAGGCACTCCATGAGCATGAGAATAATGGTTACGACTTCATTCGCTTGTTTTTTCCCAACACCTCCGTCTTTGTAGCACCAGAAATTACCCAGGTAGCTCAATTAATTCCCGGGCCGCTGCCTGGTCAAAACACAACAATCCTGCATTTCTTACACCCCACGGCGCCCAGTTCAGATGAGGAAATTACTGCGCGGGAGCAGATGGCTGATTGGCTACAAGACGTTGTCGATAAAGAGGATTACCAAGTGGGAATGCAGGTTCAGCGGGGCATGTCATCTGGGCTACAGAAGGATGTGATTTTCGGCCGCAACGAGCGGGGTAACCAGTTTGTACACCGATGGATCCATCACTATATGAAAAACGCACCAGCAGACCAGGCACCCAAACTGTAGCGTCTGCTAGCGGATGCGCTAATGACAAAAGGCGACCTGATGGGTCGCCTTTTTTAATGTGGGTCTTAAGTTTATAGCCTCACACAAGTTTACACCTTAACCATTAACTTGCCCGTATTCTTTCCTTCAAATAACAAATTATAAGCATCCAAGCAGTTATCGAAACCATCGACAATGTGTTCTTTGAATTGTATTTGACCTGCTTGAACCCACTCTGCGAGCTGAGCTTGGCCCTCACCAAAGCGGGGCACATAATCACTAATCAAATACCCTTTCACCGTTACACTGCGTGCCAATACCTGCCACCAATTATAAGGGCCTGGAACGGGCTCGCTGCTGTTGTAGGTGCTAATGCTACCGCAGAAAACGACGGTCGCATCTTTATTAAGGTTAAGTAACGCGGCATCGAGAGTCTCGCCCCCAACATTATCAAAAAAGACATCAACGCCTTCTGGGCATGCACTACGAATCGCTGTTTCAAGGTCACCGCAAGTCTTATAGTTAATGCATGCATCAAAGCCTAATTCGTCCGTTACCCAGTTGCACTTATCCTCTGACCCTGCCAATCCGACCACACGCAAGCCTTTGATTTTTGCGATCTGACCACCAATAGACCCCACCGCACCGGCTGCGGCGCTCATCAACAATGTTTGACCCGGCTGAATATCTCCACAAGATAACAATCCGAAGTAGGGTGTTAACCCCACGGCACCAAAAATGTTCAAATAATAGTGATCGGGAAATGGGACGTCGTCGGGGATTTTACTAAAGTATTCCGCCGGTCCTGTGCAGAACGTTTCCCAACCCCCCGTGCCATAGACGCGATCACCCACTGACAAATTGGGGCTCTTACTCTCCACAACGACACCCGTCACGCTTGCTCGTATAGGGTCACCCAAACCAATAGGCGGCAGATAGCTGGGCGTGTCCGACATCCAGCCGCGAATGGCTGGATCGAGAGAAAAATAGGTCGTTTCAATAAGTACCTGTCCCTCAAGCGTCTCGGGAATATCCACCTCAACAATATCGACATCGTCCCTATTAGGCACGCTGGCCGGGCGCTGCTTTAAAATCCACGACTTTTTGCTGGCTGGCTTCATAATCATCTCACTTCAGAACGGCTTTAGAATTATTAAAGGCTACCATTAACGGAGATAAAAAGAAGCAGTCCTGTTTGTTTTTCCCAATGCCTCCTTTGCTATAATGAGCTCGCCACACCAATATAAGCTTAGTGGTACCCGAATTTTTGCTCTCACGCTGGAGATTTCCCATGCCTTCGTTTATTGCCGCCTTCCCAGAATCTGAGCTGGAAAATAATGCCAGCCGCGCGATAGAGCTAGGGGGTAAAAAAGTGCTCGTTTGTCGAGCAGGAGGAGAGCTTTATGCGGTAGAGAATCGCTGTAGCCACCAAGAAGCAGAGCTTACTGGCGGTAGAATCCGCGGTTGCTTCATCTCGTGCCCGTTACATGGCGTCCGATTTAATTTAAAGGATGGCGAACCTGCAGGCCAATTGACCCGCGTGGCTATAACCACCTACCCCCTCCAGATTACTAATGGCGTGATTGAAATAAGTATTGATGCGTGACGCCGCTTGAATCTGCCTCTCGCGCATTACCGGTTCGGCCACCCAGAAGCCTTTGAAGGCGAGCCAGTTGAGTAACTCATGCCGCAGAAAAGCTAAGTCCCTTTTTTAAAAACAATCAACATTGTTTGTGCATTTACTCGCTCTGTGCCATAGTTTTCGCAAAGCATTCCAAGGCTTACACGCACTTACTCGAGAAGCGGCAACCTGCTCATCGTGATGGGCAAACGGGTGTCGAGAATAAAAACAGCACGGCATTTTTGGAGAACGCTATGGCATTGCTTGATGGAAAAGTAATCATCATTTTGGGCGCATCTAACAGCCAAAGTATGGGTGCCGCTACTGCCAGAAAATGCATCGCCGAAGGGGCCACTGTTATTATTGCTGCGCGTAACGAAGCCAAGGTCAATGCAGTAGCCGAGTCCCTCAATTGTGTTGGGGTTACCTGTGACATTACTCAGGATGCGGACATTCAAGCATTGGCTCAAACCGCCTTGGATCGTTTTGGGCACTTAGATGCTGCCATCAATTTCGCCGGGGTCGAAGCCGGTGGCGCTATTGCAGAGCTGGATCGGGAGACGATTTTACACAGCGCCAATGTGCACTTAGCGGGTACCGCTCTATTCATTCGATTCATGGCAAGCGCTATGGGAGAGAGGGGCGGCGCCATTGTCACAACGTCGTCCCAGACCGCGTTGTTAGCGCCCCCCGGCCTTGCGGCGTATGCAGGTGCAAAAGCCGGCGCTGACCATATCGTTCGCATCGCTGCGAATGAATACGGGCATTCCAACATTCGGATTAATGCGATTGCACCTGGGTTTACGCCAACCGCGATGACCGAGACGTACCTGCAGGTTCCCAGTATTGAGCCCGCATTTTTAAAAGAGTTAGCCATGCCGCGTCTCCCGACTGCCGAGGACATTGCGTGTACGGCCGCCTGGCTATGTTCTGATGAATGTTTTATCACTGGCGATATTCTTGATCTGTCTGGCGGCCAAACGCTTAATCGAATTCCAACACCCGCAGAGATGATGGGTGAGGGCTGATCAATGATTAAACTCATCACGCTTTTACACAAGCGCGCTGATTTAACTCGAGAACAGTTTATAGCGCGGTACGAGAACGGTCATAAACAGATTGGCGAGAAATATTTGAGGTCCCATGCTACCCGCTATCTGCGACGTTACTGCAGAATCATGGATTCTGCGATTCTCGGTGGCGATGAACTCCCAGCCGATGTTGTTATGGAGATTTGGTTTGACGATCAAGCGGCCTTTGATGCCGCAATGGCGGCCTTATCGACTGAAGCGGCACAAGCAGAAATCATTGCCGATGAAGAGCAGCTCTTCGACCGGAGTCGGATGGTGAGCTTTGTCGTTGACGAATACGAATCCGACTTTACTTAAGAGGACAATATCCCATGCCGAAAGCCGTGGTTTTACACAAGCATCCTAATGGCACTATTCAAGAATCAGACTTTGCGGTGGCTGATGTACCCAAGCCTGTTCTTAAAGAAGGCTTCTTCATTACACGAAATTCGGTTATCTCATTAGACGCGGGATTTAGGGCCTGGATGAATGCCGGCGCTGGCGATAACTATTTACAGGGCATGCAAATAGGCGACCCCGTACAAAGTATTGTGCTGGGCGAAGTTGTTGAATCTGCCAACAGTGATTATCCAGTGGGTACCATTGTCAATGCCAGAACCGCTTGGGAAGAGTATAGCCTCCTCGATGGGAGTGATTTATGCGCACCGTTAGAGCCGGCCTCGGACTTGCCGCTAGCGGAATACATGGCAACACTGGGCCCGACCGGCATGACCGCGTGGGTCGGTCTTTTTGAGATTGGCAAACCTCAAGCAAATGATGTGGTGGTAGTTAGCGCTGCGGGGGGTGCTGTCGGTACTGTGGTTGGCCAGTTAGCGAAGGCGGCGGGTTGTCGCACTATTGGCCTCACCAGCTCGGCAGAAAAGGCACAGTGGTTAGTAGAATCGGTGGGGTTTGACGCGGCTATTTCAAGAGAATCTGATCCCGACTTACTCACAGCCTTGCTGCGAGAAGCGCCTGACGGTATCAATCTGTTCTTCGATAATGTGGGTGGCGCGGTGCTCAATGATGCGATGGGGCATCTCGCTGAAAATGCGCGGCTTGTATTATGTGGCGCGATTTCACAGTATGAGACGGCACCCCAATCGGTAACAAATTGTTGGGAGTTGATTACGAAACGCGCTCGCATGGAGGGCTTCATGTTTTCGGATTATGCCGATCAGTTCCCCGCTATTTTGGCCGATCTAGAACAGCGTATGCGCGATGGCACACTCAAGAGCTTCGATCAGCAATACGTTGGAATCGAGAAAACTGCACAAGCGTTTTGCGACATGATGCAAGGTCGATCCCGGGGTAAATGCCTCGTGGTGCTGGAGTGAACAATGGTCACGTCAACTGAAGCAGTTCCCGAATCGCTCGTCATTGATTTTGATATTGTTGCTGATCCAGCTCTGCACGAAGACCCGCAAGCGCGGTTAATAGACGTTTTCAAGGCTGACGGTAGAGACATCACTTATAGCCCGCACAACGGGGGGCACTGGATCATTACGTCTCACCGCCTTGCACACGAAGTTTTATGTGATGCCAAGCGTTTTGGGTCATTTCCGATAGGGGTCCCCGCAAATTACGCACAACGTCCGCGGCTAATCCCGTTAGAAAGCGAGCCCGGCGATCACCGTCGCTACCGTCGCTTACTCTTGCCCATTTTCGCACCAGACGCCGTCAGGCAAATGGAGGTTGCGGTAAGAGCGCAAGCTTGCAAAGTACTTGATGAGGTCCTATGTAATGGCGAAGTCGACTTTTTGAAGACTATTGCTAAGCCTATCCCAACACAGCTTTTTGCCCATCAAATGGGTCTGAAAGAAACCGATTTAGAACAGTTCTACGCCTGGGAAAACGGTTTTTACCGCGCACCTACCGAAGAGGAGCGCATGCAATGCGCACAAAATATTGCGAGCGCTCTCCACGATACGGTGCAAGAACATAAACAGATACCACGGGACGATATTGTCGGCATGCTGCTCAATGCTGAAGTGGAGGGGGAGCGCCTGAGCGACGATGAGATTGATGCCGTCTGCTACCTGCTGTTCCTCGCGGGCATCGACACCGTCGCGGCTATGCTGAGTTTTATCATGCTTTACTTGGCCAAAAATCCAGATTTATGGCAGCGCTTACGAGAAGATCGAGCTCTCATTGAGCAATCCGTCGACGAGTTTCTTCGCATGCATGCTTTTATTAATTTAAACCGTATCGTCAGCGAGGACTGTGAATTTCATGGCGTGCAGTTCAGAGCGGGAGACAACATTGTGATCCCGAGCTTTGTGACCAATCGCGACGAAAGCGTCTTCAATGAGCCAGATCAATTTGATGAAGGGCGCTCCGCGACAGAACGTAACCGACACCACGCTTTCGGTGCAGGCGCCCACAAGTGCTTAGGTCTCCACCTCGCGAAGCTGGAGGTCCGTGTGGTACTCGAGGAGCTGTGTGACCGTATAGAAACAGTAGAGATACAAGATCCCCGGCAGATAACGGCGCACGGCGGCACCACCATGGGATTGGACACCCTGCCACTTAAAATCACCGTCGCTCGTTGAAAAATCGACCGACAACTTACTTATCTTGAACTAATTAGCGCTCTGCAAGGCATCTATCCAAGAGCGCCGTACGCTTATCGATTTAAGGAGCGAGCATGAATCGTCAGTGGCTACTCAAAGAACGACCCAATGCGAATGTCGGTTCAGAGCATTTCGAATGGGTAGAGACACCCATACCATCCGCTGGAGAGGGAGAAATTTTAGTCCGCAATCTCTTTCTGTCTTTTGAGCCCGCACAAAGAGGTTGGCTAAACGATGTCCCAAGCTACGTTCCGCCCGTTGCCATTGGTGAAGTAATGCGTTCAGCCGCGGTCGGTGAAGTCATCGAGTCAAATCATAAAGACTATGCAGTCGGCGAGTACGTTACAGGCACATTTGGCTGGCAGGACTACATTGCCACGTCAGGGGAGGGTATGTTTCCTATAGCCAAAGTGAACGATATTCGGCCTATCACCTATCCCCTACATATTTACGGTATTACCGGCATGACCGCCTATTTTGGAATGATTGACATTGGCAAGCCGTTAGCCGGAGAAACCGTTGTTGTATCGGGCGCCGCCGGAGCAACGGGCTCGGTGGCCGGTCAGTTAGCAAAACTGAAAGGGGCTCGAGTAATTGGCATTGCCGGTGGACCTGAAAAATGTCGCTGGCTGTTAGAGCATGCCAACTTTGATGAGGCTATTGACTATAAGAATGAATCTGTCAGCGACCGATTGAATGCGCTGTGTGCCAACAGTATTGATCTCTTCTTTGATAATGTCGGCGGGCAGATTCTCGACGATGTCCTGACAAACCTTTCCATCGGTGCACGAGTTTTGTTGTGCGGCGGTATCTCTAGCGGTTATACGGCAAATAATCTGCCCCCCGGCCCGATTAATTACATGCAGCTGGTTATCCGGCGAGCGACCATGCAGGGGTTCCTTGTCCTCGACTATCTGGATCAATTTCCTGGTGCACTAGAGGAAATGCATAGCTGGGTGAACCAGGGGCTTATTCATGTCGAGGAGGATGTTATCGATGGCTTACAACATGCACCTTCAACCCTCGCAGGTCTGTTCGAAGGAAAGAATTTCGGCAAGCAATTGCTAAAACTTTAAGCGTTTACCCCTCTTAACTAGGAGACGACATCATGCTCGATTTCTCGCGTAGCTTTCACGTTGGTATGGTCGTGAGCGATATTCATCACACACAGAAAGTTCTTGGCGAAAGTATGAATCTAGACTGGTCGCCTATCAGAGCTTTTGATCCTCTGCCGTTTTGGACGCCAGAGGACGGTGACCATGAAGTAGTTGTTCACGCTTGTTATAGCCGACAAGGTCCACAACACATTGAGCTATGCCAAGGGACAGGACGATTTTATGACCCCGCCCTGCAACCTGACTCACGTCATATGGGTGTCTGGGTCGACAATTTGGTCGAAGAGGCCGAGCGATTGTTAGCGCTTAAGTGGAAGGTTTTGGCGGCCGGTGCGTCACCGAAAGAAGGCTACGGCGTCATCTGTTATATGCAACCCGAGTTTGGTGGATTAGTTATTGAGCTAGTGTCGACCGCATTGGAGCCGGTGATTGCTGAGTGGGTCGCCGCAACTGAATAATCCACGTGCTGCCGTTGTAGCGGTTACTCTAC
>CAJQLP010000202.1 GCA_905479205.1 uncultured Luminiphilus sp.
GTTTTGAAAAACCCAAGCCGTTCCAATCGGATACGAGACTGCTCGATGGCCGAGGCAGAAGCAGGCGCAGATTCCATCTGGCGCATCTCTCGACGCAAGACGTCGTCGGAGGTGTCTAAGTTTCCTGTAAAGTTAATACGACGAACATAAGTCCGTTTTCCAGGGTCAATAAAAAACTTTATGCCTACCGTGGCATCATCTTCATTGACATCTGTAATACCCGTGACCGTCGCAAAGTTGTACCCTTCGTTACCCAGTCGCCGAGTGAGATACTCCTCCGTGCTAGTAACCAGCTGCTGCGAATACACCTGGCCTTCACGGACCAGCAGGAAACGGCTTAAATCATCTTCAGGCAGCACTAAATCACCCGAAAGACCGACATCGCTGACTGAAAATTTCTCGCCCTCGCTGATATTAGCCGTAATGTAGACTTGCTCTTTATTGGGTGAAACAGCCACCTGGGTGGAATCAATATTGAACTGTAAATAACCTCGGTCCATGTAATAAGAACTCAAGGTTTCCAGATCACCCGTTAGTTTTTCTTTCGCGTACTTATCGTCACTGGTAAAAAAAGAGAACCAACCTGTCGTCTTTAACTCGAAAAGATCACCAATCTCCTCGTCGTCAAAAATAGTATTACCGACCACGTTGATGTGTTTAATCGTGGCGACTGTGCCTTCGTTAACGTCAATAGCAATAGACACACGGTTACGAGGCTCGGGGATAACTTCAGCATCAATTTCGGCGTCATAGCGCCCTTGCAAAACATACTGACGCAGTAACTCGAGCTGCATACCTTCTAAGGTAGAGCGCTGAAACACCTGCCCCACTGCAAGGCCGGCACCTTTCAAGCCATCGAGCAGCGCTTCGGTCTCAATCGCCTTATTTCCATCGATCGTGATTTCCGAAATACTGGGCCGCTCGACAACGGTGATAACTAAGACGTTGCCATCACGACCTATCGAGATATCATCGAAGTTACCGGTGGCGAATAAGTTTTTAGCTGCAGCCCGCGTAGCGTAAGTATCGGCCGTATCACCTACACCGACGGGGAGCGCTGCGAATACACTACCGGGGGAAATACGCTGCAAACCTTCGACTCGAATGTCGGCAATGGCAAACGGCTCTGCCTGAGCCCATGCGAGCTGAATAGGCAGTACCAGAAGGGCCAACATGGACAGAACGCGCTGCCTCGTCGGTAATTGGCGGACGAAATCAGGTGACATTATTAAGTGTCTTCTCCAGAACTCCGATCAATTTAACAGCCCACCATGCCCTGCACAGCGTACTATTAAAGCGATCTGACATATCATTTGAGCACACATTGGCGTACTCATAGACGTACCACGTCATTATACAGGGCAAATGCCATTAAACTCAGCACTAGCATCATACCCACTTGATAACCTAATACCTGTACCTTCTCGGGAACGGGGCGCCCGGTCAAGGCTTCAATTGCGTAAAATAACAGATGTCCGCCATCAAGTACGGGGATAGGCAGTAAATTTATTGCACCCAGCGAAATACTCAGGAGTGCCAAAAAGCCCAGCCAAGAAGCCCATCCAGATTCAGCAGACGATGCCGCGACTTTTGCGATGGTGATCGGACCCGATAAATTGGATGGGGAGATCAAGCCCTGCAGCATTTTACCCATTGAGCTAAAGGTAAAACCTATAAGGTCACCGGTACGAACAAGGGCGGCCCCCAGGGCGTCTATTGGGCCTCGGTCAAACACTTTAATACGATCACTAGGAATATCTGGCTGACGTACCATCATCCCCACCGAGCCATACGCTTCCCCGTTGGTTTCTGCGCGTTCGGGGCGAACAGTTAGACTTTCGATCTGACCTGCTCGATCGACCGTCACTGCGATTGACTGGCCGGGACGTTCGCGCACGTAAGTCACCCAGTCCATCCAAAGAGGCATGCTCTTATTGTCAGCAGTGAGAATAACATCGCCCGCTTGAAAGCCTGCTCTGAGCGCGGGGCTGTCACCGACAACGGAGTCTATGACAGGAAGCAGTGCAGGTAGATCCAGCATAATGCCAAGACCACTTATGGGATTCGGTGCTTCTTGATCGGCGAGCCAGCGCTCTATCGGTGCATCCGACTCATAAACCACGTCAGAATTGGGATAGCGCACCCCGAGCTTAATGGTACCGCTGTCGCCGAGCCGCTCAAGTAGACGTAAATTCAAGGCGGCTACCGTCGGCGTTTGACGATTATCAACAGACACTACCTGCTGTCCTGATTCAAGTCCCGCATAGTACGCCGGGGACTCTGCCTGGACCTCTCCAACGATCGGGATCAGTCCAGATTCGCCGCGAAAAAATAATACCCAAAATATCGCAATCGCAAGCAAAAAATTGGCCAGAGGACCCGCGCTGACTACAGCTATCCGCGCCCACACTGACTGACGATTGAACGCTCGATGGTGCTCTGAAGGATCAACATCACCTTCCCGCTCATCAAGCATTTTGACGTAACCCCCTAACGGGATAATCGAGACTGTGTATTCCGTTCCACTTGCGTCAACGCGGCTCCAAAGCGGCTTGCCAAAACCCACAGAAAAACGCAAAACCTTGATTCCGCAGCGGCGAGCCACCCAAAAATGACCGAACTCATGAAACGCCACGAGAATGCCGAGAGTCACTACAGCGGCAACAATTGTTTGAATCAGCTCCATCAACCAACTACCTGTGAATCACTAGTTAGACGCGCAATATGCTCACGCGCCGCAAGCCTCGCGCGATCATCGAGATCTTCGACAGCGCCAAGGGTCTGTGGTTCACCTGAAGTTATCGTTTCCAAGGTTTTCTCAATAATCTGGTCGATATCGGTAAAGCCAATGGCTCTTTCAAGGAATGCCGCAACTGCCAATTCATTCGCGGCATTAAGTACACACATGCCCCCAGGCTGAGTAATTGCCTCTTGCGCTAGGCGCAGGCAAGGAAATGCTGCCGTATCGGGTCGTTCAAAATCCATGCGCCCCAGCTCAAATAAATCGAGGGGAGCAACACCCGCGTCAACTCGCTCAGGCCAAGCCAGGCCATACGCTATGGGGGTGCGCATGTCCGGATTACCTAACTGTGCCAGCACCGATCCATCACAATAACGCACCAGGGAGTGAATAATGCTCTGAGGGTGGACAACGACCTCAATATCGCCTGGCGTGCAATCGAAAAGCCAACACGCTTCGGCAAGCTCCAAGCCCTTGTTCATGAGAGTTGCGGAGTCGACAGAAATTTTTTGTCCCATTGACCAATTAGGGTGCGCGCACGCTTGCTCGGGCGTCACATCCGAAAGCTGCTCCCTTGTCCAGCCTCTGAAGGGGCCACCTGACGCAGTTAATAGGATTTTTTCTACCGCGCGAGTCTGTGGCCTAGCTTGCTGATTAGCAGGCAAGCACTGGAACATGGCGTTGTGCTCACTATCGATAGGCAACAGCGTCGCTCCACCTTGCGCCACGGCGTCCATAAAAACACGACCAGCACTCACCAACGCCTCTTTATTGGCCAGTAATAACCGCTTCCCCGCATGGGCCGCGGCTAAAGCGGGCTTGAGCCCTGCAAAACCCACGATAGCAGCCATAACGATATCAACGTCATCGGCTCGCGCAACTTCTTCCATCGCAGCTTCGCCCGCCAGCACACGCGTCTCGCAACTGTCCGCTAATCGTTGGGACAACATATCAGCAGATTCGGCGTCCATCATGACAGCAAACTTGGGGTGATGACGCCGGCACAAGCTTTCCATAGAATCAACCGAGCGATTGGCGGTTAACGCATAAACGCCGTAGCGCTCCGGATGTCTAGCCACAACATCGAGGGTACTTTCGCCAATAGAGCCAGTCGCGCCCAGAACAACAACCTGCTGCTGCATCATCAGTAGTCCATCAGAATCAAGCCCAGCGCAAATACAGGAGCCGCGCCACAGATACTGTCAATACGGTCCATGATTCCTCCATGGCCGGGCAACAAATTACTAGAATCCTTCACGCCGGACTCTCGTTTAACCATACTGACCGTTAGATCGCCCAATACCGAAGCCCCCCCCAAAGCGAGGGCCAAGATCAGCACAGACGCAATGCGAAGGTGCGCTAAGGTGGGTGGTAAGCTCTGCCAAACAATGATCGAAACCACTAGCACTGCCAATATACCGCCCCACATGCCTTCCCATGTTTTCCCAGGACTCACTGCGGGAGCCAGCTTATGACGGCCAAAGCGACGCCCAAAAAAATAGGCGCCTATGTCGGCGGCCGCAACTGCCACCATCAAAAGCAGCACTAAAAATGCACCTCCTGGAAGTGTTTTCAAGAACATCACAGACAGCCATGTCGCGGCCAAGATTAGCCATCCAACCCCACCGCGAAAGGGAGCTGAAAGCAAAAGGCGTGCGCTATCTGGATACCCTTTCACTAAGGGAATCGTGGCCGACCAAAACAAACAAGCAACTCCTAGCCAGGGCTGAACCTGAGCCCTCGAGGGCTCTCCGCCCAAATCGCATAGCTGCCACAGCGCCCACAAAGCCGGGATGAGACAAGCTGCATAGACCAGTCTGGCCCACTGGTCTTTAATACCGGACATTCGCGCCCATTCCCAAGCGCCCACAACAGCAACTGCGCCAAAAATGGCAGCCATACCAACAGACGGTAACGCAAATACAACAACAAGAAAAAAAGCTGCGAGTAATAGGCCGGTAATGATGCGCTGGCGTAGCATTATTGGGTGCCCGACTTTGCTATTTTTCGCATTCCGTAGCGGCGCTCTCTGCGACTGTACTCGGCAAAGGCTGCATCTAACTCAGCCGCATCGAAGTCGGGCCATAAGCAATCGGTGAAATACAATTCGGTGTAAGCAAATTGCCAAAGCAAAAAATTAGATATTCGCACATCGCCGCCTGAGCGAATACACAGATCCGGCGCCGGAATGTCTGCAAGTGACATTGCCGCGCCGACAGTATTCTCATCGATAGCATCGATCGACAGTTCTCCCGAGACTACCCGTTGCGCGATATCGCGCGTGGCACCCGCCACATCCCATCGTCCACCGTAGTCGGCCGCAAGAACCAGTGTCGCCTTGGTATTATTACGTGTCGCCTTTTCAGTTCGCGCCATGAGTCGCTGCAGCCGCGGACTGAATCGATCTCGACGCCCAATAAAGCGCAGGCGAATATTATCCCGCTGTAACTTTTCTAATTCTCGACGCAAATAACGGGAAAATAGCGCCATTAGCGCCCGAACCTCAGCTTCTGGTCGCCCCCAGTTCTCACTGCTAAAAGTGAACAGCGTCAGCACTTCGACTCCGCGCTCTTCACATGCATCAATCACTCGACGCACAGCTTCCACGCCAGCGCGGTGCCCTAAGGCAGTTATGACGCCTTCGCGCGCAGCCCATCGGCTATTGCCATCCATAATAATGGCGACATGGCGGGGGGTTGCAGCTCGATCGGCGCGCTGCTCAGCAGTTGGCGATACCATAAAATAAGGAGAGAGTCCGCGTGGACTCAAATCTCCATAAGATCCGCTTCTTTCACAGCAAGCGCTTCTTCAACCTTGGCTGTATAAGCATCGGTCAATTTCTGCACAGAGTCTTGACCTCGACGGTCATCGTCCTCAGAAATGTCCTTATCCTTCAACAACTCCTTTAGCATGCCATTCGCGTCACGGCGCGCACTCCGTATGGACACTCGCGCGGCTTCGGCTTCGGCCTTAGCTTGCTTGATATAGCCCTTTCGAGTTTCCTGAGTCAGCATAGGCATAGGAATTCGAATAACCTCGCCAGCAGATGCGGGATTCAACCCTAAATCCGACTTCATGATGGCTTTTTCGATGGCCGGAGTCATCGATCTATCAAACGCAACCACTACCAGCGTTCGAGCATCCTCCACATTCACATTGGCCAATTGATTGAGCGGAGTGTCGGCGCCGTAATACTCACATCGAATTCCGTCGAGCAAGCTCGGATGGGCGCGACCCGTACGAATTTTATTAAAATGATGCCCTAGCGCCTCTAAAGACTTCTTCATACGCTCTTCAGCATCACTGAGAATATCGTCAATCATGGTGTTCTCTCATTAGTTGTTTGCAATACCCCACCCGCCGCTGGGTACACGCCATTTATTTTATCAGGGTTCCTTCATTGCCGCCCCGAACAATACTTAACAAAGCGCCACGCTGAGCCATATCAAAGACGCGCACAGGCATCTCGTGGTCTCTAACAAGGCATATCGCCGTTAGATCCATGACTTCGAGCTTCTGGTCAAGCACTTGATCATAGGACAATGCATCATACTTAACCGCTGAGCTGTCCTTCATTGGGTCTGAACTATAAACGCCGTCTACCTTGGTAGCTTTGAGTACCAAATCGGCGTCAATTTCTATGCCTCGCAGGCACGCCGATGAGTCAGTAGTAAAGAAGGGGTTACCTGTACCCGCTGCAAAAATAACCACGTCGCCATTACCAAGAGCGCGAATCGCTTTGCGTCGATCATAATGATCAACCACTCCACTCATGGGGATAGCTGACATAACCTGTGTCGCAATATTCGAGCGCTCAAGCGCATCGCGCAAAGCAAGCGCATTCATAACCGTTGCCAGCATGCCCATGTGATCGCCCGTTACTCGATCTAAACCTGCCGCTTGAAGCGATTTCCCGCGGAACAAATTACCGCCGCCGACAACCAAGCCGACCTGAACACCAATACCGACGAGCTGACCAATCTCAAGGGCCAAATGGTCAAGTACTTTAGGGTCGATGCCAAAGGCCTCATCACCGGTTAAGGCCTCGCCGCTGAGTTTAAGCAAGATGCGTTTATAAACCTTTTCACCCGCCACATTAAATCTCCAATGAGTTCGCCGGACCATAATACCGGAGAACCACTCGAACGTCAGTGACTTGACTACGCTCTAGTGACATTCTGGACAAAAAAAACGGGGCCAAAGCCCCGTTTAATCACATACTTGCGTGGTTATTCACCAAGCATTAACCATTCAACTGCGCGGCGACTTCATCGGCGAAGTCGACTTTCTCAACTTCAATGCCTTCACCCACTTCAAATCGACTGAACGAGGCAACTTCGGCGCCCGCACCTTTAACCAACTTACCAACTGTCGTGTCGGGGTCTTTAACAAATGGCTGCTCAGTTAAGCTGTTTTCGGCAAGGTACTTACGGATACGGCCGTCAATCATTTTTTCAATGATTTCAGCAGGCTTACCAGACTCTTGTGCTTGCGCCGTGAAAATCTCACGCTCTTTCGCAATTAAGTCTTCGGGCATATCTTCAGGAGCCACTACCGCAGGGCTGACAGCCGCAACGTGCATAGCAACATCACGCGCCAAATCCTGATCGCCACCCTTTAGTTCAACGAGCACAGCGATACGCTTGTTGCCATGAACATACCCACCAACAACACCAGAGGTCGCGGACACAACAGCGACACGGCGGACACTGATGTTTTCTCCAATTTTTTGCACTAGCGCTTGGCGTGCTTCTTCAATCGCACCGCCTGCTACTTCAGCCACATCGTCGGTACGCAACTCAAATGCTTTATCAGCTACCGTTGCTACGAATGACAAGAAGTTGTCATCTCGCGCGACAAAGTCGGTTTCACTATTAACTTCAACGACGATGCCATAGCTGCCATCTTCGGCGATTTTCGCAGCCACAATGCCATCGGCCGCTGTACGACCCGCTTTTTTAGCTGCCTTCATACCACTCGACTTGCGCAACTCTTCGATAGCAGCTTCGATGTCGCCACCAGCAGCTGCCAGTGCTTTTTTACATTCAAGAAGACCCAGACCAGTACGCTCGCGCAGCTCTTTTACCTGTGATGCAGACATTTTTCCTTTTCCTCATTACTTAAAGCACAGCAATTGGCATGTGCTCTCTATATCAGAAGTTGATGCAGTGCCACGTTACGACACTGACAAGGGGGGACTAAAAAAAAGCCGCGCAGCGCGCGGCTTCAATCTCAGGCTTCAGCCGCGCCTTCTTCGACAGCTTCCGCCACTTCGACGAACTCGTCAGGCGTTGTACTATTCTGGGCCTTGCCCTCAAGAATAGAATCCGCCACTGCCTTGACGTACAGCTTGATCGCTCGAATCGCGTCATCGTTGCCGGGAATAACATAGTCAACGCCATCAGGATTACTGTTGGTGTCAACAATTCCGATTACGGGGATACCAAGCTTGTTGGCTTCAGTAATCGCAATGCGCTCGTGATCAACGTCGATCACGAATAGCGCATCAGGTAAGCCACCCATATCCTTGATACCGCCTACAGAACGGTCAAGCTTTTCCAGTGCACGAGTGCGCATTAACGCCTCTTTCTTGGTCAGCTTGTCAAACGTTCCGTCTTGCGCCTGCTCTTGGAGCTCGCGCAATCGCTTGATTGACGATCGAACAGTCTTGTAGTTGGTGAGCATGCCACCTAACCAGCGGTGATTAACAAACGGCATACCTGATCGCGTTGCCTGCTCTTCGATGATCTTACCTGCGGCGCGCTTTGTGCCAACAAAAAGAACCTGGTTCTTATTCGAAGCGAGGCGCTGAATGTAGGCGAGAGCATCGTTCAGTGCAGGCACAGTGTGCTCTAAGTTGACGATGTGAATTTTGTTGCGGGCGCCAAAGATGTATTGATCCATCTTAGGATTCCAGTACCGAGTCTGGTGCCCAAAGTGTGCGCCTGCTTGCAGCAGCTCGCGCATGCTTACTTGTGCCATGTTAAGTTTCCTTTGTTTGGGTTTTGGCCTCCGCACACCCTGTAAAACCAACCAGATACCTGGCACCCGGCTTACAGTTCTTGGCGCGCGTGTGTCGTTTAACACCTGTGGGGACGATCCCCTTCTTCACAGCCTTTGCCATGAAGGCGCGCGTTATATCATAAATACCACAACAACTAAAGCCCAACAGACAGTTCGGCGCACATCCGTTACACTATCCGCTCCTAGTCAACAGAACGCTCAGAATCATGTCAGTAATACCCAAAACCCCTGAAGAGCTCGAGGGCATGCGCACCGCCGGTCGACTCGCGGCAGAGGTCCTCGAAATGATCGCCCCTTTAGTCCAAGTGGGCATGACCACCGGCGAGATCGACAGGATCTGCCATGACTATATTGTCAATGTACAAGACGCGATCCCTGCCCCACTCAATTACAACGGATTTCCCAAATCGATCTGTACGTCGGTCAATGAGGTTATTTGCCATGGCATACCCTCAGACAACAAAAAGCTCAAAAACGGTGACATCATTAATATTGATGTCACCGTGATCAAAGACGGCTGGCACGGTGACACCAGTATAATGGTGGGTGTCGGTGAGGTTGCAAGCCACGCAGAACGACTTATGCAGGTCACTCAAGACAGCCTTTATAAGGCGCTCGCCCTCGTTCGACCCGGAGCCACACTGGGTGACATTGGCCACGTTATTCAGGAGTACGCTGAAGGACACTATTACTCGGTAGTCCGTGAATACTGCGGGCACGGCATTGGCAAAATATTTCACGAAGAACCACAAGTCCTTCATTACGGAAAGCCCGGCACGGGCTTAGTGCTCAAGGAAGGCATGACCTTCACCATTGAGCCGATGCTCAACGCGGGCAAACGCCATACCAAGCTCAATACTCGTGATGGCTGGACGGTGACCACGAAAGATGGCCGGCTGTCAGCGCAATGGGAGCACACGATCGCCGTCACTGCGGATGGCTGTGAGATATTTACCCTGCGGACCGATGAAAAACTACCTTTTTAACTATTTACCACCCACAGGGCTTTATACCCACAGGATTATATAATGGCGCCTGCAGTACCCACCGCCGAAGAACTCACGTTAGTGTCAGAGCTCAGCCTATCTGACGATCTCCCCGGTGCCTGTAAAACCTATCTTCAAGCGGTCAATACAGAGCTTTTTGAACGCTTTCACCCCGCTCAAGCTGTAAAGCCATTGCTCACCGCTCGCAGTAACGCGGTAGATCGCGTGCTTGGGGAGTTTTGGGCGCATTTTGTCGGCACTCAAAAAAATGTGCTGCTCGCAGCAGTTGGCGGTTATGGCCGAGGAGAATTATTTCCTCACTCCGATGTCGATATTTTATTCCTACTGGCAGATGAAGTAACACCGGAAGTGGAATCCGGTATCGCAGAAATGCTGCGAGCACTTTGGGATTTAGGTTTAAAAGTGGGTCAAAGTGTTAGGCGACTTGACGAGTGTGCGGAGCTTGCTGAACAAGATCTAACTATTTTTACAACCATGTTGGAGGCTCGGCCATTGGCGGGCGACTCGGACATTTTGAATCAGTTAGCCGTTCTGCTTGGGCAAGACCGGGTTTGGAACAGCAAAGCTTTTTTTAGCGCAAAACTCGAAGAAACTCAGCAGCGACATGCCAAATTTGCGAATACTATTTATAGCCTTGAACCCAATGTTAAAAATGGTCCCGGTGGACTGCGAGATATTCAGGTGGTCGGCTGGATGGCCCGCCGCCACTACGGAGTGCCGCTCAATCAACTTAAGAGCGATGATTTTCTTACCGATGACGAGCAGCGAATGCTGGAGGCTGGTCAAAATTTTATTGGGCAAGTTCGATTTGCGCTCCATCAAATCGCTAATAGAGAAGAAGACCGCCTGTTATTTGATCATCAGCGCCGACTCGCCGAAATTTGGGAAATGGTGGATGGTGACAAGCTCGCGGTCGAGCAATTTATGCAGGTCTACTACCGATGGACCCATGCACTTGCGCAACTCAGTGAATTGGTTTTGGAGTTTTTTGACCAAGACATTCTGCACGCCGATGATCACGATCCCGCAGAGCGCCTTGATGAGGATTTCGAATTACGTCGCGGGCAGCTCGTCGTGCGTCACAGCAAAGTGTTCAGCGATAGACCGTCTAATTTATTACGCGCTTTTGTCATTATCGCTAACGATTCGCGCATTCATGGTATTGCTCCTGAAACGGTGCGCTTACTGAGAGCCTCAGGCCATCTAATTGGTCCAGAGTTCCGCGCTGATGAAGAAAATCAACGACTCTTCATCGAACTAATGAGCGCCCCCCTGGGGGTTACTAAGCAACTTCGCCGCATGGCAGCTCACGGCATCCTAGGCCGTTACCTGCCCGAGTTTGGAACCATCATGGGGCAAATGCAGTTTGATTTATTTCACTCACTAACCGTTGATGCTCACACCCTTGAAGTCGTCGCTAATACACGTCGCTTCATGCGCGCAGACTTCACCGATAAATTCCCAGTATCAACGCGTATCGCGCAGCGACTGCGAAAACCAGTCCTGCTCTACATTTCAGCGCTCTACCATGACATAGGCAAAGGCAGGGGCGGCGACCACTCAGAGCTCGGTGCCGTCGATGCTCATGGCTTTTGTCAGAGGCACCAACTCGACGCTAGGGATACTGAGCTAGTCGTATGGCTCGTCAAAAACCACTTAGTAATGAGCTCTATCTCACAGAGGAAAGACATTTCGGATCCTGAGGAAATTCTACGGTTTGCTTCCCATGTGGCCACTGAAGAACGCCTTGATTACCTTTATACCCTTACGGTTGCCGATATCCACGGCACAAATCCGGAACTCTGGAATGCATGGAGGAGCTCATTACTTCGCCAGCTTTATACCGAAACTCGTCGCGCCTTACGGCGAGGCCTGGAGAATCCACTAGGCCGC
>CAJQLP010000203.1 GCA_905479205.1 uncultured Luminiphilus sp.
GGATAAGCTGTGAGTATGGTTCAAGCTCCAAGCTGCCTTTTTAGCAACTGAAGGAACTTCTCGGTACATGTTAAAGACTTCGCCTTCGTCCATCCCCAGTGACTCGATACAGTACTGATACGCGTGCGTGTGGATCGCTTCTTCAAACGCTTGGCGCAGTAAGTATTGGCGGCACTCGGGGTTGGTAATTAGGCGATAGATACCAAGTACCAAATTGTTAGCTACGAGTGAATCGGCGGTAGAGAAGTATCCGAGTGATCGCATAATGATGCGACGCTCATCGTCACTCAAGCCATCGTCATCCTTCCATGTCGCGACGTCGGCTGTCATGTTGACTTCTTGCGGCATCCAGTGATTTGCGCAGCCATCGATATATTTCTGCCATGCCCAGTCATATTTGAAAGGCACAAGCTGATTTAAGTCAGCGCGGCAGTTAATCATAGCTTTCTCGTCGACCGATATTCGGCCCGCACCCATTTCAAGCTCTTCTAGACCTGGAGTGATATCAAGATTAGCTAAGGCCTCAGCCGCTTTTTCGAGATTACTAGCGAGCGCTTCAGCGCCTTTTGCATCGGCGGCGACACCCGCGGGGGCAGTCACAGCAGGTGCAAGCCGAGCTTCTTCAGCGGCCGCTTGAATAGCGTTCTCAACCACAGCTGGTTCTGGTGAGGTGACCGCAGCTGAGGCGGGCTTGATTGGATCGTCTGTGTGGTAGTCGTCCCAGTTAAGCATGTGTATTCCTCTTAATTCGTTGGTAGTGAGTGTTATTGGCAAGCTTCGCAATCAGGATCATCAAGTGAGCAAGCTTGAGGAACCGGCGCGGGCGTCGGTGCTGCTCCTGCTGAAACTGCGTTTAAGGTGCCTGTTTGCACGGTAGACTTTTCCGTGCCGGTGGCTGCGAGTGAGCGCAAGTAATACGTTGTTTTAAGGCCTTTGAACCAAGCCATTCGATAAGTAATATCGAGCTTCTTACCACTGGCGTTATTAATGTAAAGGTTCAGTGACTGAGCCTGATCGATCCACTTTTGACGGCGACTGGCGCTGTCTACTAGCCAGCGAGGCTCTACTTCAAACGCGTTGCTGTACTTCGCCTTCAGATCTTCAGGCATACGATCGATATTTTGTACTGAACCATCAAAGTACTTAAGGTCGTTAACCATAACTTTGTCCCACAAACCGCGCTGCTTGAGATCTTTAACGAGGTAAGGGTTTACTACGGTGAACTCGCCTGAAAGATTCGACTTCACATACAGGTTTTGATACGTCGGTTCGATCGATTGCGAGACGCCCGTGATGTTGGCAATTGTTGCTGTAGGCGCTATGGCCATGCAGTTGGAGTTGCGCATTCCCTGGGTGGCCACTTTCGCTTTGAGCGAGTCCCAGTCCATGGTCTTGTCTTTGTTGACGTCGATGTAATCTGCGCCACGCTGCTCGATAAGGATATCTAGCGAGTCTAGTGGGAAGATGCCTTGACTCCACAATGACCCGTCGTAGGTGGCGTAGCTGCCGCGCTCTGCAGCAAGCTCACTTGATGCTTCGATTGCGTAGTAGCTAATGGCTTCCATTGAGCGGTCAGCAAATGTAACAGCGTCATCTGAGGCATACGCCACGTCTATCTTGTAGAGAGCATCTTGGAAACCCATGACACCAAGACCGATAGGACGGTGCCGGAAATTGGATTTTTCCGCCTGAGGTACCGAGTAGTAGTTGATGTCGATCACGTTATCGAGCATGCGGATTGCGGTGCGAACGGTCTTGCGCAGCTTCTCTTGGTTGAGAACGCCATTTTCGATGTGCTGTGGCAGGTTAACCGAACCCAAATTACATACGGCAATCTCGTCGGCACTGGTGTTGAGCGTAATCTCCGTACACAGGTTCGACGAGTGCACTACGCCCGCGTGCTGCTGGGGTGAGCGCAGGTTGCACGGATCTTTAAACGTTACCCATGGGTGGCCTGTTTCGAAAATCATTCCTAGCATCTTGCGCCACAGAGCCTGCGCTTTAATAGTTTTACTAGGCTTTAGCTCTCCACGTGCCGCTTGCGCTTGATACTCGTTGTAGCGGGCTTCAAAAGCAGAACCGTATAGGTCATGTAGATCGGGTACATCGTTGGGCGAGAACAGCGTCCAGTCGCCGTCTTCGAAGACTCGCTTCATAAACAGATCAGGAATCCAGTTAGCGGTGTTCATGTCATGAGTACGACGGCGATCATCTCCGGTGTTCTTTCGTAGCTCTACGAACTCCTCGATATCGAGGTGCCACGTTTCCAAATACGCGCAAACAGCGCCTTTGCGCTTGCCGCCTTGGTTGACCGCTACTGCTGTGTCATTCACGACTTTCAGGAATGGAACAATACCTTGGCTCTTGCCATTAGTTCCCTTGATGTAAGCACCTAACGCTCGGACGGGCGTCCAGTCATTACCCAGTCCACCTGCAAATTTAGACAGCATGGCGTTGTCTTGAATAGCACCGTAAATACCGTATAAATCATCTGGAACTGTCGTGAGATAGCAAGACGACAGCTGAGATCGCAGAGTTCCCGCATTGAAAAGCGTGGGCGTGGAGCTCATATAGTCAAAAGAAGACAGCAATTCGTAGAACTCGATGGCTCGCGCATTGCGGTCATCTTCACGTAGCGCCAAGCCCATAGCGACGCGCATAAAGAATACCTGCGGCAGCTCAATACGTGTGTCGTTAGAGTGGATAAAATAACGATCGTAAAGGGTCTGCAGGCCTAAGTACCCAAACTGTAGATCACGCTCTGGGAGTAGTGCTTGCCCTAGCCGCTCTAGATCAAATTCTAATAATTCTGGAGAGAGCAGCTCGAGAGTAACGGCCTGATTAATATAGGCTTTAAGTGCACTCGCGTAGTGAGTGTTCATTTCGTTCTGGGTGGCGCTCTCGGCGACCCCAAGGAAAGTTAGAGCCTCGCTACGCAGGTCGTCGAGCAACAAGCGAGCCGCCACATAGCCGTAATTTGGATCTTGCTCGATCATTGTGCGAGCCGTGATGACTAGCGAGGTATTGACCTCTTCACTGGACACGCCGTCGTAAAGGTTTCGCAGCGCTTCATCAATAATTGCGGCTTCGCTAACATCTTCGAGATCGGCACAGGCTTCCGCAACAATGGTGCGAATCCGCTCGATGTCTAGCGGCTTGCGATTGCCGTTTCCGTCGACCACATTAATGCCGCTAGCTGCTGCTTGAGCTTCTGGCGATAGAGATTCTTTGGCTTTACGCTCTTGCGCTCTGCCTTCTCTGTAAATCACGTAATCACGCGCGATTTTGTGCTCTCCAGCGCGCATTAAGGCTAGCTCTACTTGGTCTTGAATATCTTCAATATGAATAGTGCCTCCCGAAGGCATGCGGCGCTCGAAAGTCGCTATCACTTGCTCGGTGAGTTTGGCAACGGTCTCATGAATACGGCTACTGGCGGCAGCAGTGCCGCCCTCTACAGCGAGGAAGGCCTTAGTAATAGCCACCGAAATTTTGCTGTCCTCAAACGGCACAACGGTGCCATTGCGTTTAATAACGCGCAGTTGCCCTGGGGCCGTGGCTGCTAAGCGAGTCCCGTTAGGGGCTTCCTGAGCGGCTGCCGGTGCGGCTACTGTGGAAGTTTGAGTGGTGGTTTCTGTGCCTGTTTGCATGGTTTCTGCGCCCTCACGGCCTTATGGCCTAGTTATACAAGCTTGCTGTGATTTTATTGGTTATGGGCGACCGCAAAATCCCATATGTAGGGGTGGGTCGAGCCGCAGACCCCAAGATAGGTGGCTTTTGGCCTTATTGCAAGTGCGTCTTTTAGGGGATTGCTGTGGACAAACTGTCCGCACCTTGGAGTGCAAGTACTCGCTAACGCTTGATGCTAGATATTAATTCGATTGTAGGGTGGTGGCTGCGAGAAAAAAGGTTGCAGAGATCGCTTTATTATTTCTTATGGCCCTCAGGTTTTAATTTTACTCGGGTAGGTCTCTGGCACTAACGTGCAGTGGCTACTAAAGACGCAAGCCTAACTAGAGTGCTCTAGTAGAAATTCCATGAGGGCTTTCTGCGCATGGAGGCGATTTTCGGCCTCTTGCCATATCACTGTTTCGGGGTTTGCCATCAGTTCGGTTGTTATTTCTTTGTCGCGATAAGCGGGCAGGCAGTGCATATAAAGCGCATCGCTCTTTGCTTTGCCGAGCAACGCTCCATTGAGCTGAAAAGGAGCCATTGCTCGGGCGCGCTCAATTTGTTCGTCTTCTTGTCCCATTGAGGCCCAAACATCGGTGACTAGCAGGTCGGCGTTAGCCACCGCTTCATTCGCATCGTGTTTGATGATGACGCGGTCGCTATTGGCTGCTAGGAGCTCTGAGTTGGGCTCGTAACCTTCAGGACAGCCAATTACCAGCTCAAAGTCGAGAAGTTTGGCCGCGTTGATGTAGGAGTGGCACATGTTGTTGCCATCGCCAAGCCAGGTTACTCGTCGGCCGCTGATATTTCCGCGGTTTTCGAACCATGTTTGCATGTCGGCCAGTAGCTGGCAGGGGTGGTAGTCGTTGGTCAGGCCGTTGATTACTGGCACGGATGAATGGGCTGCAAATTCTTCGACATCGCTATGTTCGAAGGTGCGGATCATGACTAAATCGACCATGGAGGAGATGACGCGTGCCGAATCGGCTATAGGTTCGCCCCGCCCCAGCTGAGTATCAGAGGGAGAGAGAAACATGGCATGACCACCGAAATGTGCCATGCCCGCCTCAAATGAAACCCTTGTTCGAGTCGACGCCTTGGCGAAGATCATTGCCAGCACTTTATTAGGGTAGTAAGGGTGACTAACCCCTTCCCGCTGCATTTTTTTGAGCTCTGTGGCGCGCGCAATAATGCCTCTAAATTCTTCGCTGCTTAAATCGTTCAGGGTAAGAAAGTGTCGTGTGGCTGTCATAACGGACGCTCCGAAAGAGTATTCACCACTTGAGCGACGATGTGTCCAAGCTCACTGGCTTCGTCATCACTCATAATCAGTGGGGGTAGTAAACGAATAGTATTACCGGCAGTTACATTGACGATGGCTCCTAACGTCAACGCGGTAGTGACTATCTCGGTCGCTGGAATAGTGACCTCTATACCAATCATAAGGCCCAAGCCACGAACTTCGCGCACCGTGCTTGGGTCATTAAGTGTTGTATGAAAGCGATCTAAAATAGCTGATCTGATAGGGTCTGCTCGACTGCACAAAGACTGTCGAGACAGCGTGTTAAAAACGGCACTGGCTGCACTACACGCAATTGGGTTGCCGCCATAGGTGGTGCCATGATCGCCAGGTGTCATCACTGCTGCGGCGTCACCCCGCGCCATACATGCACCAATAGGGAAGCCGTTGCCGAGTCCTTTGGCGGTGCTCAGTACATCGGGAACGATACCGAGCCGCATGAATGCATAAAAGTCGCCACAGCGACCATTGCCCGTTTGAACTTCATCAAACATAAGTAGCCATTGCTGCTCGTCACACAATTGCCTGAGGCCTATGAGGTAATCGAGATCCAACGGGCGGACGCCGCCTTCGCCTTGCACCGGCTCTAGCATTACAGCGACAATATTTGAGTGCGTTTGCGTGAGCACTTTAATTGCCGCCAAGTCGTTACTCGCAACTCTCACAAAACCACCGAGCATGGGTGCAAAAGGCGTTTGCATGCCCGTGCCAGCTGAGGCTGCAAGTGCACCCATGGTGCGACCGTGAAACGCTTGCTCTAGCACGACGATCGTTGGGTTATTGACACCCCGATCGTGCCCGTAGTGGCGCGCGAGTTTTATTGCCGCCTCATTGGCTTCTGCCCCCGAATTGCAAAAGAAGACGCGTTCCATGCCGGTGATTGCGGTGAGCTCCGAGGCCAAGCGCTCTTGTTGAGGAATCACGAAAAGATTCGACGTATGGGCTAAGGTTGAAGCCTGCTCGCAGATTGCCGCGGTCACTGCAGGATGGCTGTGTCCCAGATTGGTAACGGCAATGCCTGATAGCCCATCGAGGTACTCACGGCCGCTGAGATCGTATAAGCGCGCACCTTCTCCGTGACTAAAAGCCACAGGCAGTCTTTTGTAGGTAGGCATTAGGGCTGACATAGCGACACTCGATCGGTAAAGGTTAAAAAAGGCGGCTAGGATACCTACTTATGAATGCGGGATAAACTTATTGTCCTTTTACCACTTGTAATGCTCTGATCCGCGCCCAACGTTATACTGTGCCAAATTGCGAACGTTAAACCGCCACTGAAGGAGTCAGAAATGGACATTATGGAAACCATTAAGGATCAGATCACCAACAACAGAGTGATCCTGTATATGAAAGGATCACCAAATCAGCCCCAGTGTGGTTTTTCTGCACAGTCGGTACAAGCTCTGATGGCATGTGGTGAACGGTTTGCCTACGTCGATATACTGACCAACCCAGAAATTCGGGCTAATTTGCCCAAATATGCCAATTGGCCGACTTTTCCACAGCTATGGGTTGATGGCGAGTTGATTGGTGGTTGCGACATTATCAATGAAATGCAGGCCTCAGGTGAATTGAAGGAAGTGGTCTGTGGTTCGGGTGACCAGGCGGAGGGTTAGTTATCCCGCATTGACAAGATTTGACTTCTGCTCTGCTTTGCAGGGACACAAGTCGTAGGGTTGCAAAAAAAGGGCGGTGCAATTTTTGCTACCGCCCTTTTCTTTATTCGCGATGCGCTTGCGTTTCGCAGGCCGTCGGGGACAATTATTGACGAGTGTGTCCTAGCCGAGCGTCATTATTCCGCGGGCTTGACTGTGCGCATGGCGGTTTGAAGGTAATTTTGTTCACCGACTCGGTCCATGAGCGATAGCTGTGTTTCTAGCCAGTCAATATGATCTTCCTCCGCGTCTAGAATCCGTTGAGCAAGATCGCGAGACGTGTAGTCTCTGGCTTCCTCGCAGTACGCGACGGCGGCTTTCAGGGCTTCATGGGCGATGTGTTCGAGTTTTAGGTCACACTGGAGCATCTCTCTTGGGTTTTCACCGATCATTAATTTGCCCAGGTCCTGCAAATTGGGGAGGCCCTCTAGAAATAGAATGCGCTCGACCAGCTCGTCGGCGTGTTTCATTTCGTCTATCGACTCGTGGTACTCGTGCTCTGCAAGCTCAACAAGCCCCATATCCTTGTACATTTTGGCATGCAGGAAATACTGGTTAATCGCCACTAGCTCGTTGCCTAGTAAGGTGTTGAGGTGTTGAATAACTTTGGGATCGCCTTTCATGGCAATGTGCTCCACACGTTGGATAATTGACGTCACAGTATAGCTGTGAAAGGCGACAATACCAAGTAGAGATATCGGTAAGTTATTGTTTAAAAAGAATTTTTAATCGAAATGCTAAGGATTTTCAATCGCGAATAGCTAGGCAAGCGAAGCGTTGTAATAATCTGCAGTGGCGAGTGTTTTCTTGAGGCTTTCATCGACGATCGCTCGTGCGAGGCGAGTACACTTACCGCACTGGGTTGAAACTCCCAGCTCGTCGCGAACTTCTCGGAAACTGCTGGCGCCATATTCCACGGCCTGCTCAAGTTGCCGGTCAGTGATTCCTTTGCATAGACATACATACATAGGAGAACCATAAATGCTATTGAGAATGATTGTCAACAGCTTTCGTATCTCGCTTCGACGTGTATTTTTAAAGGAGGTCAAAGGAGGGCTTGGGTAGACAGTGGAAATTAGTGGGTTGATGATCGCGGCAAAACATCGTCGGGAACGCTCCCTCCGGTATACTCCTCCCCAGGAAAGTTAAGGTAGCGACATGGAATCGATTCAACAGTACATGCAGGCGGTTGGTGCAGACGCACGGGCTGCCTCTAAAAAAATAGCCGCGGCGACGGTTGCAAGCCGTAATGCCGCGTTGATTGCGATCAAGGATGCCATCGCCCGCAACCGAGAAATGTTGTTAAAGGCTAATCGAGAAGATCTCGAGCGCGGTTTGGTGAGTGGTCTTGATGCGCCTCTGATGGATCGTTTGGAGCTAAATAACGAACGGATCGATGGGCTCCTTGCGAGTCTTGAGCAGGTCGCGAACTTGCCTGATCCCGTCGGGGCTATTGACGGCGTTAGGACGATGGACTCTGGGATTCGCGTGGGCAAAATGCGTGTACCCTTAGGCGTTATCGGGATCGTTTATGAGTCGCGCCCAAACGTGACCATCGAAGCTGCGGCCCTATGTCTTAAATCCGGAAACGCGGCGATTTTACGGGGAGGCTCTGAGGCTATTTCTTCCAATAGAGCGCTCGATCGCTGTATTACCGAGGGTCTCGAGCAAGTCGGTCTGCCGACAGCCGTCGTGCAGGTTGTCGATACCACGGACAGGGCTGCCGTAGGCGAGCTTATTGCCATGCCCGAGTTTGTTGATATTGTTATACCGCGCGGGGGTAAGGGTCTCATTGAGCGGATTGCGCGTGACGCTCGAGTTCCCGTATTAAAGCACCTCGATGGCATTTGCCATGTCTTTATCGACGCCGATGCCGATCCAGAAAAAGCACTGGCGATCGCCGTTAATGCTAAGACTCAACGGTACGGTACCTGTAACACGATGGAAACGCTGTTAGTGGATGCTGCGGCAACTGCACTGTTGCCATCAATTGCGACGGCAATTAGCGATAAAGGCGTCGAGCTGCGAGGCTGTGAGCGAACACGGCAAATCGTGCCCAGCATCACCATTGAAGCCGCCGAGGAGGACTGGCAAACGGAGTATCTTGCGCCTATTTTGTCGGTTCGTATCGTCGATGGCATAGACGCTGCGATGGCACACATTGACCAATACAGCTCGGGCCACACAGAGAGTATCGTGACTGAGAATTACAGCACTGCGATGCGCTTTATGCGCGAGGTGGATTCCAGTTCCGTAATGGTCAATGCCTCAACGCGTTTCGCCGATGGATTTGAATACGGTCTGGGTGCCGAAATTGGCATTTCCACCGACAAGCTTCATGCGCGCGGACCCGTAGGACTAGAGGGTCTGACGTCGTGCAAATATGTGGTTTTTGGCGATGGTCATATCCGCCAATGAGCTTTCTTCTGTGTCGGCAGTAGGATTCTTTGGCGGAACGTTTAACCCGGTGCATATTGGGCATTTGCGCGCGGCTCTTGATTGCCTAGACGCTTTAAATCTCGATCAAATCGCGCTACTCCCAGCTGCATCGCCACCCCTCAAAGAGGCGCCATTGGTTGCCGCTGAGCAGCGTGCAGAAATGCTGCAATTGGCCGTGAGCGGCACTGCAGGCTTAACTGTTGACTGTCGAGAGCTCAGTCGGCCAGGCCTGTCATACACGGTCGATACGCTTGCTGAGTTGCGTTCGGAGTATCCGAAAGATACGTCGATTACTTTTGTAATTGGCATGGATTCACTTATCAATCTCCATCAATGGCACGAATGGCCGCGACTTTTTGATCTCGCCAATATTGCGATTATGGCGCGTCCTGGGGTTAGCCCGACGCTAGACTCCGACGTTAAGCGGGCAGTGGAATCGCGGACATGTTTACCCGATGAAATAAGGAGCCGGCCTGCAGGTGGCGTGACATTTGTAGATCAGCCGCCGTTAGATGTGTCGTCAACCGCCGTACGCAGTGCGCTAATGAGAGGGAAAAATGTGCAATTTCTCCTGCCCGAGGCCGTTATCGAGTATATTGTCACCAACAAACTTTATGACTCTTCCAATACCGACCACCGAGGTGGCCATTGACAGCTAATGCAGTACCCACAGGGGACGCGCTTATCGAACTAGCGCTTGACGCGCTCGACGACCTTAAAGGCGTCGATCCCGTCGTTATTGACGTACGTGAACTAAGTTCCGTTATGGACTATTTGGTTATTGCCAGCGGCACGTCTGCACGTCACGTGAAGTCGCTGGCCGATAACGTGATTGTAAAAGTTAAGAAGCACGAACTGCGCCCCATTGGTGTCGAAGGTGAGACGGTGGGGGAGTGGGTGCTGGTTGATTTCGGCGATGTGGTCGTTCATGTCATGCAGCCCGCTACGCGCGGATTTTATGATCTCGAGCGGCTCTGGACCGCGCCCCCCGTCGACGCAGACTAATGCGTATCCGGGTGGTGGCCGTGGGAACACGTATGCCTGCCTGGGTCAGCGAAGGGGTTAATGAGTATCAGAAGCGGTTGCCTCGCGATTTTTCTGTCGATTGGATCGAAATCCCTCCTGCTAAGCGCAATGGCGAGCGTCCTGAGCAATTAAAAGCTAAGGAAGCGAACGCCATAAGCCGGCAACTTAAAGCCGATGATCGTATCATTGCGTTGGACGTGGCAGGTAAGGCACTAAGCACGGAAGATATGGCAACTAGCTTTCAGCAATGGCAGCTTGAGCGTCGGACCGCTGTCATTGTTATTGGCGGTCCTGACGGTTTAGATGATGAGCTCCTTCATCGTGCAGACAATCGTTGGTCTCTTGGGCGAATCACTTTGCCACACCCGTTGGTCCGAGTAATACTCGCCGAGCAATTGTATCGCGCTTGGTCTATTAACGCTCAGCATCCCTACCACAGAGGATAGCCGTGGCATCTTCCCGTACAGCGCTGAGAGACACTGGTCGTGAGGCAGCGATTAACGCCGGGCGTGTTGCGGTAGCCTTGTTCCTAGTCGTTATTGCGCTTGGCGTGTTGAGCTACCGCTACTACAGTCTGCAAATCGTTGAATACGAGCGTTTCTTGACTCAGTCTGATCGTAATCGTGTGCGTTTAGAGGCGATACCACCAAAACGAGGTTTGATTCTTGATCGCCAGGGACGCCTTTTAGCCACCAATATTCCCAGTCATCGCTTGAGTATTGTTATCGAGCGCGTGAGTGATCTCGATGCTTTGATTAAAGACCTCGGGGCGCTTGTAGAGTTAGATGAGAACGATCTCGATAGCTTTAACGAGCGGCGTAATCGCCGCCGACCCTACGCAACTGTGCCGTTAAAATTACAATTAAATGATCATGAAATGGCGCGCGTAGGAGTTAACCTGCATCAGCTCCCAGGTGTAGCCATAGAGGCTCAACTAACCCGTCACTACCCTCATGGTGACCTTTTAAGCCACGTGGTGGGTTATGTTGGGCGGATTAATGAGAGTGAAGCGTCCCAAATAGATGAGCAGAGCTACCGTGGTACTTTGCATATTGGCAAGGTAGGAGTGGAAAAACGCTACGAGTCTGTGCTTCATGGGAAGGTCGGCTATCAAAATATTGAGGCGAATGCGCACGGTCGTGTTCTGCGAGTTTTAGACGAAGAGTCGCCCTCCGATGGGGCCGATTTGCAGTTGCACCTAGATCTTGATTTACAGCGAGCAGCTTATGATGCTCTCGGCGATCAGCGAGGGGCAGTCGTTGCAATTGACCCGAGCAACGGGGGTATTTTGGCGTTGGTCTCCAATCCCAGCTTTGATGGCAATTTGTTCGTCAATGGCATCAGTTCGAAAGATTACAGCGCGCTCCGAGATTCCACTGATACGCCCCTACTTAATCGCGCTGTTCAGGGCCAATACCCACCAGGTTCGACCGTTAAGCCAATGATTGGCTTGGCAGGCTTAGAGCTTGGCTTGGTCACGCCTGATACCACCGTTGCAGATCCGGGCTGGTATCAATTACCTGGCGACAGCCGTCGCTACCGTGATTGGATTCTTCGGATCAGAGGCACGGGGCACGCGCCGAACGTTGATTTGCGGATGGCGATCGCGGAATCCTGCGACGTCTACTATTACGATTTGGCGCGTCGTATGGGAATCGACGATTTGGCGAGCTCTTTGGAACCTTACGGTTTTGGTGTGCGATCGGGTTTGGATATTACCAGTGAGCAACCGGGTATTTTACCGAGCACTCGTTGGAAGCGAAGCCGTTTTGATAAGCCTTGGTACCCTGGTGAAACCTTAAGTGCCGGTATTGGGCAGGGCTACATGCTCGCTACACCTTTGCAGCTCGCGCAAGCAACGATGGTAATGGCGAATCGCGGTGATAGTTTCGTACCTTCCATTGTGCGCCGCATAGGCGATTTGCCCGTGGAAGGCGTAAGTCGTCCCAAAGTAATGGCCAGCGATGACCATTGGTCTGCGGTCATTGCGGGCATGATGGATGTTGTCCATGACCGTCGGGGTACGGCTGCAGCAATCGGTCGTAATCTCCCGTACACCGTCGCGGGGAAAACCGGAACCTCTCAGGTCATTGGGATTGCGCAAGATGGGGTTTACGATGAAGATGAAATCGATGAACGCCATCGTAATCACGGCTGGTTCATTGCGTTTGCACCGGTTGATCAGCCGCGCATTGCGGTTGCTGTGCTGGCGGAAAATGGCGGCGGAAGTAGTGCAGCCTATCCTGTAGCGCGCAAGGTTATGGACGCCTGGTTGCTAGGTGCTAGTAACGCTGAGGAGAGTGATGATGGCTGATTATGAGCGTGTATTACACGATAGCCATCGCGATTTAGCCCGCGGAAAAACCTTTGCTGAAAGGCTTCACCTCGATCTAATGCTGCTGCTGCCACTCTTGATACTTATGGTGGGTGGTCTGGTCGTTCTTTATAGCGCGTCGAGCGCTGATTGGGGCACGGTTGGACGACAAGGTAGAAATCAGATGGTTGCGCTTGTCGCCATGTTGGTCGTCGCCCAGTTCCGAGTCGAAACATACCGTCGATGGGCGCCCATAATTTACTTCTTGGGCCTTGGCTTGCTCGTCGCGGTGCCACTGGTGGGTGTAGGCGCTAAGGGTGCTCAGCGTTGGCTAAGCTTGGGCGTGGTGAGGTTTCAGCCTTCGGAACTGATGAAGCTGGCGATGCCGTTGATGGTTGCTTGGTGGTATAGCCGCTACAGTATTCCTCCGAGGCCATTGCCTCTGCTTGGTTCACTACTGGTGGTAGTGTTACCTGCAGCGTTGATTGTTATACAGCCAGATTTGGGAACTTCGCTACTGGTGGCTGCTAGCGGTTTATTTGTTATTTTCATGGCCGGCGTCAGCTGGCTATATATTGCCGCCGCAGTTGTACTGTTTGTTGCCAGCGTTTGGCCCGCTTGGCTGTTTTTGATGAAGGACTATCAAAAGCAGCGAGTGCTGACGCTATTGGATCCGGAGTCAGATAAATTGGGCGCTGGATGGAATATTATTCAGTCGAAGACGGCTATTGGTTCGGGTGGTTGGCAAGGTAAGGGTTGGCTTTCCGGCACTCAATCACACTTGGATTTTCTACCAGAGAGCCAAACCGACTTTATTATTGCCGTGCTTGCAGAGGAATTTGGACTGCGGGGCGTGTTGATACTTCTCGCTTTGTACCTTCTTGTTATCGTGCGAGGCTTTTGGATCAGCATAAACGCGCAGTCTAGCTTTGGTCGCTTGCTTGCATCGGCTATCACATTGACCTTTTTCGTCTATGTTTTTGTCAATATGGGGATGGTTGCAGGTATTCTGCCGGTCGTGGGCGTGCCTTTGCCGTTAGTCAGTTTTGGCGGCACATCAATGGTTACCTTAATGCTGGGCTTTGGTATTTTGATGGCAATCAGTACCGAGAAGCGAGTGATAAAAAGTTAGCGGTGTCTGCCTAAATATTGGTAGTGCTGGAACCATTGGATATTAAGAGGTTCTGAGTGATATGTGGATGAATAAAAGAAAGACAGTTGCGACATTGGGTTTGGCTATGCTGTTTCAAGTTGCCAGCAGCGCTGCAGGAGATTACGTTGACCGCCCGGAAGCCCAATTAGTCATTGACGCTGCAGTGGCGCAAGGTGTCGATCGTCAATGGGCTGAAGATGTATTGGCTGCTGCAGAGAAAAAACAAAGTATTTTGAACGCTATTTCACGGCCCGCTGAGAAGACCAAGCCTTGGCACGAATACCGCAAAATTTTTGTGACCGATAAGCGAATTGCGGGTGGTGTGAGTTTTGCGCGCGAGCACGCTGAAACATTGGCTTCAGTATCACTTAAAACCGGTGTCCCTAAGTCTGTATTAGTAGCCATCATCGGCGTCGAGACGTATTACGGCCGAATCAGTGGCAGCTATCGAGTTGTCGATGCCTTAACTACGTTGGCATTTGATTACCCGAAGCGTGCACCGTTTTTTACTCAGGAGCTCGAGCATTTTCTCGTTCTCGCGTACGAGTCAGGTAAGGATCCGCTAGGTTTAAAAGGTTCTTATGCCGGGGCAATGGGGTACGGCCAGTTTATGCCATCGAGCTATCGGTCTTATGCGCGCGATTTCGATAACGATGGTGTCGCTGATATTTGGACTAACCCTCAGGATGCGATATACAGCGTTGCTAATTATTTTAAAGCGCACGGCTGGCGGCAGGGTGAACCCGTGGTAGTCGCAGCCAACGCTGAAAAAGCTGATTCGGCTATTTTTAATGGCGGTTTGAAGCCTCAGTTTACCGTTGGGGAGCTTGCTGAGATGGGTGTGGCGCCACTGTCAGAAACCGACGTGAGTTACCCTGCAACCCCAATGAAGTTAGAGGGCGAGCAAGGTCCGGAATATTGGTTAGGCTTGCCTAATTTCTATGTCATTACTCGGTATAACCACAGCGCCATGTACGCGCTGAGTGTTTGGCAATTGAGCCAGGCAATCGAGCAAGCGCTGTCTGGAGCGTAAGCCGTTGTTTAATAAGCTATCGGCATCACTCGCAGCACTCTTTTTAACGGGATGTTCTTTAGTTTTAACGGGATGCTCTCTAGCCACGCCTATTGCCGACTCTACGCCGCCACCGATTAACGCTGCTGCGGTTCCTAATGCAGTCCCTAGGCCTGATCCGCTTCTGGCGGCGGGCAATCGCAGTCCTTATACGGTCAACGGTGAAACCTATGACATTCTGCCGTCTGTTGCAGGGTATCGAGAGGAGGGTATAGCCTCATGGTATGGGCTGAAGTTTCACAGCAAGAAAACATCCAATGGTGAGGTATTTAATGTCTATGCTCCTACTGCCGCCCACAAGACACTACCGATACCGAGTTACGTGCGAGTTACCAATCTGTCCAATGGACGTCAAATGACACTTCGGGTGAATGATCGAGGCCCGTTTCATCCCGATCGAATTATCGATCTGTCCTATGGCGCCGCGATTAAATTAGGATTTGCTGATAAAGGTACTACCCGTGTGCGGGTTGAGGCTATCGATGTTGAGGGCGTCGATGATCGGCGGCAATCCGAGGGTAGCTACCGATTTTTACAGCTGGGTGCTTTTGGAGATCGAGCGGCTGCACTCGAGCTGATGGCCCACGCCGAGAAAGTCGTCGACGCTCCGCTTTTAATAAGCCCTGTCGATGCAAGTCAGGGTACGTTGTATCGATTACGCGCAGGCCCCTTTGAGTCTGAGCAAGATCTTCGGCAAGCGCAGGCGATACTCATTAGATCTGGTCTAACTTCAGGCCAGCCGTTACCTTAACACCAGGATGTTTTTTGCGGGAGCTAGAGGCCTGCTGATACCATCACCACCCCGATTTATTACCGTGAGGAAGTCGATGTTGCGTTTCGTTTTGTTGATGTTCATGAGTGTGCCGGCTTTCGCGGCTTCTATTGTGCCTGCCCCTCCGACGATTGACGCCGATGCATATCTGCTAATGGACGCTACCACCGGACGCGTTTTGGTCGAGCAAAACGCCGACGAGCGTCTGCCCCCTGCAAGCCTTACAAAACTTATGACGGCTTATATTCTGGCTGAAGAGATCGATGCAGGGCGTTTATCACTGGACGATGTCGTGCCGGTGAGTCGCACGGCGTGGTCACAGAACCCGACTTTCCGAGGCTCTTCTTTGATGTGGATTGAGCCTGGTAAGGAAGTCACTGTGGGCCAGCTTGAGAAAGGTATTGTCATCTCTTCCGGCAACGATGCGACTGTTGCCATTGCCGAGCACATCGCAGGCAGTGAAGAGGCCTTTGCCGGCATGATGAATAATTATGCTCAAGAGTTGGGAATGGCGTCGACATTCTTTGTCAACAGCCACGGTCTGCCTGACCCCGAACATCTTACTACGGCGCGAGATTTGGCTACCTTGGCTTCTGCAACAATCCGTAACCATCCTGATCGATATGAGGTGTACCGCGAGAAATCCTACACTTACAATGACATTAAACAATTCAACCGGAATTTGCTCCTGCGCGAAGATCCGAGTGTCGATGGTCTGAAGACCGGCTATACCAGCGTCGCTGGGTATGGCTTAGTCGCATCCGCTCAGCGTGACGGAATGCGGCTTATCTCGGTGGTTCTAGGAAGCCAAAGTACACGAAGCCGCAAGGCAGAAACGCGCTCACTGCTCAATTACGGCTTCCGTTTTTATGAGACCGTTGAACCCGTCACGCCCGAAGTATCCCTTGGCCAGCTTCGTGTCTGGAAAGGGATTACCGATAGGGTCGACGCCGGTGTCATTGAGCCGCTGATATTAACAGTGCCACGTAGTAACAAAGAGCCCAGTATCGAGACGGTGTTTGACGAGCCGTTGCTGGCACCAATTAACCGTGGTGATCCTCTCGGAACGCTGAAAGTCATCATTGATGGCGATGTGCTAGCCGAGCGGCCTGTTGTCGCTCTTAATGATGTGTCTGAATCAGGGTTCTTTGCTCGTCTGTGGGATACCTTTTTGCTCTGGTTGTCGGGTTTATTCGGAGAGTCTTAATGGTTGAGCAAGAGCCACCGAAAATTGAGTTTCCCTGTAGCTATCCCATAAAAGTGCTTGGTCGATCAGATGAGCGCTTACACCCCTTGGTGCTTGAAATCTTCGAGCGCCACGCGCCCGGATTTGATACTACGACGATACGAATTAAGTCGAGCTCTGGCGGAAAATTTGTCTCGATGACTATTACGATTGAAGCAACGGGCGTGACTCAGCTGGAATCCTTGCACGAGGATCTTATGGCTACTGGATTAGTTTCCATGGTCATTTAAACAATGAAGAAATGTTATTTAGGCACCGTTGATTATGTGACTGCGTTTGACGCTATGAAGCATTTCACTCTGGAGCGCAATGAAACGACGCCTGATGAATTGTGGTTGTTGCAACACCCCGCTGTTTTTACCCAGGGAATCTCGGGAAAGGCTGAGCACTTACTCGCCCCGGGAGATATTCCAGTCGTTCAAATAGATCGCGGTGGACAGGTCACTTACCACGGGCCTGGGCAGTGGGTCGCTTACGTTCTAGTGGATTTGCGGCGAGCGTCGCTCGGTGTGCGCCAATTGGTCACCCGTTTAGAGCGCGCGATAATTAATCTTCTGGCGCTTTATGGTGTGAATGCAGCGGCTGATCCCAAGGCGCCGGGTGTTTATGTTGAGGGAAAGAAGATAGCGTCGCTGGGCCTCAAGGTCAGTCGAGGGTGCAGTTATCATGGTCTCGCGCTAAACGTAGATATGGACCTAGAGCCGTTTCAGCGTATAAATCCGTGTGGTTATGAAGGTTTGCAGGTAATTTCTCTTGCATCGGTTATCGATCGGGAGAGACTAGATATGTCGCTGATTGGAGAGCAGCTTCTCGCAAGCTTAGAGAGCGAGCTGCAGCAACCTTAAGCCAGGTCGGCAGGGGCTACGTGAAGTAGGAGTCAAGGCTTCTCTAGCTAAACTGTTAGAATCTGCGACATTTCAACAAGCTCTTTCTAGCGTTATACCGTCACTCGAAGGCTGAGCGATGGCATAATCGCGCTCCCACAAGGAGGCAACATGTCTGAGCTAGCGCGCGATATTGCATCAAGGCGTACTTTCGCCATCATCTCCCACCCCGATGCGGGTAAGACGACTATTACCGAAAAGCTGCTGCTTCTTGGTAGTGCAATCCAGATCGCGGGTTCGGTGAAAGGTAAGCGCGGACCTCACGCGACGTCCGACTGGATGTCCCTTGAACAAGAGCGAGGCATTTCCGTAACCTCGTCTGTTATGCAGTTTCCTTATCATGATCGAACGGTCAATCTGCTGGATACCCCTGGACACGAAGATTTCTCGGAAGATACTTACCGTACATTAACCGCGGTCGATTCCGCGTTGATGGTGATCGATGGCGCGAAGGGTGTCGAGGCTCGAACGATTAAGTTAATGGGCGTTTGTCGTTTGCGCGACACACCCATTGTCAGTTTCGTAAACAAGCTCGACCGTGATATTCGCGACCCCATCGAATTACTCGATGAAATTGAAGAAGTACTGGGTATTGCAGGCGCTCCGATTAACTGGCCGGTGGGTATGGGGCGTCACCTGAAGGGCGTGTATAACCTCTACACCGATGTTATTCATGTTTTTGAGCAAGGTAACAACTCTGTATTACCGCCCGATGAGCAAATTCAGGGTTTGGACTCGGACGAAGCACGGGCACTGCTCGACGATGAGTACGACAGTTTTTGTGAAGAAATTGAATTAGTCCGCGGCGCTAGCCATGAATTCGAAATAGAGGAATTTTTGGCAGGCCGGCTTACTCCCGTATTTTTTGGAACGGCGCTTGGTAATTTTGGCGTTCGTGAAATGCTAGATAAGTTCGTTGAGTGGGCGCCAGAGCCGTTATCACGTCAAACCACCAGCCGCGAGGTCAGTGCTTTCGAGAGCGATTTCTCTGGCTTTGTTTTTAAAATTCAAGCGAATATGGATCCAAAACATCGCGATCGAATTGCGTTTGTCCGAGTGTGCTCAGGCCGGTATAGCAAGGGTATGAAAATGCGTCATACCCGTACCGGTAAAGATATTAAAATAGCCGACGCGGTGTCATTTAAAGCGGGTGAGCGTGTGTTAGTGGAGGAGGCGGTATCGGGCGATATTATCGGACTGCATAACCACGGCACCATCCAGATAGGCGACACTTTCACGACGGGAGAAGACGTTCGTTTTACCGGTATTCCGCATTTTGCCCCTGAGTTGTTTAGACGTATTCGACTTAAAGACCCGATGAAAATGAAAGCGCTGCAAAAAGGCTTGCAGCAACTTTCAGAAGAGGGTTCAACCCAAGTCTTCTCGCCACTCAACTCAACAGATTTAATTGTAGGGGCGGTTGGACAATTGCAGTTCGACGTTGTCGCATATCGTTTGAATGATGAGTACAAGGTTGAGGCTATTTATGAGCCAGTCAATGTCTATACGGCTCGCTGGGTGGAAGCCGATGACCCGCGTAAATTGGATGAATTTCGCAAGAAGGCGGCCGATAATCTATCTGAAGACGGTGGCGGTTATCTCACTTACCTAGCACCGACTCGAGTCAACCTATCGCTGATGCAGGAGCGGTGGCCCGACATTCGGTTTAGGGAGACCCGAGAGCATTAATCAACGCGCTCTGTTAAAGCAGCGCTTTAATGTCTTTAGCGATAGCTGCGGGAGTCGTGCTGCTGCCATAGCGTTTGATGACATTGCCCTGACGATCCACAAGGAATTTGGTGAAGTTCCACTTAATGGCGCCCGTGCCGAGCACTCCCGGCGCTTGTTTTTTGAGCCAAGCATACAAGGGATGAGCGTCGCCGCCATTGACTTCAATTTTCGCGAACAGCGGGAACGACGTGTTGAAATTCATGGTGCAGAACTCAACGATTTGTTCCTCGGTGCCGGGCTCTTGTTTGCCAAACTGGTTACAGGGGAAGGCAAGCACGTCAAAGCCCTCGCCATGAAAGTCTTTCTGCAGTTGCTCGAGCCCATCATATTGAGGCGTGAAGCCGCACTTTGAGGCGGTGTTGACGATCAGTAATACCTTGTCTTTATAGTCGCTGAGCGCGACTTCGTCGCCGCCCGCGGTGTGGGCGGAGAATGTATAAAGTTCTGACATTGGATTGTCCCCTCGATTGACTAACTATCTATACGCATAACTGCGACCTAAGGGTCAGTTTGGCTCTGAGCGCTCAGCCGCGCAAGTAGCTCTCGATTTCAAAGTCTGTAACTCGTCGCTGGAACTCATCGAGCTCCTGTCTTTTAGTTTTGGTGAAGATGACTTGAAACTCTTCACTCAGATAAGTCTGCATCGACTCTGAAGCGCTAAAGCGCTCGATCGCGTCGTTCATCAGTGTAGGTAGTAGTTCGCCCGCATGCTCTTGGGCCCATGCGTTACCTATGATGGCGGGTGGAGGTTTCAATTTTTTCTCTAAGCCATGCAAGATGCCCGCCAGTACAACGGCCAACGTAAGGTAAGGGTTAGCATCGGCACCTGCGACGCGGTGTTCGATGCGTTTTGCCGCGGGCGGACCAGCAGGGACTCTAAGCGCGGTTGTTCGGTTGTCCCAGCCCCATGTTGGCAGAGTGGGTGCGTGATTGCCTGCTTGAAAACGTCGGTAAGCATTGAAGCTTGGCGCGAAGATCAGCATAGAGTCAGGCATTACCTCGAGGCATCCAGCGATGGCCTGCTGTAAAAACTTACTGCCTTCGTCGCCGCCATTGTTAAAGACGTTAGCGCCTTGTTCGTCGAGTAAGCTGCAGTGAACGTGCATGCCGTTGCCGGCTTCATCATCCATAGGTTTGGGCATGAAGCTCGCGATCATACCGAAACGGGCGGCGACCATACGAACGGCACGCTGCATCCGTATAATTTTATCGGCGAGTTCTAGCACATTGTCGCTGTGTGCCATATTAATTTCGAATTGCGCGGGTGCTGCTTCTTTAATAATGCCCTCGTAAGGCAGGTCTTGTACTTCGAAAGCCGCCCGCAGGGTCTCTAGCATTTCTGCATGCCGGTCGAGTTCATCGAGGGCATAGAGGTTTCCGCCTAGCGATTCTCGTCCTTTGAAAGCCTCCCGCAGCGGTCTGTCATGACCTGGGTCGGGTAGCAAACTAAACTCGAGTTCGACGGCCATGCATGGACGAAGCTGCTTGTCTTCAAAGCGTTTCACGATTTGCGCAAGAATTTGCCGAGGATCGCCTAAAAAAGGCGACTCGTCTTCATTGAACATGGTCATGATGAGCTGACCTTGGTCAACGCCGCGAATAGTTTGCATTGGCCGCAGAGAGCTCTCCACAACCATGCAGTAACCGTCAATGTCCCCTGTTTGAAACGCGAGCTCGGGAATATCTCGCCCCCAAATGTCCAAGCCTAAAGCTGATTTGGGTAGCTTCAAGCCATTATCCAGTACCGATTGGATCTTTCCACGGGGGATCCACTTTCCGCGCGCAACGCCATTGCAGTCAGTAATAAGCGCCTCGATCATAGAAACATCGGGATAGGCTTGGAGAAACAGTTCGATTTCGCGACGCATACGTCCTCAGCGTTGACAATATAAGGTGCGGAGCATGCGTTTACTTGCTTTAGGAGGCAATGCCCATAATGGGTAATTGCTAGCAGTGGACCGGAGGAGGAGGCTTGCTCACTCCATATACACCGAGAGCGGATCGTTACCCTGCGCCTCACCAATGTAGGGCATAGAATTGATGAAAAGGGTAAACAAATCGGCTTGCGAATTGACGTCGATTTTCTTGTAAATCGACTT
>CAJQLP010000204.1 GCA_905479205.1 uncultured Luminiphilus sp.
GCCGCCTCGCCACTATTCTCACCACCACTACCACCACTACCACCACTACCACTACCACCACCACCGTCATCACAGTCGCTGGTGGCCGTGAATTTCGGATACGGTGCTAGTCTCGCCGTTGGTATTGACGTGAGTGTTTAATGGTATTGTTGTGCGTCAGTGGCGCGATTCAGATATTGGCGAATGCCGATAAAGACGAATATCAAGGCTGAATAGCCGATCAGAAAAGCGACAACGTGCTCAGCAAGGCCTAGGCACAACATCACGCTGATAATTAACAACTGAAACCCTAGTCCAAATGCCGATACCAAAGTCATAAACCACTTCGGATAGCAGTGGGCCTGCTCCGCGTTCCGGTCCAACCAATAAATGGCCTTGTCAAAAGCGACGTAACAAAAAGTATAGGTCCAGAACCATCTGTCAACGGTACTTTGCTTTTCGCCCGTGAGCGCAACCGGTGGTTTATCCTCGAATACGCGACTGGTAGTGTCGCCATCTACTTTGTTACGTAGAATTACGTAGTAGTAGTTGTATAGCGTGCCCTGCAACTGCATGGCCATAAAAGCGATAGCGACCCACAAAAGCGAGCCCTGGGTGGTGTAGCTAATGCTGTAAAGGAAACAAAAATTCAGAAGGATGTCGGAGACAGAGTCAAAGTAACGTCCGGTGTAGGAGGGCGTTTGCTTTACTCGCGCCAACTCTCCATCTGCCGCATCGAGTATCGATTTCACGATGAGGAAAAATGCCGCAAGCCAGAATTGTTCAAGCAAAATGCAAGCAATGGCAACCGCGCCCGCTACAATAAACATCATAGTGACGTGGATGGGTGTGATTGCAGTGTTTTTAAAAGCGTTAGCAATAACACGCGCTGGAGCACGGCCATAGTCAGAGAGGTCTAGAAATCGATGTTCTAACGGCAGTTTAGACATTGAGATGTGGCCTTTCCCGAGCTGCAGACGTGGATTGGGCCACAAGCAATCAGCGGACTGGCCAAGCGTTATCGTTAACGCGTTGCAGTCTAACGGGGTAAGCGTTAAACGCAAGTATTGGGTGCAAAAGAACGCATTTAAATCCTCGCGGCGATCTCAGATTGCCGTTAAGCCCCGCGAGCCCATTATTTTGCAGCTCTCGGCTAACGCATTCGAAGAATCTTTAGTTGCGCCTGCTTACGCTTGCCATTTGCCGTCTCGCGCTTCGACCCGATCAAATGACTCACCAATGAGTACACCTAATTCTCGCTCCTCGCCTTCTTGTAGGTGAACAGCTGGGCGTCCATGCGCAAAACGGTAGTTACAGATAATAGCGATATCGCCGACCTGCCATGGGATCGGTATACCGTAGTCATCGTAGACTTTTAAGAACAGCGCTTTTTCTTCAGCGGACATTTCAGTGCCGTCGCCAAACGTTAATTTTAGCGGTCGCTCAGATGCTGGCAGGTGTTGAACCAGCGGCCACGTATCAAACCACATGCCATCATCTGCGAGGCTACTAAAAAGTAGGTTGCGATCCAGATGAGGGAAGTATTCAAATGCAGAGATATAAAAACGCGTTTTCAGTAAGCGGTCTGGGCCCCATTCGATAGAGAGCCCCCGTCGCTGAGCTTCGGCAGCCGCCTCTTCTGGGTCTTCAGTCATAAAAGACTGCTGCCAATGGTTGTAAACGCCGATGTCGAGTTTATCGACAAAATTATCGCGATCGGTCAAATCTCGGTGATAGCACAGGCCAAGTGTTTTGAGCTTTTGGCCAAAGGGCGTTGCGAGCAGGGCGTCAGTGGCTTGGCAGTTATCGGAGACGTAGGTAAAGCCGCCGGTTTCTGGCATCTTGTGTGCAAGAAAGCTCACCATTTTGGTGCTGGAGCCGATATAGGCCATTTCGTGGTGGTAATGCAGCCAGGCTTCTAAAGGCGCGCCAACTTCGTAAACGTTTTTCTCAATAGGCTTGCGCGGGTTTGCGCCGCCCTCGTACTGGCGCTGGTTTTTCACAATTTGTGACGCAATCGTGCGCATACCTTGTAGGTCTTCAAGACCCGTGTTGATCAGATAGACAAGACCTACTTCATCGAACATTGCCTGCATACGTGCTTCGAGCTCTGCGCTCGGCTCGAGTGGCTCGCCTGCAGTGCGGTACTCATTGCCGTTAATAATAAACGTTTCAGGAGATAGTGCAGGCGTGCCTGTCCACCATCGAGGCTCGAGAACATCGGGCAGTGGGGCAAAAGTTTCGGCTGTGTTCATGGGCTCGCGTCCACTTAGTCATCAAATAAAGTTCGGAGAGGGCGGGAGTTTAGCGGTGAAATTCGTGACTGCCAATAATAAAACGGGCTATCGATAGAACTTAAAAAAAGCACGATCTGAGAGATGCACTAAGCAGCGCGAAAATAGTTAGATACGGCGCTCAGGTTTTTGAAAAAGTCGCCATGAGAACGCCATAGCTAACGTCATGTTTTCGCGAGCAAGCAAGGACGCTCGTTTTTCTCGCTGTCCACGATAGGCGAAAGGAGTC
>CAJQLP010000205.1 GCA_905479205.1 uncultured Luminiphilus sp.
AGTGCGGGGGTTGGCGAAGGTTGAACTGTCGGCGGCGTGCCTCCGCCAGAAATGGTATTTGAGCTACCGTTGCCACACCCATTCCAGGTGATCGACGGCGTTAGGTCGGTTCCGCCGGCTAGGCTAGCTAACGAGAAACTAAAAGTGAGCCCCGCAGGCTGACCCGAATGAATTCGCACGTTGTTGCGTGTCTGGCTGATACCCGCAACGGTGGCAGTTACAGTAGTGATGCACGGTCTGCCGGTCGTTCCAAACAGTTGCGTTGAAACGACAAAAGTGCCCCCAGCGGTAGGTTGCGATGGTGCGACTGACGTCTGGACGCGACTTACAACGGTGTCTTTACTGAAAGCGGGAGATGCGGCGCCCAGCGCCAGAAGTGTACCTAGCAGGTAGGTTAGTACTCGAGATGCTATCTTCATTTTTTAAGCCCGTTTTTTATTTGCTAGCTTTTGCCAGTTGGGTTCTTTGCTTTCTCGTCCCGACGCCCCCGCTTGGTCAACGGTTTTCCATCTGCACCCACAGTGCTTTTGGGTGTCTCACCTTTGGCTTTCTTTGAAGCGCGGCTACGAATGATTAACCCTAGGGTTTCCTCGTCGCGTAATTTAATGGCGTTCTTCTCGAGCGTGTCTAGCTCTTCAAAACTGTATACGTCATTTTTGAGTTTTTCTATTCTGTTCATAATACGCTCGGATGGATGGCGGAGTGTCTATCGTTGATTCGCGCGGCTGTGGTTTCTAGGCCATTAGAATCGCAATTAATCCGTACCCTGTGCCCACTAGGCATACCAGTGTTGATAGCAGTCCTATGGTGAATCCGAGTTCTCGCTTGCTGGGCTCTTTGTAGTAACCCAGTGCATAGATGATCCGCCCGATTGGGTAAAAAACGCCGGCAATAGCGGCATACATATCTGAAACAGTCAGCGCAAAAAGCCATAGCGCCGGCAAGAACAAAATCAGACCTTCAATCGTATTTAGGTGCACTCTTACGGCGTAAGTAAACGGCTCTGGACCTGTCATCTCAGGCACTTTAACACCATGCTTTCCTCTCGCTCTGCCGACCATGACGGTGACCCAGAAAAGAACCAGCAAGCAAAAGAGAGTGACTAAACCTGTCAGTGGGTACTGAAACATTGTTTTATCTTCCTTTATGAGTTGTTAACGACTGTATTGGCTAGCGGGTAAAACGCAAGTGTTTTATCCCCTTCTGAGTCACGGCTTTTCGCTCATGCATCCTGCGCGCTAGCTCACAACGCGTTTACTGGTTTCGCCAGCAATTTCTCGCACTAAACGGGGTACTAAATAGCCGGGTAAGGCAGCGCGGAGCGCCCGATGAATACCGATCGCTTGCGTGTCATCCGTGTGGAAATGCGCGGTACCTGCTACGGGATCAGTTAGATGGAGGTAGTAAGGCAAGACGCCGGCGTCATCTAGGCGCTCGCTTAGCTGCGCTAATGTCTCTGCACTGTCGTTAACTCCACTAAGCAACACGGATTGATTCAACAGCGTAATGCCTCGGTTACGCCACTGACGGAGTCGCTGTATCAGCGAAGCATCGAGTTCGGCAGGATGATTGCAATGGATCACCATGGCAGTGTTCAGCGAGGACGTTTGCAGGCGCTCTGCAAGTACGTCAGTTAAACGCGCTGGAATAACAACAGGAAGGCGGGTGTGAATGCGCAGTCGTTTTAGCTGTGTCACGCCCTCTAGTACAGTCATGAGCTTGTCCAGGGCAATATCATCAAGAATCAACGGATCACCGCCGCTTAAGATCACTTCATTAATCTCTGAGTTCTGCTTAATGTAGTTGATGATGTTGGCCAGCGCTGTCTCATCAAGACGATTATCCGCATAAGGAAAGTGGCGTCTGAAGCAGTACCTACAGTGGACAGCGCACGCTGACGTAGGCATGAGTAACACACGGCTTTTGTACTTGTGAATCAGTCCTGGCAGCGCGTTGGCGTTAGCTTCTTCCAGTGGGTCCTCAGTAAAGCCCGCTGCTGGCAGTGTCTCTGCGCGGTCCGTGATGACCTGTCGGAGCAGCGGGTCATGAGGATCACCCGGTATCATCCGCGCCACAAATGGCAGTGGAACGCGGATTGGAAACTCCAATGCCGCCCGTTCATGCTCTCCCAAATCGTCAGCGCTTAGGTTGACGGCATTTAGGAGGGCACTGGCCGAGCGGATACTATCGCGTAGATCGGCTTGCCAATTGTCTTCCGTAATAGTGTGCAGCGTTAGTGCTTGCACGCCGGCTGTTTGTTCGCTCATATCGGCTCAGTCATGGATATGTTCTACTCTAAAAACGGCTGCCATTGCTCGAGATGAACTTGAAGCAACTCGATTCGCGTGCCGTCTGGGCCAACGCAGGTGGTAGTTTCGGCGAGCCGCTCGAGGCAGTGCTGGTGATGGGAAAGTATATGGTAAATAAACGGTCCGTTGGGCGAAGATTGCCTTTCAGCTCGCCCCGGCATTGATTGAGTATCAGCAGGCCTTGGCAACGCATTTTGGTCTTAGGCCAAACAGAACCCACCCCACTGTGTTGGGCAGGCTATCCATATTCGCTCAGTCCTAAACGACGGCCCGCGACAGCTTATGCCGTACCGTTTTCAGGGCGCTTTGACTAATTCAAAAACTCAATAGCGAGAAAGTATCTCCAATATTGAGCTTCAGCTGTATATAAAATTGCACTACCAGAGCCGTATTACCCGATGCGAATGCAATCACGGTTCCACCTGCAACCAAATTCGCAGTCGGCAAAAACATCCAGGCGAAAAGTAAGCCTGTCTCCTGCAAGTCAGTCTGTCCAGCATGGGTTTCACGCCAAGTGGATAAATGATGAAACATAAAAGTTAGCCCGAGAGCGATAGCCCAAGCAGGATGGGGATCACTGAATACGCTGGCATACAAAATGATAGGAACACACAGCGTCGGAAACCAATAGGGGGAAACAGATATAAGCCAATTACCCCCGCCCACATAGCGGATATGACCCCCGTTATGTGCCGTTACGTGGAGCCCAATAACCCGATGCAGTGTCGCCCAAGCAAAGATGGAGTGGGTAATTTCGTGTTCGAAAGTCGAAAACCAAGATCCAACGTCTCTTCGACCAAAAATAAGCTTGTCCAAGACCCAATAAATACCCACACCCATTAAGAAGGAAGCTGTTGTGCCCGGTTCCTTGTATGCCGTAAGTAAGAGCCAAATTAGGGTCAATGCCGCGGCAGGAAGCGCGAGAACGGACAGCAAGGCGACCGGCCACTTAATGAGTAATAGCACTAGATTGATAAGCGGAGTCATAAAAAAAAGGGTAGCGGAGTTGGTTTAATTAATAATACACGCTACTTTAGTCGCACGTTAAAAGTTAGCGAAATATTCGCCAACGAGCCTAAACCGTTTGCTGTTTGAGATGATCGCACGATTCATATGCGTTCAACTCTGAATGGGTGTACGCAAATATTCAGAACACGAATTTATCAGAGGCGTCCTCGCTGACTTAGTGCTGTTGAACTGAATTCCTTCACAGCGAAAAGAGGCAATGCCTCATGTGGCGCTCTGGCTGAGGGCGCTAGGAGGGGTCGGGCTGGGACCTCATGTGCTTTTGGCACTTATCGATGAGTCAATATAATGGTGGGCCCAGTAGGGTTAGCCGTGAATTCGAGATGCACTGCTTCGAGCCGGTGAACGACCGAGCGCAGCCAAGTGGTGGGCCCAGTAGGACTTGAAACTACGACTAATCGATTATGGGGATGGGGGAGATGGCTTCGACCCCTGCTGTAAAAGCAAGAATCGTAAGCAGTTTTCGCCGCTACCGAAACTCGCTGACACCGAAACCGAACTTTTCCCGAACCGAGATCAATGTGGCGAGTTTGTCAGCATGCGCTCAGTACATGATCGCGAAAGCGGATATTGATCTCCCAGCATCAGACCGGTAGCTATCGGCCAAAAGCGGTCTCTGAGCGATAGAGCACAATTAACCGGCACATGAAATTCCACTAACCAGCGTTTGGGATTTTGGAGGGGACTACAAACAAACCCGATTACCCGATCGAATAAAATTCATAAGTCGGACTGAAACCGGGCTGCACACCGGTCGCGACCACCACAGCGTCATTAATCCAACCAAAATCAGGATGGCCTGTTGCAAACTTTGCTGTTACTGCGAGGGAATACTCATCGGGGGAAAGCTCCTCGCCCGCGTTCGATCTGGCCATTACTTGCTG